>DATGVF010000060.1:0-7944 GCA_035300645.1 bacterium
ACTCAGAATCGAGGGTGGCTCAACCGCCTACGTCATCACTCCGCGCTTACCGTGGCCCGCCATGGTCTCTGTCGAAGGTTAGGGTTGTGGCCGCAGGACGAGATCGAAGACGCCGGTTGTCTCTGTGGGCTTGAGATAGTACTGAGTCACCAGGACCTGATGGTGCGGAGCACTCACACGGATGTGAATGTGTGACCGTCCGCTGTATGGCGGCGGGAAGATGCTTGTGAATTGATACCGTCCCGCCGCATCAGCCACGATCGTGGCGCGATATGCGTCCTCGTAGCGCCCGGCAGGCCCCGCCAACCAGAACTCGATGCGAGCCTGTGCAATAGGATCACAGTGCGCGGCGGATCGCACCGTGCCGGTTAGCACGTGCCCCGTGCCGACGGCGGTGCGCACTGGTGCATTAGGTTTGTAAAACGGGCCTTGGATATCAGGCCGGGTGGGGACGCATGCCGCGACCGCACCGGCAGTGATCGGGGAGCGCAGCCATCCCCACAACGCCACCAGCAGCAGAATCCACACCGCTGTCGCACCGAGTTTTCCCCACGTACGTCTCCCTTTGGGCTCCCTCACTTCCCGGCCTCCTCCCTGTCCCGCAGGCGGTGGACCCGGCGCATCATAGCGGCGTCGACGACGCCAGGCCACAGGGCGTTGACTGCGACTACCGGTCGGAAGATGCTGGGCATAATCCGCTCGGCGCGCGGCCGGTCGGCGAGTGCGACGATCTCCCGGGCCACGCGGTCGACGCGGAGCCGCAACCACGACGGGGTGGTCACCTTGGGATGCACACGTCGATGACTAGAGAATTCGGTGCCCGCCACCCCGCCAGGGTAGATCCCGCACACGGCAATACCCTGCGGTCCCACTTCCCGGCGCAACGCCTCGGTAAACCCGTGCAGGCCAAACTTCGTGGCGTTGTAGATCGACGTCGTCGGAGCCCCCACGCGGCTGGCGATCGAGCCGACGTTAATGATGACTCCCCGTCCCCCCTGTAGCATCACACGAATCACCGCCCGCGTGAGCAGGAGGGGAGCCAAGAGATTGGTCGCCACCTCCTGGTAAATGGCCTCCTCGGATTGCTGATCGAGCCAGTCGTACATGCCCACCCCCGCGTTGTTGACCAAGACGTCGATACGGCCGTAACGTGCGAGGGTCTGGTCGAGGAGGCGCTGACGATCATCGGGACGGGTGACGTCGGCGGTGATCGGAAGGCTGTCTGGCACCGACGCGGCGACCGCTTGCAGACGCTCCCGGCGCCGCGCGGCCAGCACCACCGAGTCCCCGCGCGCGCCAAACGCCCGGGCGGCGGCCTCGCCGATCCCGCTGCTGGCCCCGGTGATGATGACCACCCTGCCGGTCACGACGCGGCAGTCACCGCGGCGATCGACTCCCGGAGAATGTCGATAATGCGGTCGACTTGCTGTTCTGTGACGACCAGGGGAGGCGCGATGCAGATGGTGTCGCCAATGGGGTACTCACCCACCTGCCCGGTGCGCATCCGCGTAATCAAGCCGCGCCGGCGTGCCTCGCCAAGGACCTTGGCCCCCACACCCAGGGCCGGGGCTTTGGTCATCTTGTCGGCTACGAGTTCCACCCCGCACATCAGTCCCAATCCGCGGACGTCGCCCACAGACGGCAGGCTGCGGAGCATCTGAGCTTTTTCCTGGAGACGCGCGCCGAGGGTCGCGGCCCGCTCGACGAGCCGTTCGCGGTCAAAAACATCCAGGTTCGCGAGGCCCACCGCGCAACAGGTCGGATGCCCGGAGTACGTCGCCGCGTGCATGAACCGTTCGCTCAGGGGAGCGCGTTCGATGGCCTCGTGGATCTGGCGGGACACCATCACCCCACCTAGCGGCAGGTACGCGCTGGTCACTCCCTTGGCGAAACTGACGAGATCGGGCTGCACGCCCCAATGTTCAAGCGCAAACCACCGGCCGGTGCGGCCAAACCCGGTGATGACCTCATCGGCAATGAGCAGGACGTGGTAGCGGTCGCAGATCTCGCGCACGGCAGGGAAGTAGTCGGCGGTCGGCACGATGACACCTCCCGCCCCGATGACCGGTTCGGCGAGAACGCCCGCGACGGTCTCCGGCCCTTCCTTCTTAATGGCCGCCTCGACCGCATCGGCCATTGACCCCGGATACCGGTAAGGATACGACGGCAGCACATGCACGAATCCAGGCACCGTGGGTTGGAACATCGCGTGGAAGGCCGGCATCCCCGTCGCGCTCATCGCCGCCAAGGTCAAGCCGTGGTATCCATGGATGCGCGAAATAATCTTGGTTTTCGTCGGGTGGCCCTGCCGCCGCCAGAAGTACCGGGCGAGTTTGAAGGCCGTTTCGTTGGACTCCGCCCCGCTGGTGGTGAAGTACACGCCGGAGAGGTTGGGGTAGGCCCGCGTTAGCAATCGCTCCGCCAAGCGCACGGCCGGTTCGTTAGTGTATCCGACGTACGCGGAAGCATACGCCAGCTTGCGCATCTGCGCGGCAGCGGCGTCCGCCAGTTCGGTCCGGCCGTGGCCCACGTTCACGTTCCACAGAGAGGCCAGTCCATCGAGGTACTCGCGGCCGTCGGCGTCCCGCAGCACGGCCCCGCGTCCTTCGACGAAGACCACCGGCGCCTGGTGGTCTGCGGGATGTTGCAGCGGATGGACGAGCGCGGACAGGTCCGTCGCGATAAGGGTGCGGGGTTCCATAAGCCAACTCCTTGGAGAAGGTCGAATGTGGCCGAACACCCTTTACACGCGCCGGGGAGAAAGCCCTGCGGACAGGATGCGAGACGTGGTTGCCTGGGTCTAGATCACGAAGGGGCGACGCGGACGTCGGAGGGCAGCGGGAGAAAACTACTCGCCGGGACAACGGGTGCGGCACCTTCTTGGACGATTGACCGACACGGTCCTAACCCCGTGGCGATCGGCAGGGCAATGCTGTAATCTTCCCGTGCGTTCGACGCGACGAAGATGCCCACCACGTACCCCTTCGCATCGAGCACGGGCGACCCGCTCGCCCCTTGGTGGAGCGCCGGCTTGAAGACGACCATCGGAGTGGTGACGCGGCGATCACTGAGGATGGCGCTCTTGATCATGTTTGTGACCCGTCCACTGACCACTGTCCACCGCCGGTCCGGATACCCGCCCACGCGGACAGTTTCGCCAACCTTCAGCGTTCGGAAGGAAATACGATAACGCGGCGTCCCTGCAGGCAGCCTCGCTGTGATGACGGCGGTATCGCGGTCAGGCGCGCGGCACCGCACGCCGCCAATCACTTTCGCATTAGGCAACACGACTTCCACGGTGCCCGCCACGGCGTGCCGCGCGGTGAGAATCGTCTCGGCACCGACGACGACGCCCGTGCCGTAGCGAACCTCTGTCTGTTCTCGCGTCACCAGCTGCGGAATGGCCCGCCGATCGGGCGCCAAGAGAATCGGCCCCGCGGCAAACACACCACCGCTGAACAACAACGTTACCAGCACGAAAGCCGGAAGGGTCCGGATGCCGTGTGGTGTACGGGCGCGCACCACCTGGAAAGGGTCCATCGCCTCTACCATACCCCACCGACAGGCCCAACAGGCACCGCGCCGGCGAGTTGGCCCTGCGGGCGGGTTACCCAGAGCAGGGAGTCGTCAGTCGTTCCGCGTATTACGGTTGCCGCAATGACCGCAGGTTCCTCGTGCAAACGCTGAAGCCCGCGCGGCCGGCCCCTCGTCCGCAGACGGAAGTGCGCGATGCCGTCGCCCACATCCTCGACGACGTGCGAGCTCGCGGCGAGGCCGCCGTCCTCGAGTACACACAACGCCTTGATGGGGTGAAGCGGCAGACGCTTGGGATCCGTCGAGCGGATGCTGACCAGGCACTAGCCTCTCTTCCTGGTCCCACACGCGAAGCACTCCAGTGGGCGAAAGACCGCATTGGCGCATTCGCGCGGGCGCAGCGGCGGACCATTACCGAGCTCGCGGTCGAATTGACCCCGGGGGTACAGGTGGGCCACCGGCTCCTGCCGGTGCAGGCGGCGGGGTGCTACGTTCCGGGCGGACGGCACCCTTTGCCGTCGACTGCGCTGATGACGATCCTGCCCGCCAAAGAAGCCGGGGTCCCGCGCGTGGCCGCGTGCGCGCCACCTGGTCCCGACGGCTCAATTCACGCGGTCACACTGGCTGCCATGGCGCTGGCTGGCGCCGATGAGATCTACTGCATGGGCGGGGCCCAGGCAATTGGGGCGCTGGCATTTGGGACCACCTCGGTGCGTCCGGTCGACCTGATCGTGGGCCCCGGGAATGTCTATGTGGCCGAAGCCAAACGCCAAGTCTATGGACAGGTCGGGATCGACCTGCTGGCCGGCCCCACTGAACTGTGCATCGTCGCCGATGGGTCAGCTGACCCTGAACTGGCCGCCGCTGATCTGCTGGCGCAGTTGGAGCATGATGCGCGGGCCCGCGCGATCTTGGTCTGCACAGATGCACGCGTTGCGCGCGCAGCCCTCGAGCACGTCGAATCGGCGTTGGCGCGCCTTAACAACCCCAGCGCCGCACGGACGTCCTGGGAGGAGAATGGCGAGGTGGTCATTGCCAGTGGGGTGGAAGAGGCGTGTGCGAAGGTCAACGCCCTCGCCCCCGAACACGTGCAGCTGCTGGTGGCCGACCCGGACGCGGTGGCCTCGCGTTTGACGGCCTATGGTGCATTGTTTATCGGCCCCGCCTCCAGCGTCGTGTTCGGGGACTACGCGGCGGGCCCCAACCACGTCCTGCCCACCGGCGGCACGGCCCGGTTTGCCGGAGGTCTGTGGGTGGGGACATTCTTGCGGGTCGCGTCGTTCACGCGATTAAGCGCAGAGGGTGCGGCATCTCTCGCGCCGTTTGCGACGCGCCTGGCCGAGCTCGAAGGCCTGCCCTCACACGCCAGCTCCGCGCGACGGCGGATTAAGCCGCGCTAACCTCCTCAGACACCCATGCGCAACCTCACCTGTCCCGTGGGCTATTCCGCAGCTCCGGCGCACGGGTACCAGCGCATGCGTTCGCACCGGGGAAGGCTTCTCCCCGCACTCCGGCGAACGGCCTTGCGTAGCCCCATGACCACGGATCACCTAGCGACAAATCCCATCACGCGCCGCGTGAATGAGTTCGCGTCTCGCGTGCACGACGTGCAGGAACGACAGCTGTATCTGTACTTGGAACCCGTCGAAGCGCTGCGGGGCCCGCGCGTCACGATCGAGGGGCGGTCCCTGTTGTTGGGAGCCTCGTACTCGTACCTGGGACTGCTCGGTCATCCCGAGATCGAAGCCGCCGCGAACGCGGCGGTCGCGCACTACGGAACGGGAACCCACGGCGTCCGCTTGCTCGCGGGCAACACCGACCTGCATGACCGATTGGAACGGCGGATTGCGACATTCATCGGCGCGGACGCCGCGGTCGTCTACAGCAGCGGGTATGTGGCCAACGTCGCCGCCATCACCACGCTCGTGGGCCGCGGCGACGTGGTCGTCTGCGACAAGCTGGACCACGCGAGCATCATCGATGGGTGCCTGCTGTCCGGAGCCCGACTCGTGCGCGTCCCGCACAACGCCATCGCGGCAGTCGACCGGGCACTGGCCGAGGCCCCGGCCGGGGCAGGCACGCTCGTGGTCGTCGACGCCGTCTTCAGCATGGATGGGGACGTCATCGATCTGCCCGCTCTGGTCGAGGTCTGCCAGCGCCGCAAAGCCTGGTTAATGGTGGATGAATCGCATTCTTTGGGCGTGTTGGGGAGAGACGGGCGGGGGATCGAGAGCCATTTTGGGCTGCCGGGGACGATCGACATCAAGATGAGCTCCCTGTCGAAAAGCATCCCCTCCGTGGGGGGATATATCGCCGGCAGGCCCGAGCTCAGCGCCCTGCTCAAGCACACCTCCCGGGCCTTTGTGTTTTCTGCCGCCCTGCCGCCAGGAAGCGCGGCGGCCTGCCTCGCCGCCTTCGACCTGCTCGAGCGCGAGCCTCAGCGGGTGGAGCGTCTCCGGCAGAACTACCTGGCGTTGCGCAGGGGCTTGCGCGCCGGAGGCCTCGAGGTGCGCGACGATCCCACGGCCATCGTGCCCGTGATCACCGGCAACGATGACGCCGCTCTCACCATGGCCCGCCGGCTGTTTGACCGCGGTGTCTTTATCCCGCCGATCGTGTCTCCGGCCGTCCCCCCTCACACCAGCCGGCTGCGAGTTACGGTCACTGCCGCGCACTCCGCAGCCGACGTGGACGAAATCGTCAAGGGGGTCGTCGCCGCCTGGAACGAAGTTACGCCTGCGTTCGCGCATGCGGATAGGGAGCGCTGAACCAGAGATTCTGCTGAACCAGAGATTCTATGGATACCCCAAGTGGGGCGGACGTCCGGGTCGTAGGACGCATAGAAGACGAGGGAAAAAGCCATCCACACAGAGTGACATTGAGGGGGGCGTCAAGATGAGGACATGGATTTCTAGCGTAACCGTGGTGCTGATCTTGCTGGCCCTTATTGTTCCTCCTGCAAGCGTCGGGCAATCCACCTGTCAGTTGAATGTCCCCACGATTAAGCTGGGCGTGCAGGGGATTGCGTCCGGGGCCCATGCCGACTACGGGCGCCAGATCAACATGGGGGCGACCCTGGCGATCGAAGAGATCAATGCTGGCGGCGGCATCCTCGGCTGCAAACTTGAGATGCGCTTCATGGATGATGAGAACAAACCGGCCACCGGCGTGAAGAACGCTCGATTCCTCGTGAACGAGTGGGGCGCGCACTTCCTCTATGGGACGGACAGCAGCGGCATCGCCATGGCACTAGGACCGGTCCTCCAAGAGTTGAAGCGGATCCAGTTCTTCACGCATGCGGCCACGCACCGGCTCACCGAGGAGCTGGTGTATGACAAAAAGATTAAGGAAATCGTCCGCGTCAGCGCGCCCGTCTACCAGGATGCCATCGCCGCCTGGGTCTTCAAAGATAACCCGGAGATCAAACGCTGGGCGACCATCGGGGCCGATTACGAGTACGGCTACGCCACCTGGGCCATCTTCAAAGACGTCATGAAGAAATCTCGGCCCGACGCCGAGTTCGTGGGAGCGGCCTGGGCACCGTTCTTGACCCTCGACTTCTCCAGCCAGATCGCCGCCGTGATGGCGACGAACCCGGATGCCATCATCGCCACCCCGTGGGCCGGTGAAGCTGTGACGCTCCTTCGTCAGGCCCTGCTCATGGGCGTCTTCGACAAAGTCCAGGCATGGTTCCAGGCGATGGGCGGGTCAGTCGACGTTCTGGAAGGGATTTCCCGTGAGGTGCAGGACAACCGATTCAAGGGCAAGCTCTGGGCGACGGCCCGGTATATCCACAACTGGCCCAACACCCAGATAAACCGATCTTTTGTGGAGCGATTCCAGAAGCGGTGGTCGCGGCTTCCCAACTACTCGGCGGAAACGACCTACTCAGCCATCTACATCACCAAGCTGGCCCTCGAGAAGGCGAAGAGCTTGGAGACCGACAGCGTCTTGGCCGCGTTGAACGGGATGCGCATCCCCACGCCTGCCGGTCTGCGCGTGTACCGGTCCGAGGATCACCAGTTCGTCTACAACGTCCCGGCCGGAAGAGTCGTGTGGGACGCCAAGTACCCGATTCCTGTACTCGGCGATCTAGTCGTAATCCCGGCGAACGAGTACTGGCGCTCGCCGCCCTTCACGGCCGTGCCTGTCGGAAAGTAACCAGAGTCGAGTCGGCGCCATCGCCGGTCGGGAGGACGACCACACAAGCACGGCCCGCCCTCCATGGACATCATCGGGTATCAGGGCCTCATCGGCGTCTCTCTGGCTATGTCCCTCTGGCTCATCTCTGCGGGTCTCACCATCATCTTCGGGGTCCTCGGGGTCATCAACTTTGCGCACGGGAGCCTGTTTATGGTCGGAGCCTACATGGCGTACACCTTCTATGGGCTCCTGGGATTCCCGTTCGGA
>DATGVF010000061.1:0-18598 GCA_035300645.1 bacterium
CGCCGGTAGTGTAACTCCCACAGGAATCCCAAGCTCAGAACGACCAGCGTGATCAGCATGATGATAAACGGATCGCGCTCGATCACCGCGATGTTGAACAGAATCAGCGCCGTGAACGCGAGGAAGTAGAGCACGGCGAGAGCGCCGACCACCGTGAAGAACGGCCGCTCGAACGGCCGCCGGCCCCGGCTGCGATCGAGGAAGGGCACGAGCATCCCCAATCCGATCAGGAGCCCGGGACCCAGCCCCGCCCATAGCGGTGGCGTGTACTTTACATACTGGTACAAGGCGAGAAAGTACCAGTCAGAGAGAATGGGCAGGGGTGTTCGCGTCGGATCGGCACGGCGCCCGCTTTCTGCCGGCAACACGATCGAGATAATGAGCAGCATCGCCACGAACACGACCACCGGAACCAGCGACATGTTGATCCTCTTCCGGCGGGTGCGGAAGAAGAGGACCTCCACGAGAATCAGCAAGACCAGCGAGATGCCAAAGTGCAGGGCGTAAAAGCGGGTGATGGTGGCTTGACCCACAGCGGGTCCGCCCAAGAACACAAAGGCGATCATGGACCCAAACTTCAGCGGCCCGATGAGGGGGAGTTGATCGAAATACACCGGTACCGTGAGCACGACCTTTGCCGCCCAGAACGCTCGCTGGTTCCAGATCAACAGGTAGCCGGTGATCCCCGAGATCATGCCTAAGATGAGGCCGGTGAACGCGAGCATCCACGACAGCTCCCCTGGCTTCTTGTACTCGCCGAGGAAGTACATGCGGTAAATGCGCAGGAAGATGACCGTGATCAGCGCATCGGCGCCGTATTTATGCAGACCGCGGATCAGCCCGCCTAGCGCCAGGGGTCGGCCTAAGAGAAATCCCAGGCGCCCCACATCGTTTTGGATACGTTCAATCGAACTGTAGGCCCCGGTCGTAGTCGGCTCGTACCACAGCATGAGAATGACGCCGGTCACGACGGTGACAAGCCAGAAGTAATACAGCATGGGCCCCATCAGGTACAGCGGATTGTCCTGATGCGCCACGACCGTCTCGTCGAACAAATCGAGCTTCTGACGCCGTTCCCGCAGCCAGTCTAAGACCTTTTCACCCATGGCCGATCCTCTGTCTCAAATCCTCACGCATGCGCGTGCGTCCTGAGCGACTCGACCTCGGCGGAAATCATGCGATGCCTCCGGCCTCAACATCGGTCACCACAATCTGCTCCCCACGGAGTTCAAACAAGAACGTGCGCGGGGGACGTGGGGCAGGTCCCGACACGACCCGGCCGGGCATTTGCCGGTCGGCAGGATCGTAGATGCTGAGGTGACACGGGCAGGCCATCAGCGCATGCTGGCGATCCGGGGGCGGGACATACCCGCCGTACCCCGCGGTCACTTCCTTGTAGTTCGCCACGTAGTTGTAGATGCACCCGAGATGGGGACAAATCCGCGAGAAGATAATGATGTCGCTTTGCGTCACTGCGGGGGTCTTCCCGATCTCCTTGGCCCAACTCAATGGCCCCTTGCCGGTGGCTGGATCGAAGAGCGTGATCGGATAAGGGAGCCGCACAACCACGCCGGGGACGTTCGCGGCCTTGAACCCTTCAGGAGTGTACTGGGGGTACTTTTGTGTGAACACGAAATACTTGGAATCCCAGGGGTTGGCCACCTCACGGAGTGTGGCCACGGCCGTGGGCTCCCCCTTCGCCGTGTCTCCGGTCGTGGGGGCGTAGATCTTGAATTTCTCGACGTTGGGCTTGAGGAAGCGCAACAGCGGGGAGATCACCGCCACTGTCGCGGCCAGCGCTGGGATGGCCGTCACCAGCTTCAGGAACCGGCGGCGAGCCATCAGTTCAGGTGCTTGCGGGTCCATCATGACTGTGGGAAGGAGGGTCGTGTGCCCATTATTTTGGCGCCTGGGGGTACGTATAGATGAACGTCCAAATGTAGCTCACGACGGCCCAGATGTCGTCATCCGAGAGCACGCCCCGATAGGATGGCATGTCGTCGAGTCCATCCTGGGTCACCTGGAACAGGTCCGTGGGTTTGCGCTGTGCGATGAGGTTGACGTCCGTGAAGATTCCCGGTCCCATGCCGCGCGCCCAGTTCCATCTCTTTTTGGCAATCTCCAGCCCCACGCGACCCCGGCCGTCCCCCGCGACACCGTGACAGTCGGCACAGGTCAGCCCCTGCCCGTGGATGGGGACCACCTGCGCCTCATAAATCTGCTTGCCCCGGGCGACCTGGGCGGGCGAGGTGGTAAACGCCCACTCAAAGAAGATCACGTTCCAGCGGTCTTCATCGGTCAGTTTGACGCCAAACGTTGCTGCCCCGTACGCAGGCTTCGGCCCGAAATAAGGCATGGCCGTGTTCGGACGGCCTCGGGTCACCGTCTCATACATGTTGAAGGGACTGTTCAACCGCATTTGCACCAAGTTGTGAAAATTCGCGGGCCGACTGGGCAACTGCTCCCCCGTGGCGCGAATGCCAAACAGGGCCCAGAAATCTGTGAGCAGGTTTTTCCCGGGTGACTTCAGATTCCCGGCGGCTGGTCCGTTGCCCAGCCCTTCGGGACCATGACAGATCAGACACTGTGCCTTGGAAAACACTTTGGCCCCTTCAGCCACCGACGGGTGCATGGGCTTCCCCGAGGCATCGACCGGCAAGAGAGGCGGATCCTTCGGCGCCAGCGGCAACCCCGTCCGCACCGCGGGGACTCGAGAGACGTTGACGGCCGGTTGACACGCGGCCATAAAAAGAACGCCCACCATGACGGCGGCCAGGGCGGCGATTGTACGACCGGACATACCGCCGTCTGGGATTCTTCGAACGCACAAAGACTCCTCCCCTACCCGCCCCGCAGAACCGGGCAGGCAGTGCTCGTCGTCATCACGAACAACGTCAGCGCACACGACCCACATCATTATGTCAAACTCTGAACCCCTTGCCGCCTCAACGGACACAGTCGCCATCACCGCCACCGCGCTGACGAAGCGCTTCGGGGGGGCGTGGGCTGTCCGGGATCTCACGTTTGCGGTACCCCAGCGGTCTGTTCTCCTCGTCGTCGGTCCGAACGGATCTGGAAAAACAACACTGCTGCGGCTCCTCGCCACGGCACTTCGTCCAACCTCAGGGAGGGCGACAGTCTTCGGTCACGACGTCGTGGCACATGCAGATGCGGTCCGGGCGCAGGCGGCCTTCGTCAGCGCCACCCCGGGAGTCTACGACTCACTCACCGCTCGGGAAAATCTCCAGTTCGCGGCCGCGATGTGTGGCCGGCGGTTCGAGCCGATCACGCTCTGGCTGGACCGGGTGGGGTTGACCGGCCTGGGCGACCATCCCGCCCGGACATTCAGCCAGGGTATGAAGCGTCGGCTGGCCCTTGCGCGGGCGTGGCTCGCCGCACCATCGGTGTTACTCCTAGATGAACCGTTTAACGGGCTCGACGCCGAGGGTGTGCGACTCGTCCACACCATGGTGGCCGAGACCACACAGCGAGGCGGGTGCGCGGTCGTCGCGACGCAGGACTGGGACCGCGGCACCCGCATCGCCGAGAGCGTCCTCGTCCTCTCCGGAGGTCGCATGGTAGATCTCACCCCCGCAGCACACTTCGCTGCCCATCCCCTGACCGTGGCGGGAGGCCGACCGTGACAGCTATTGACCGCGTGGCTGCGGTCACGAGTAAGGACCTGCTCCTGGAGTGGCGAGGCCGGCAGACGGCCACCGCGATGGGCATGGTCGCCCTCCTCGTGATTTTGTTCCTGGGCTTTGTGTTGGGATCCGAACCGGCACGCGCGCCGGCCGTCCTGTGGGTCGCCATGGGATTTGCGGCTGTGCTGGGAATTCCCCGCCTGACGCAGGCGGAAGTGGAACAGCAGGCACTCGAAACGCTCCTGTTGTACCCCGGGAGCCGGGAGCACATATACTGGGGGAAATTTCTCGCCCTCATCGTCATGTTGACAGCGCTTTTGGCCTTCCTGTGCGCACTGGTGGGCGTGCTGTTCAACCTCCCGATCTGGACTCACCTGCCGGCACTGATCGGAGTCGGACTCTTGGGAGTAATCGGGCTGGCGGCCATCGGTACGCTGTTGGCGGGCGTAGTGCTGCATGTGCGCGCCCGCGAGCTGCTGATGCCCCTCCTGTTGCTCCCGCTCGCCTTGCCCGTAGTTTTGGGCTGCTTGCGGCTCACCGAAGCGGCGCTCGCGGGCAGGGGAGAGGCCGTGTGGCTGGTGGTGATCGGGGTTTTCGATCTGACTGCCCTGTTGGTGTGCCCGATCCTGTTTGAGGTGGTGATGGAAGAGTCGTGAGCGGGCAATCGTTTCTCGGCGGAGCTGCGCTTGGCTTGCTGGTCGTCGCGGCCTACGTCGGGTTAGTCGCCTCCCCGCCGGACGCCTTCCAGGGCGAGTACGTGCGCATCATGTACGCGCACGTGCCCAACGCATGGGTGGCCTACGTAGCATTTGCCATCACCTGCGTCGCCAGCGCTCTCTATTTGGCAAAGCGCGCTCCCGTGTACGACTACGTCGCGCACAGCGCCACGGAACTCGGTGTGGTCTTCACCGGACTCGCGTTGGTGACCGGATCGATCTGGGGTCGCCCTGTGTGGGGCACCTGGTGGACGTGGGACGCGCGGCTCGTCACCACCGCGGTGCTATTCTTCATCTATCTTGGCGCCCTGCTGGTACGGGGCCTCGCCGACGATCCGCGGCGTGGCGCGCGTCTTGCCGCCGTGGTCAGCATCATCGGATTCCTGGATGTCCCCGTGATTCACTACTCAGTCGTGTGGTTTCGCACGCTCCACCAGCCCGCATCCCTCACGCCGGGGGACATTAAGATGGCCCCCCCGATGCTCGCCGCCCTTCTCCTGGCCCTCCTTGCGTTCACCGTTTTGTTTGCCTACCTGCTGACGCTGCGCATCCGCTTGGCGCGCGCCGAAGACGCCGGGGAGGCTGCGTAACGCTCATGGGGTGGATCGCGCTGGCATACAGCATTGTGTTGATCACTCTGGCCACCTACGTGTTCTCGTTGAATCGCCGACTCCGGGAGGCGACTAGAGCGCGTGGGACAGCGACCCAGCACTCCGCCTCAGTTCGATGAAGCGCGCCCGTCTTGTACTCGCCGCCATCCTCGTCGTCGGAGCACTGCTGTACCTGATCATCGGCGGGATTCGCGGGGCGATCGTCTACTACACCACGCCTAGCGAGCTTCTAGCCCAAGGCGCGAGCACGGTCGGACGGTCTATCCGGCTGGGCGGACAGGTCGCACCCGGCTCGAAGAAGTGGAATGCGCAGACGCTCGACCTGCGTTTTGTGCTCACTGACGGGAAGGCATCCGTCCCTGTCGTCCACCACGGCGCACCGCCGGATCTGTTCACCGAAGGACAGGGCGCAGTCGTCGAAGGCACGTACGGGACCGATGGAATCTTCACGGCACACGCGATCATCGTCAAGCACTCCGAGCAGTACGCGCCCCCGGTTTCCCCGTGATCGCTCTTCTCGGAACTGGGAGCCTCCTGCTCGCTCTGGCGTGTGCCGTCGGGGGCCTGGGAGTTCTCGTCGTTGGACACAGTCGGAAAGATCCGCGCGGACTGATTTGGGGTTACCGGGCCGCTATCAGTATTCTTACTTTCGTCACCTTGGCCGTAGTGGATATGGAAACGGCATTAGTTGGTTTTGACTTCAGCATTCGCTACGTTGCGGCCAACATCAATCGCGTTACGCCCTTGCTGTTCCGGATCGCCGGATTGTGGGGGGCACTTGAGGGCTCGATCCTCCTGTGGGTGTGGATTCTCAGCGGCCTTACCGTGCTCGTGGCACACCGCTATCGCTCTCGGCACCCTGGCTTCCTCCCCTATGTCTTGGGGGTCTTGTTTGCCATTGCCACGTTCTTTCTGGGGCTGATCGCAGGACCCGCGAACCCGTTTACCCGGTTGGCGGTCACGCCCCCCGATGGGGTCGGGCTCAACCCGTTGCTTCAGAATCATCTCTTGATGGCCATCCACCCCCCTTTGCTGTACCTCGGGTATGTGGGGTTCTCTGTTCCTTATGCGTTTGCAATGGGCACGTTGTTCTCTGGCCAGCACAGGGAAGAGTGGACGTCCATCACGCGGCGGTGGACATTGGTGGCGTGGACCGCGCTCACGGCGGGGTTGTTCCTTGGCGCACGGTGGTCCTATGACGTGTTGGGTTGGGGAGGATATTGGGCGTGGGACCCGGTCGAGAATGCCGCGGTCATGCCTTGGCTCGTGGCAACGGCATTCATCCACTCCTCGATGGTGCAGGCGCGCCGACAGCTACTCCGCGGCTGGAATCTCGCGCTGATCATCCTGGTCTTCTTGCTCACGATTTTCGGGACATTTCTCACCCGCAGCGGGGTCATCGCCTCGGTGCACTCCTTCACCCAATCCCTGATCGGCCCCTTATTCATCGCCTTCTTGTGCGTGGCAACGCTCGTGTCGCTGGGTGCCTTATTCTGGCGCCGAAAGCAGACCCCCGATGAGGGCGGGTTCGACAGCCTGCTGTCTCGAGAATCGATGATGTTGATTAACAACCTCATCTTGGTGACCATGGCGTTTACGGTCTTTCTGGGCACGATCTTCCCGCTGGTCGTCGAGGTCGCGACCGGCGCCAAAGTCACAGTCGGCCCGCCGTTTTTCGATCGGGTCGTGGGGCCGCTCGGTGTCTTGCTGCTCCTGGCCGTGGGAAGCGGTACGGCGCTGAGGTGGGGACGCAGCGGACGCGATGATCTCCGTAAGCTTGGGGCGCTCGCCGCCGGTGCAGTGGCCATCACAGGCGCCCTCGCCGCTTCTGGTGTGCGCAGTCCTACCGCTCTCACGGCGCTCGGGGCAGCTGTGTTTGTGGCGCTGGCCCAGGTGACCGAGTACGTTCGGGGGGCCTTGGCGCATCGCGCGGCCACTGGCGAAGGCCTTCTGGCATCGGTGGCGGCTCTGTTTTCCATCAACCCGCAACGCTACTACGGGTATCTGACCCACCTCGGGTTGGTGGTCGCCGTCGCCGGCATCGTCGCGTCCCAATCCGGACGGATCGAAGTGCAGAACCATCTGACCGTCGGTGAGACGATGCAGGTCGGTGCATACACCCTCCGCCTGGAAAGCCTCGAGGCGCTGGTGGGGGCGGATCGGATTATCGTCGCGGCTCCCCTGACAATCGGCATCCTTGACGGAACGGCCCAGGCGGGCACAGCGCGGTCCTCGGGTGATGTGGACATCCTCCGCCCGTCAGAAAACTTCTTCCGTCAATCGCGGACGCCGGTCGCTACCCCCGCAGTGCGCTCAACATGGCGGGACGATTTGTACGTCACTTTACTGGCGTTTGACCCCAAGGAACAGAGTGCGGTTGTGCGGGTCGTGATCTCCCCCATGGTGTCGTGGCTGTGGGCGGGAGGGGCGATCATGGTCGGAGCTGGAGTTTTAGCGTCATGGCCGACTCGCAGACGGTAACGCCCCGCCGGCCCCTGCCCTGGGTGTGGATCGGGATGGCCGCGGTGGTGATTCCGCTCCTGCTGGTCCTGGCCTTTGGGCTGCGGCGTGATCCCCGCGCCTTGCCCTCTCCGCTGGTGGGACGAATGGCCCCTGCGTTCGGCTTACAACTATTCAGCGGAGGCCGCCTGACGTTAGGCGAACTACGCGGGCGGCTCGTAGTCCTCAACTTCTGGGCATCGTGGTGTGTCCCGGCCTGCACGGATGAAGCCCCCGTTCTCCAAGCGATCTGGGAGCAGTACCGCACAAAAGGCGTGACCGTCGTCGGGGTGAACATTCAGGATCACGAGGCGCCAGCGCGCACCTTCATCCAGCGCTTTGGGCTGACGTTTCCTGCGGGCATGGATCCCCGCAGCGTGATCGCAATCGACTATGGAGTCTACGGTGTGCCGGAGACCTACCTCATCGACCAGTCGGGGCGCACCGTGTACAAATATGCGGGCGCGGTGAGCGTGGACTTGTTAACCCCGGTGATGGCACCACTACTAGAAACACGATGATCCGTCAGCACCTTCTGGTCGCAGCGTGGGTGCTCGCGGTGACGCTGACTACGTCGGCGCAGGAAGTCGACTTGCGGGTCCGCGTCATCGCATCCAAACTGCGCTGTCCGGTGTGTCAAAACGAAAGTGTGGCCGACTCGCAATCTGAGCTGTCCGCCCAGATGCGCACATTGATCCGCGATAAACTCGCCGCGGGGGAAACCGAAGACCAGATCGTTAGGTACTTTGTCAGTCGCTACGGCGAGTGGATTTTGTTAGAACCCCCTCGCCAAGGAGTGCTGTGGTTCGTGTGGCTGGCGCCGGCCGCCGCCCTTCTCGGTGGTGCCGTTCTCGTAATCGCCTACCTGCGGCGCTCTATTCGGCCGCACCCCCATTTGACCCCTTAGCCCGGTCATCAGAAGCAGCGCCGAGTGAGGCTGCGGCGGCCATCATCGGCCCTGCTGAATCAATCCTTCGATCAACTCATCCACGGCGTGTGGGGGAAACAAACAATAGGGGTACTCCCGATATGTCGCGGCTGCTGTCGCATCGCCACCGCGTTCAAACTCGGTCTGCCGCTCCTTCACATCGCTAAGTTCAGTCGTCAAGGCGCGCGCTAGGCTCTCGTTGATCTCCCGAATGCGCTGGGTCGCCTCGCGGCGCTCGCGGTGGCTCAGTGCGCCGCCCTCCAGCGCTGCAATCAAGGCCCGTTTCTCATCAACCTGCGTCTGCTGGGCGGGCGTGGGATGGGTGAGCAGCCGATCGGGATTATGCTGGATCTCTAGCGCTCGACGCTGGAGAGCCTGGCGTTCTGCGGTCGGATCGAACGCTTGGAGAGGCAGGTGCAGCGTACCCGTCGTCACGGCGTAAGCCGGCGGCTCAATCCCGAAGTAGTCGCGGATCACCGCATCGGTCACGCGATCGTAGCGGCCCCCGCCAACCCCATGCACAAAGAAGTCGGCCACGCACAACCGGCTGAAAGCTGTGAGCGTGAGGGCGCGGCCGCGCAGGGCGATATCGTGCAGGACGTCTGGCCCAGCCGCGACGTCAGCGTCGAGCACGTGTGTAGTGCCGGCGAACAGACGGATTGTGCTTCCGCGTCTCTGCACAAACAACGGCTGCCGGCGGTGATTGCTCAGGATCCAGAACGGCAGTTCTTGGCGGTCCGCATCAGAGGCGAGATCGGGGAACGGTTGGGCCAACGTGCGGACTTTATACCGGGTGCGGTACGATGCGAGATGCGTATTGTACACGGCGGCAAAGCGTGCCCCATCGCAGAGCAGGTGCCAGGCAAACCGCTTGAATGCTTGGCATCCGCTCAGCCACGAGGCTGCCAGTTCGCCGTAGGGCCGGTTCCCCTCATACCTCCGCCGCGCCGCCGTTAGAAACCCGACGAAATTCATCTCCCGGGTGGGAGTGCCCGCGGCCTCTGCGAAATCCCGCAATGCCTGTACCGCCTGTGGTAGCGGCACCGTGTCCAAATGGGCGTGCAATTGGTTCACAAACCTCTGCCAGTCCGCCGCGGAGGGCGCGTCAATGGCTTCGTAGGGGACATCCGGGCCGACGCGGAGGAGAGTTTCGTGGGCCAGGCGCAGTTGACGCCCGTCCCGGTGCGGCACATCTGCACCAATCTCCTGAGGAGTGTCGGTATCGACAGACATGCTCAACCCAATGCCGCCCGCATCACGGGCGGCGCGGTCGACCACCAGGTGCTTCAGCCAGATCCCGGGGTGGAAGAAGGTCGGCTGATGTCCGGTCACCATGAGCGGGTTGCCCGCCGCCCCCGGCGCCGCTCCGGCGAAGCCCAGCGCTTTGGCGTAAGCAGCAGCCGCGTTCAAAACTTCTGGACGTGCCTGCCGCCGGACCTCGGCAAGCGGTACGCCCGCGAGTGGAACATCCGCTCGGTCCAATGCGGCGGCATTGTCGCGTGCCAGAGCCTCCCACTGGACGATGGAGGGAAAGCAGAACGCTTCCCCGGAACGCAAGGGGATCTCAAACTCCGAGTTCACAGACGAGGCGATACGGGATTCACCGGTCACATCACACGAACTGATCCAGACCGCGCAGTCCGATCTTCTCGCGGCAGGCGAACGGCTCGCCAGACTCGCGACCGATCAGGTCTCCAAAGTAGCGGTTCCATACGCGTATGTCATCGAAGACCCGCTCGTTGCGGCGTTCTGGACCAAACTGCGATGCGTACGCGCGGATGGCCGTGATCTTTTGGTCGACGTAGTCAGAGATATCGAAGACAAACGCCAGATCCGGGTGCAAGCGGTAGTGAGTCGTGAAATAGTGAAGGATGCGCGGGGGCATGTATGGCTCGCCGGGAAGAGCGGTCTTCGTCAATTTCCCGTAGAATCGTGCGGCTTCGCAGAGGGTCGCCGCGGCCACGTGGTCGGGATGCGCATCCACCCAGTACGGCACGAAGAGAATCTCCGGCCGCACCTGTCGGATCACTCCCGCCACCTGCATCCGATTCTCGACCGTATCTGTCAGGTAGCGGTTGGGCATCTCGAGTGTGATGCGCGAGACCCCAAGGAGGCGTGCCGCCTCGGCTGCCTCGCGCGCTCGGCGCTCCGGTGTGCCGATCGGGGTCGGTTCCCCGTTGGTGAGATCACACATGGTGACCTCGTGACCCTGGGCGCGAAGAGCAAGGATCGTCCCGCCCATGCCAATCTCGACATCATCGGGGTGGGGGCCAATCGCCAAAATCTTCACGGCGCCTGCTGCACGAGAGCCACCCGATCCGGGAACCAGCGCGCGACCTCCGCTTCCAACACTTTCAGGTAATAGGCGCGGCGGGCGTCCGCGTCATCCAACCCGCCCCAGAACTGACGCCGGGGGTTCCTGTAGATACGGGCCACCGCCAGCTCCACGACCCTGAGGTGATGATAGGCTGCCTGCACCCATACCTGCAGGGGCAGCCCGTAGCTGGGTTCTGTGAGTTGCAGTTTTCGCAGCGCCTCGACGCGGTAGGCCTTAAACCCGCACCAGGCATCGGTGAGCGTATAGCCCGTGATTGTCCGTAGGCGAGCGACGAACTCCCGGTTGAGCCGGACCCGATCGGGCGGTGGGGGATCACCTGGCAAGGTCGGGTCCAGATACCGACTCCCAGAGACGATGTCGGCCGTCGCGATCGCCTGGAGGAAGTCGGGGATGCGCTGCGGTTCGTGCTGCTCGTCGCAAGCAATCGTCACCGCCACGGCGTAGCCCCCATCGATCGCGTAGCGAAACCCCGTGATCAAAGATTGCCCATAGCCGCGGTTGGTGTCGTGCCGCACCACCCGCACGTCGGCATGGGCGCGGATAATCTGCGGCGAGCGGTCGGTCGATCCGTCATCGACGACGAGAATGTCGCACGCCGGCACCGCACGGCGCACCTCGACGAGCACTTGATCGAGCGTGGCTTCTTCGTTGAAGACCGGAATAATGATCAGCGAGCCGGCCACAAATCTCCCTCGGGAAGCAGTTTGCTCCCGCTCCCTAGCCCCACCGTCGTGAGCAGGCGATCATCGCTCCACAGTATAGAACGGTGTGCACGTATCGCAATAATCCCGACTCGCGGGATCAGAACGGAGCAGAGGTCTGTCCTGTGGATGAGGTGGCAGGTCAGCCCGTCTGTTCGTAGACGGCCATCATCTGGACCAACACGCGGTCCAAGAAGAGATCGATGTGGCGAATGGAGCGAACCCGACGTTCGGACGGTAGCGACAGGCGGGAGGACAACGATTGGGTAATCGACCCTTTAAAAAACAAGAAAGTGCGCGTGGCCTCGGCAGGAGAAAAGCGCAAGGCGGCGACTTGCAGGCCTAACGCACGCCCCGCATCCTCCCCGGCCGCCAACGCCGCTCGTCGTCCCCGGCCCCCAGAGAGATATGTGGTGAGGGCGTCCATGAGCGTGCGACATGTCAGCCGCATGGCGTCGGCTGCCTTGGGGTCGAGGTCGGCGTACCACTGCTGCTCGCGAATCCGCCGGCGCGATGTGCCTGGAATTAGCCGTGCTCCACGATCACCAATGACGTCGGCAAGCCCGTGGGGCTTGTGCTGCTGAGAGTGCAAAAAGCGTGTCAGATCTTCCTCGCGGTAGCGCCGGTGGCCTCCGGGGGTTCGAAAGACGGGGATGCGGCCAGCATCGGTCCACAGACGAAGGGTCGAGGCGTCCACGCCAAGCATCTGACACGCTCTGCTCACGGTCAACCAGGATGGCTCCGTCACCGACCGGGCGGTCATGACATCACCTCCACACGCGAGGCGAGGGGCAATGACACGGGGATCCGGGTGGTCGCCAGAAGAAATCCCGTGAACATACTCCCCGCGGCCACGAGCTCGGCCACGTACAGGTAGTCGGCCACACTAAAACGCACCAGCGTGCTCGCCACTCCCATGGCCACGCCGCCGAGCGCAATGAGCCCGTTCCCCACGACACGCTGCGGGACGCTCTCCTTGCGGCGCAGCAGCCACGCCGAGTACAGGGCACCGCCTACAAGCGTGATGGAGCCATAGATGTTGAAGACGGGGGTGAGCTTGCGCACGATCGCCCCCGGCGGAAGGATCTCTTGGTACTGCACGCTCAAGGGCGCCCCTACCCGAAAGTGTGCGCTATCGATCGGCGTACGAAACACAAGAATTCCTCCAACCACGGTTCCAATCAACAGCAGGCCGAGGATGATCCACGGAAGATGTGGCCGGCGGCTCAGGAGAAACACTGTTCCTTGCCCCAACCACGCCGCGTTCAGCAACGCGCCATTGAGATACCACAAGCGGAACGCAACAGGGTGCCACCCGAGTGTCGAGTAAGCCTCCGCCATGCTGGCGATCCCGAACATCGCTAATCCAATCCCCCATATCAACACTGGTGTACTGGCGCGGCGACGGTATCGGCGAAAGATCAGGATTACAAAGAGCACAATCACCAGCGAGGTGGTGACTGGGAGCCAGGGCACCGACCTCACAGTTCCGTCACCGACCTTTCTAGACGCGGAATCAATCCACGAAATCTACTACAGGCGCCGAGAAGGCACACCTCGTGCAGACACGTTCTCAGTTTCATCCTGATGCGGCACCGAGATACCGCAGGGCAGCCGCCGCCACCTCCGTGCCCTGCCGGATGCAATCTGGGAGGCCGATACCGCCGTATCCCGCGCCCGCGACCAGAACCCCTGGGGTTTGGGACAGAGCATCCGTGATCGCCTCCACCCTGCCCAGGTGACCGACGTCATATTGGGGCATCGCATCCGCCCACCGATGCACACGCGCGCGCAGTGGTTGGCCCGTGATCTCCAGCAGCGGCTGGATCTCGGCCAGCACCGTCGCGACGAGGCTGTCGTCGTCCTCGTCCAGCCAGCGCCTATCCCCGGCGCGTCCCACGTAGCACTTCAACAGCACGCAATTCGCTGGCGTCCGCCGAGGCCATTTGGAAGACGTCCAGGTGCACGCGGTGTGCATGAGCCCTTCGCCGCGGGCCACTACGTAGCCGTGCCCGGCGAGCGGGTGCGCCACATCGGTGCGGGCAAACCCTAGCGCGATGGCCGCAGTGGAGACATACGGAATCTGCTCCAGAGCCGATGCGGCTGTAGGGGTAAGACTGCGGAGCAATCGCGCGGCGGTGTAGGCAGGTGTCGTAACGATGAGAACGTCCGCGTCGACAGAGGCCCCGTCGGCAAGGTGAACCCGATACTGGTTCCCTTCCTGAGTAATCATCCGTGCGGGCGCACCCGTGCGCACCCCCACGCGAGGCAACGAGTCCTTGATGCGATGGACAAGATGGTCCAGGCCATCGCGCAGCGTCGCAAACATGCCTAGACTGCTGGTGTCGCCCCCGTCAGCGGGGTCGCCTACGAGGTGTCGACGACGCCGGCCGAGCTGGCGACGGACCGCGGCCATCATCAGGGATCCGTACTGTGATTCTGCCTCCGCGAATTGGGGAAATGTCGCCTGCAGACTCAGCCGGTCGACGTCCCCGGCGTAGATGCCCGCCAGCAAGGGGGCCGCGAGACGGTCCACTGCCGCCGGTCCGAGGCGGCGTCGTACGAACTCACCTACAGACTCCTCCACCCCGTTGCGGTGAGGAGAGACCACCACCTCGCGCGCCATGCGAGCCTTCTCCCACACCGAGAACAGTCCGCTGCGAAGAAACGGCAGGAGCCGACTCGGCACCAGCCCTGCAAGCCCATCCGGTAGAGGCTCGAGCACCCCGCGGCTGAGCACAAAGACGTGGCGCGGGGCCAGAGTCCCAATCACCTGGTCGCCCAATCCGAGGGTGCGGCAGAGCTCAAGAGCCTCGGGCTTGACCGTGAGAAATGAATCGGGACCTCCTTCAAGTACAAACCCGCCCACTCTCTCGGTCACGATCTTGCCGCCCAACTGCGGGGCAGCCTCCAGGAGGGTCGCGGAATCGAGAAAGCCGGCGGCGACTGTCGCATTGAGAGCGTGCGCAGCGGCCAAGCCGGTGATGCCTCCTCCGATTACCACGCAGGTACCGCTCATGCGTGTGCGGCCTCCCTGACGTGTGGCCGGAGCAGGTCTGCAAGTGCTCCCAGAAAATCAGCGCCACATCCCGCCGTCGGAGCGCGCACGAGCCGCACCCCGAGTGCATCTGCATACCCGGCGGCCTCGATGTCAATGTCATACAACACCTCGAGGTGGTCAGCGACGAAGCCCACCGGACAGATGACCACACTCGTGTGGCCCTCCTCCCGGATCTGGTCGAGGGCCTCGAGGAGATCCGGCCCGAGCCAGGGCTCCCCCGTGTGGCTCGCGCTCTGATACGCGAACCGCCAGTCGCGCAGCCCTGCCTGAACTGCGACGAGCTCGCAGGTGCGAGCCAGTTGGTCGGGATACGGGTCGTGCCAACTCAAGATGCGCTGGGGCAAACTGTGCGCTGTAAAGACCACAGGTGCCTCATCGGCATCTGGCAAGGCCGCTCGGGCCGTGCGTACGCGGTTGACAAGGGTCGTAATGAATCCCGGTAGATCATGCCAGGACTGGACGCACGTCAATCCAATCTTGTGGCGGGACGCCGCTTCTTCTGCCGTGGCGAAATACGACGCCACGCTGATCTGCGAGTAGTGCGGCGCGAGCGCCAGGCCCACGGCGCGGCGAATGCCATCGCCAGCCATCCGGGCGACGACATCAGCAATAAACGGCGGCGCGTGTTTCATGCCTACATAGGCGCGCACGTCCATGTCGTCTTCCTGAAGCGCGCGGGCGACACCCGTGGCCTGACGCTGGGTGATCTCCGCCAGCGGAGACTGACCTCCGATCCGCAGGTAGCGTTCCCGTAACTCGGCCACTTGGTCGGGTGACGGTGTCTTCCCGCCGCGGATGTGCGTGTAGTAGCTCGGAACGTCCTCCAGGGTGGCCGGACTTCCGTAGGCCATGCACACGAGCCCGACCGGCGTCATCGGGGTGCGGGTTCCCGCACACGGTACTCGTGCACGAACGCCACGAGGCGTCGGAGATGGCTCGGTGAGGTCTGCGGATGCACCCCATGCCCCAAATTGAAGATGTGGCCGGGACGACCGGCGGCCTGCTCGAGGATCGTACGGGCGCGCTCCAGCATCACCGTCACATCCGCGAGCGGCACCACAGGGTCCAGGTTCCCCTGAATCCCGCGGTGCAAGCCGATTCGCCGCCATGCCTCGCCGAGGTCCACTCGCCAGTCGACACCAATCACATCGCCGCCGGAGGCGGCCATGAGCTCCAGCAGTCCGCCGGTATTCGTCCCGAAGTGAATCGCCGGCACACCAGCCGCGGCCACTGCGGCCAGCACCCGCGCGGAGTAGGGCGCAACATTGCCGACAAAATCGTGAGGGCTGAGGCATCCGACCCAACTATCAAATAGCTGCACCGCCTGCACGCCGGCGCGGATCTGGACCTGCAAGTAGGCGACGATCGCCTGCGTCAAGCGGTTCATCAGGTCCCCCCACACCTGAGGCTCACGCTGCATGAACGCCCTTGTCAGAGGAAAATCTCGGGACGGGCCGCCCTCCACAAGATACGCCGCCAGAGTGAACGGCGCGCCTGCGAACCCAATCAGCGGCGCTGACGTCGCGCGGCGGATGATCCGAATCGCCTCGGTAAGCGCGGCCACGGTCTCATCGATTTCAAAGGGGCGGAGAGCCGCCACGCCTGAGGAGTCACGGATCGGCGCGTGGACACGCGGGCCCGTATCCTCGACCAGCTCCAGTCCCACCCCCATCGACAACAACGGGACCGTGATGTCGGCGAACAGAATGGCGGCATCCACGTCCAGCTGCTGGACTGGACGCAGCGTCACCTCGGCGCACAGGTCGGGACGGCGCACGATCTCCAGCAGAGAGAACCGTTCCCGCAGCGCGCGGTACTCCGGTTGGGAACGGCCGGCCTGCCGCATGAACCAGATGGGCGTCACATCCACCGGCTCGTGGCGGCAGGCACGAAGGAAACGATCAGACGGGCTGCTCACGGTTCACGGTCGCATGACGAGACGCGGGCACGGAGGCCGCGTGATCCGTGACCGCCGCCCTTCCTCATCCCAGTAGAGCCAACGCGTCTTCAAGCGACCGGGAGATCGCCGTCAGCGTCGGGCTATCGCGGAGCGTGAAGCGCCGGGCTTCCGTCTCGCGCAGCGCCACCACCAGATCCTGAAAGACCGTCAGGTCATCCGTCTCATACGCCACGATAAATTCCTGGTCGTCGAGCCCCGTCGAGTGCGCGAGGAGTTGCCGTACTTGGGGATAATCGTGCCCGATGCGGATGTGCTCACTCATCATCCCCTGCCGCGTCTCACGGCTCAACTGATACCACTCATGGGTCTTGGTGAACGGATACACCACGAGATACGCGGCTCGATCTCCGGTCCGCAGCCCTTGCTCTTGCCCCGTGGGCCGCTTGGTGTATTGCGACTGGCGAATCAGTCCGATCCATGAGTGGGCAACGCGCATCGACCGCCCCACGCCCGCGCGGAGCAAGAGGCTCGCCGACGCCTCGAGCGCGTCCAGGGAGCCAGCAAACCGAACGAGTAGGAGATCCGCGTCCGGACGAAGGCCTACCATCGAGTAGGTGAGTGTGCGGACGTCCCCGGTTGTCCGCTGGAACACCCGTCGAAATGCGTCCAGGTCTTCCTCCCGCTGCGCGGGGAGCAGGCGACGCCAGGTGGGGTCCACCTGCAGCGTCAGAAAGTGCACGAATTCGGGTGCGGTCACCGCGCGCTCAGCCATCCGGCGACCTCCTTTGCGTGATAGGTAATGATGAGGTCGGCCCCGGCCCGCGCGATGGCCGTGAGGATCTCTAGCACCACACGGGACTCATCCACCCATCCCTGCTGGGCGGCCGCTTTGACCAGGGCATACTCACCGCTCACGTTGTAGGCGGCCAGCGGAACGGGAACCACGGGGCGCACGCGGGCGATGACGTCTAAGTAGGCGAGGGCGGGTTTCACCATGACGATATCGGCGCCTTCGGCGAGGTCCAGTGCGATCTCTCGCTCCGCCTCCCGCACGTTCGCAGGATCCATTTGGTAGCCTCGGCGGTCGCCAAACTGCGGCGCCGAGTCTGCTGCCTCCCGAAACGGTCCGTAGAACGCGGACGCATACTTCGCGGAGTACGCCATGATGGCCACATGGCCCATCCCCGACTCGTCCAGTCCGCGGCGGAGCGCGGCCACCTGCCCATCCATCATCGCGCTCGGCCCGACCACATCGGCACCGGCCGCCGCCTGGGAGACTGCGATCCGGGCAAGCAAGTCCAGGGTGGCGTCGTTATCCACCTCGCCGTTGGCGAGCACCCCACAGTGCCCGTGGCTCGTGTACTCACACAGACACACGTCGGCCATGATCACCAGATCGGAGTGCGCTGCGCGCAGAGCCCGCACGGCGTCCTGTACAATCCCGTCCTCGGCGTAGGCTCCCTTTCCCAAAGGATCTTTGACAGCTGGTAAGCCGAACAAGAGCACCGCCTCGATCCCAAGACGGCGTGCGGTGCCGACCTCGGCAACAAGCTCGTCCACGGACAATCGAAACTGCCCGGGCATCGAGGGGATGGGCTCGCGCACGCGCTTTCCGCCTCGGACAAACAGCGGATAGATCAGCTGCTGCGGGTCCAGACGCGTCTCACGAACGAGTCCGCGCATCGGCGCGGTCCGGCGCAGCCGGCGCAGCCGGACGGGAACCTCAGGACGTCGCGTGATCTGCTGCAATGGAGGCTCTCCTCTCTTCGATCAACGATACGAGGCCGTCGACGCTGTGCTGCAACGCGACCCCGTGAACTGTCCATCCTAACGCGGTCATCGCCTCGGCGGTCACTGGCCCAATCGCAAAGGTCGTCACGCTACTGACATCGTCGGCAATCCCCGCACGCTGTGCAAGGTGCGCAAACCCCCGCACTGTCGAGGCACTGGTGAACACGATGGCATCGATACCCTCCGTCCAGGCCTGCCGCAACAACGCCTCAGAGCCTGGGGGAGCCTCAACTATGCGATAGGCCACCACTTCGTCGACTGAGACGCCCCGCGCGCGCAGTCGTGTCGTGGCCGCCGGAGATGCCGTCTCCCCTCGTACGCGGAGCACGTGCTGGCCTCGACTCGCGGGCAATTCATCTCCCACGCTCTCGCCGAGGTAGCGGGACGGCAGCCACGATTCGTTGATACC
>DATGVF010000062.1:0-3331 GCA_035300645.1 bacterium
CCAAGTCGCCGCCAATGCCGCTGACCTCAATGGGAAGATTGAGGGGCGACTCGGCATTGCTACAGATGATGGGAAGCTCGTTCCCTGCACCGGCGCCAGCGTCCACCTGCTCCTGAAGCCGATTGATTTCGATACCATCAAGAAGAAGGCTGCAGAGAAGGACGGAACCTATAATCCGCTGCTGGCACATATGTATGTCGAATACGTGATCGCCAGTCCCGAGATGCAGGACAAACTTTCCTACGCGAAGACAAAGACCAACGCCAAAGGCCAGTTTGTCTTCCCCAATTTGCCGGGAGGACGCTGGTATTACGTGACTGCGCAAGCTCTGACCGGTCGGGTGCTAGTGTCCTGGCAAGTCGCGGTGTACCTGAACCCAAAGGACCGAATCCAGGTTTTCCTACACAATGCTAACGCCGCCCTGCCCATGTACGTAAAGCAAGACAATGCCGTTAGTACCAGCACTGCATAAGGCGCAGCGCTCTCCTCGACCCGTCCTGCCTTCGCCACCCGAATCATCCGTCCATTAAGGCAAGTGGCCCGCCAATGATCGCAGACCTCTCGACAGCCTCGGCCCCCCCTGTGCGCATGCCGAACAGGGACCCTTCGCCAGTGGCAGAAACATCCGTTACGCTATCTTAAGCTCATGGTGAGCAAACCATACCCACTTAGAGGTGAGAGACTCGTGGATGCCATCGCTACTCTCAAGTCGCTGTCCGACGCATTCGGTGCGACCGGATTTGAGGATGAAGCACGGGAGGCCATCCAGGCACTCGTGACCCCCTACGCTGACGACATCCGCACCGATGTGCTTGGAAATCTTCTGGTGACGCGACACGGGAAGACGGATTTCACCGTGATGCTCGACGCCCACATGGACGAGATCGGCCTGCTCATCAACCACATCGATGAGCACGGTTTCCTGCACTTCACTCCCCTGGGCGGGTGGGATGTGCGAATCCTGCCCGCGCACACCGTGACCGTGCGCACCCGCGACGGATCGAAGATCCGCGGGGTCATCGGCAGCCTCCCCCCGCATGTCCTGAAAAGCGAGGAACGCGATAAGCCCATTCCTCTGGAGTCACTGTGCATCGATGTGGGTCTCCGCTCATTTGAAGACGCAAAGGTAGCGGGCCTACGAGTGGGGGATCCGGTCGTGGTCAGCCAGCCGTTTGAGGTCCTGCGCGACGGATGGGTGCTGGGGAAAGCACTTGATGACCGAGCCGGCTGCGCGGTGCTGGTGGAGGTCTTGCAGCGACTGGCCGGGGTTCCTCCGCAGTCCACAGTGGTGTGCAACTTCGCTGTCAGCGAGGAAACCGGGCTGCGTGGCGCACGGACAGCCGCGTTCCAGATTGCCCCCCAGGTGGCCTTAGCGGTCGAGGGGACCGTGGCCGCAGATCTGCCTGGCGTGTCGCCCGCCCGGCGTGCCACGACGGTGGGGGCGGGGGCAGCCATCACGATCGCCGACCAATCGGCCATCATTAGCCCCAAGATGGTGCAGACGCTAGAGGGTTTGGCCCAGCGCCACGAGATCCGCTATCAGCTCAAGCTGCCGTTGTTCGGAGGGACTGACGCGGGTGCGATCCAGACCAGCCGCGCGGGCGTGTTAACGGGGGTGGTGTCTATTCCGGTGCGGTACATCCACTCCCCAGTCAGTCTAATGAAACTCTCCGACTACGAGGAGGTCGCGGGGTTGGTCACCGCCTTCGCGCAAGAGGCCTCTAGCCTCTTCGGTTAGCCGCCGCTCATGCGCTCTCGTTCCCGCTCATAGGCTGTGGTGATTGCCGCAGCGGATCGGGCGATATCCTCGCGTGTCGTCGACCATCCGGAGACGGAAATGCGCATCGCGGCGAGTCCGTGCCACGTGGTCCCGCCGGTCCAGCACGTCCCCTCCTGTTGCACGCGAGAGATCACAGCACGGGTGAGCGCGTCCGCCCCTCCTGCGCCGCGAGGGTGGAATCGGACCAGGACTTGATTCAGGACGACTTCGTTCAGGATCTCGATGCCGGATGTTTGCCGGAGAGTGTCGGCCATGTATTCAGCGAGACCACAGTCTCGTTCGACCAAGCCTGCAACGCCACGGAGGCCCAGCGTGCGCAAGGCCGCATAGACAGTCACCCCGCGGGCGCGCCGTGAGGATTCCGGAACCCAGTCGCTAGGATCGCGCACGTCTCCGGAACCTCGCACCAGATAGGCGGCCGTCATCGACATGGCGGCGCGGTGAGATTGGGGGTGAGCGACCACTACGATCCCGTTATCGTAGGGGACGTTCAGCCACTTGTGGGCGTCCAGTGCCCAGGAGTCGGCCCGGCTCGCCCCGGACACCAGATGCCGCAGGGCGGGGCTGGCGGCGGCCCACAGCCCGAACGCGCCGTCGATATGCAGCCACGCCCCGTGGTCCCGCACCGCGTCGGCGATCTCCGCAAACGGGTCGAACGCGCCCGTATTGACGTTCCCTGCCTGGGCGCACACGATTGTCGGCCCTGCGTGCGAGGCGAGGGCTTCGCGCAGAGGTCCGGCACGCATGCGTCCCTGCTCGTCGGTGGGCACCCGCGTCGCACGCGCGCGGCCCAATCCCAGCAGGCCCAGGGATCGGGTAATCGTAACGTGCGCCTCCTCGCCGATCACCACGTGAACCGGTGGCGCCCCGATCAGCCCGCGTTCTTCGACGTCCCACCCCACACGCGTGAGCACCTCATGGCGCGCGGAGGCGAGCGCGGTGAAGTTCGCCATCATCGCACCCGTCACAAATCCTACGCTGCTCGTCGCCGGTAATCCCAGGATATCCAGTACCCATGAGGCCGCGACATCTTCGATCACGGCGGCCGCGGGCGAGCTCACGTAGAACGCTGCATTCTGGTCCCATGCGGAGGTTAGCCAGTCCGCGGCGAGGGCTGCGGGCAGGCTGCCGCCGATCACGAACCCGAAGTACCGGGGCCCTGCGCTGGCGACGAGCCCCGGCTCCGCTCCCCGGACGAGCCCATCGATCACCTCCGCAGGATCGGTCCCGATCTCCGGAAGCGACCCGGTGAGGGATGTCAGCGTCTGTGCCGGCACCGGCGGGCCGACCGGTCGGTCCGGCAGGGTGTTGAGATATGCTCGGGCGTGCTGATAGGCGCGATGCAAAGCGCCGTCGTCGGTCATCGTGATCCTCCCTTTCAGGTTCGAGCGGAGTATTTTACCAACGGAGATCGGCACGCAAATGACAAAGGCGGGAGGACATTTCTCCCGCCTTTGTAATTTGCGTGTCGATCTCCGTTGGTAAAATACTCCGCTCGAACCTGAAAGGGAGGACCACGATGACCGACGACGGCGCTTTGCATCGCGCCTA
>DATGVF010000063.1:0-4009 GCA_035300645.1 bacterium
GAAAAGATATGACTCAATTGCGCGACCCGCCCGCAGCTTAAGGACTCTGGTAGGCCACTCGGACGGACACGGGCTGCCTAACTTGGTGCGCCACATCCTTGACAACCGCCAGATCACGAGTACGCGTGAGCAGGTTCCCTCAGAGTCGTGGCGATGACCGGGCCTCAAAGAGGTAAACCCACGGATACACCCCAAGAGTTCTCTCGCCTCCATCCACCAGGACAAACGAGGTTTGTAAGGCTGACAGTGTTTGATCAATCATCGCGGGATGATTCGCAGGTGGGGCCACGATAAGCCAGACCCGATTGAAGCGAGACCCAAGTCCCCGGATGGCCTCAAGGTCTGGGCCGGGAAGAAGCAGCCGAGTCCAGGCGCGTCCCTTGAAGTAGTAAGCAAAGGTAGCTTCATTCCCGCTGTCCCCGAAGAGCAAGAGATCAGCGGGCTCGACTTTACGCGATAACGTTGCCACGGCGGTACGCCACTGGTACGGGTGAAGCTGGGGATCAAAGTAGTAGCGGTCCAGCCCGGCGATATTGAAAAGCAGCGCCGCCGAAACGACGTACACGGCGATCCGGTCGGAGTGCGGACGGATGGCGCGGGATAGTGCGAAAGCCCCCCCCGCAAAGAGCATCGCATAAAACGGACACAAAAAAGAGAACCACCGAGCGAAAAAGGCAGGGAACCAAAGGCCGACCACTTGCATTACTCCCACTGGAAGGGCTAGTGAAAGCCCGAGTAAGGCCACCTGACGACGACCGTGCGACAGCGCAATACCAGACCCCACAACGATGAGAAACGGCAGTAGGAACAAGACCTGCTCCAGTCGCGTGAGCGATGTGTTGCTGAAGAAATAGCTCGGCATCCCAAACAGCGAACCACCAAACGCGAAGAGCCCGACCAGATCGCTTAGCTTCAAATACGGAGGCTTGTCGCCTAACACAGGGCCCAGGAACCAGGTGGGCCCGTGCGTGACCTGATACCACAGCGACGGACCCCAGGGGGCGTAAAGGACGGCAACCGTGCCCATGGCGAGCAGCCAGCGGCCGAGATGGCGGCGCTCGTAGGAAATCACCCACAGTCCGTGTGCCGCGAGCACAAAGAACGCCAGATCATGCGTGTAGACCATGGCCGCGGTCAATACGGCATATAACCCCCAAAGCCCCCATCGACGTCGTTCGACGCTGAGGACGAGCGTCAAGGTGGCCCCCAGGGTAAGCGCGCCGAGGAAGGCATACATTCGCGCCATCTGTGCACTCCAGATTTCAAAAGGAGCCGTGGCAACCAGGAGCGCGCTCACCAAGCTGACCCGTTTGGAGGAGAACTGGCGCATGAGAGCATAAGTGAGCACAACCGAGATGAGACTGAAAAAGGCCGACGGGATGCGGAGCGCGACTTCTCCTACTCCTGCTAGGTGGACCCAGGTCTTCATCAGGAGGTAATACAGGGGCGGATGGGTGTCGCCGAATCGGAGGGAGGCGAAAACCTCTTGCCATTTGAACTGCGCAACCAGAGCTATGACCGCTTCGTCGAACCATATGCTGTTGCGTCCGAGGAGCGCAAAGCGCAGGATAGCCCCTACGATGAGGATACCTGTTAGAGCTAACGGCTCCCTTCTGACCCGCAGTCCCGTGGTAAATGACCGGATGGACGGGCGGTAGCGCTTAGTTGGTGGATCGATGACCGTTGCGAAGGGCATCTTGTCCATGCTTCTTCCCGATGCCCTAGATGTCCGTTCTCTAGGCTCATCCCACAGGCAACCGGATCTAGAAAATTCGTCATCTCAGAAACTCTCAGCGGGGAATGCAGGAGACAGGCTGAGCGTCGATCGATCTCCTTCTATTTGTTTTGTCGGATGATCTCGCGCTGCGCCTTAGAACTCATTTGCCTTACCCGAAGCCAGATCCCATCCGTCCCACCTGGGATTATGGGATGGCCCCTTCTCGAACGGCTACATCAAACACCGCGCATGGGGGCCCATCGGCAGCCTTTTGTTGTAGGTGGTCACGGCGGTGATCTGTTGTGGAGAGATGGACCGCCCGCGACGGAGTTTCCGGGGTGCAGCCGCCGACAGTTCTCGTGCAGTCACGGCGAGGGGACGGTCGCTACCCCGATCTGCAGACCGCCTGTCGCTGTGTAGACGACGTACCCTGTCACGCCTGACTGCGTATACTTGTTCGGTCCATCTGACAGGGCAAACGAGTTCTGGCCCGCGTTCGTGGCGTATCCGTAGCTCGCCTGGTCGATCGGGGACCTGGGGACCGCGCGAATGTACCCGCCTGCCATCAACGTATTATCCCAGCCCCCTACAGCCGGGTAGCTTTGGTTTTCAACATAGTAGAGCTCTAGGCCAGCGGCGATGTTGCGCAGATCGAGTTGGCACGTCGCCAGCTTGCTCGAGGAGCGTGCGCGGACGAAGTTCGGGATGATGATGGCAGTCAGGATCCCCAGAATGGCCACGACGATCATGAGCTCAATGAGGGTGAACCCAGCCTGCCCTTTGCGATGTCGCACGAGTGTGCGCCTCTTGATTCTTCAAACGTACAGGACCGTCAGGGCAGCCCTGCCAAAGTGCCATCGGTTTGCCGTATACCCACCAATAAACCTCGTTAGGCTCTGCATGCATTTAGGTCTGCTGCACACCTGTTCGAGGGTAAGAGCCGTGAGGGCAGGAAACGATCATCCCCAAAGGGAAACCCCTTTGCCAAAAGGAGCTGACCGAATGCGGCGTCACGCCACCCTTGCTGCGTGCGTGGTGATCGTTCTCGCCATCGCACCTGCGTTCGCCCAACAACCCACCCCCCCCTACCCCCAACCGGTGCCGCCTGCTCCTCAGCCTTCGCCGACTCAGCCGGCGCCGCCGGTTCCTCCGCCGGGGATCGCCCCTGTCGTGCCGCAACTTCCACCAAGTTCCCTACGAATCGTCCCCGGCGCGTCATTGGCCGGGATCACCATGGGATCCGGACTCCGGTTGATTCTCTCCCGATTCGGTCGGCCCTCGGATGTTCGGGACACGTCGGTCGACACCGTCTACACCTTCAGCCGCTGGGGGATCGTTGTATACATCCAGGGCGGCAAAGTGAGTGCCGCCTCGACGTCCAATAGCCTTCTGAAGCTCAGTAACGAGCTTGGCGTCGGATACCGCGTTGATGAGGTTCTCAGAGCAGTGGGCCGCAACTTCCGTGAGGGGACTGTCGAAAATTTTCCCGGCATGATCTACGATGATCAGGGGATCGCGTTCGGATTAGACCGGACGGGCGTCGCGGTCGTGATCGTGTTCCCGCGTAACACGGCTTCACGGGTCTCGGGATTGTTCCCCGGGGGGGCAGCGCCTCCAGCCATTGCCGGGTTCCCTCAAGTTGCAGGCTTACGACCCTATAGCGCCGAGACGAACTATCTCTCACTCCCGGGATACCTGCGCTGGATCGTTTACCCGGCATCAGGAGTTTGGATTACCTACGCCGAGGCCGCGCGTGTCGTGCAGGAACAGCAAGCTGCCTCACGTTAAGTAACCAGCTTCGTCACCCATCCCTCAGCAACCCAGAGACCGCCAATATCGCGCCCGATCACATAACCACAATTCGCTTCTCGTCCTCATGGAGAGGAGATCTGCGAACTCTCCTGTGGCGGGAGAGTGGACGAGCAAGTCCAGATGAGTTCTATCGGGTCAAAACACGAGCCGGCCGGAGGATTCCTCCAGCCGGCTCACAGCCGAGACTATCCCAGCCCAGGCGTGCTGGGCCAAGCGATTTTTCTAGTGTATTCCCGTGATCAACTGATACAGCGGCATGTAGAAGCTCAACACGATGAAGCCAACCACGAAGCCCAAGAACATGATCAGCAACGGTTCCAGGATCGACGTCAACTGGACCAGCGTGCTCTCGACCTCAGCATCGTAAAAATCGGCGACCTTCTGCAGCATGCTGTCCAACGTCCCCGTCTCTTCCCCGACCGCCGTCATCTGAACTACCATCGGGGGAAACAGCCCGCTATTTTGCAGCGGCAAGGCAAT
>DATGVF010000064.1:0-2288 GCA_035300645.1 bacterium
CACAAATGGCGCGACGATCCCCGCTCGGTAACATTTTAGCCCCAATCCGAAAATAACTCAGGCGGCTAGGCGGTCGTCGATCGCCGCATAGAGGGCCTCGGTGGCGGGATTCTGGGGGAGGCGCAGGACGTGGCGGCCGCCGATCCGGGCCAACCGGCCGGCCCGCGTCACGAGCAGGAAGCGCAGGGTGCGCATGCTCCGGATCAGGTACGTATAGGTGCGTTTGCGCGAGCGGGGTTTGGGCACGGCGATGGTGTCGAGTTGGAAGCTGCGGACGAGGTTGTGGGCGAGGATGCTGAGTTGCTGCCAGGCGCTGTTGGCGCCGTAGTGGCGCGTCGGGATGACATCGAGGGCGAACTCGCCCTTGAGCTCGGCGATGGTCTTCTCTTGGGCGCCGCGGCCGCAGATGAACGCGTACAGGGCCGGCAGATCCAGCGCCAGGTTCGTGGCGACGGCGCTGTATTCGAAATGGCCATCATCGGGGGTGAACAGATCGAGTTGGAAGTTCTTGGGACTCTCGTGGTCGACATGCTTACGGTAGAGCATGACGCGCAGGTGCAGGTCCCACTGGGGGATGTGCAGGTCATGGAAGAAGCCGGTGACGTTTGGCGCGACGGGCAGCCAGTGCGCTCGGTCAGCGGCGAGTTGCTTCAAGGGCAACCAGCTCCAGTACCCGACCTTGATGGCATAGGTACAGCCCCGGGCGGCGAGCAGGCGGAACACGGCACGCTGGCAGAAGGCGGCGTCCATGCGGAATTCCAGGGGCAACCGGCGGCCGAACGCGGTCCGCAGCCCGGCGATCACCTCCCGCAGGAAGGCGACGCTCTGCTTGGAGTCGTGCACGTTGCCGGGCCGATTCTTCACCCGCAGGATGTGACCCGTCTGGGCGACGTGGGCGAGCAGCGGATAGTAGCTGGGATCCTTGCGGTGATGGGGATTGAACCCGCGGAAGGCCCAGCCCACGGTCGCCCCCGTGCGGACCACAGTGCCATCGACGTCGATCGTCAGGCGGGGCAGCGCCCGGCGCGTGAGGGCGTCGACGACGAGATCATGATTGAGCTGGACCAGCGGGGCCAGCGTGCGCTGGGTGAACTGCCGCAACCAATTGCCCATCGTACGCGCCGTGGGCAGGCGGGCCAACCCGCAGAAGCGCGCGATCAGGGGATCGCCGGCGACGTAGCGCAGGTGCTCCAACCGGCGCGCGCCCACGTACAACAGCGCCAGCACGAGCAAGGCGAGGCGGCCCCCACCATAGTCCCCGCCCGTCGGGGCACACGCGGCGCGCAGCCGTTGCGGCACGTCGCGCTGGCGCAGGTAGCGGCGGAGCAGTTCCAGCCCGCTGTACGAGGTCAGCTCCTGGTGCGTGAACTCCACGTGCAGTGGGCGCTTGACCAGCCGGCGCAAGCTCGCTACGCTCAATCGCATCAGCAAGGCCTCCTGTGTGTGGGGAGTGACATGGGGATGTCCTCCCTTAAGAGCGCACAGGGGGCCTTTCTGTTTCTCGTTCATCACTGTTTCCCTACCTCAAAGTTATTTTCGGATTGGGGTTAATTGCCTCGGGAGGGCGTGTCAAGCCGACACGCATAAGATTCAGAGAAGGCACCGCTTGTTGTCTGTTGAGACCGTGTGCACTACGCGTTTCAAGACTCGGTAAATCGTACCCGCTTAGTGCTGGCAGGGCAACCAGGGCAGCCTAGGGGCGGGCCGGGGTTTCGTCCGATCAGGACTGGCCTTCTGCTGCGCCGTCACAAGGTTTAGGCTATCGCACTGGCGCCGCCGCAGCTGCAGGCGACTGGCCAAAGGTGCTCCCGCCGCTGCGCCTGCTACCCACGATAGGGTGTCGGCGGATTACGGGGCCACGGCGGAACTCATTCGCCGGAACGACCCGCATCACCCGCCCCTGGCTGTCAAGAATGGTGACGGCCGATGCCGGCTCGTCGTGATTCGGAAGTCTGATCTCGTCCATGACAGATCGTCGATTCATTGGTAGCCTCCCTCGTCATTTACGTCTATTCGCCTCTTTCGAGGGGCAAGCCGCGCTCACCGGTGATGCCGACTGAGCATTTCCGCAAGAACACGCAATGCGCCGCCACTGCTCCGCCGCAACGATCGCTCTGCCGCGAGCGTCCCAAGGGGTGAAGGGGTATGCCAGTGAGTCAAGACGGGGGACGGGGTTTCCTGGACGCAGCGGCGTCTGCCTTTCTGCGGCGGCGGCTACACCACCAGCGCCTGCGGGCGGCCGGGGTGCGCGGGCTCAAGACCGTCTCGACCGGGGCCGGCGGCCGGCT
>DATGVF010000065.1:0-4019 GCA_035300645.1 bacterium
GTCCTCGTGGGAGAAACAACGCAGCGGACGATCGAGCCGCTGTTTAGCTGGGGACCCGCGCAACAGCTGTCCCTCAAAGGCAAAGTCCAATCGGTCACCGCGCATGAGGCTACCGCCGCCCGGGCTGCGGCGCGCAAGATCCGCGGACCCGCGGGCGCTCAGACCCGTTTTGTCGGTCGCGAACGCGAACTCGCGGCGGGCCGTGAGGTGATGGATACCGTCCTCGGCGGCTCCGGGCGCGTGTTGTTCATCGTCGGCGAGCCCGGGATCGGCAAGAGCCGCCTGGCTCTCGAGTTGCGTGAACACTTCCTGGCGTCGCCGTCGGCGCGCGGGCGGCCGCAGTGGCTGGAGGGCCGCTGTGTCTCCTACGGGGAGGCGCTGCCGTACTGGCCCTACCGAGACCTGATCAGGGAGTGGCTCGCGGTCGGCGCATATGAACCAGAGATGCGTGTCCGCGTGACGCTGCGCCGTAAGACGGAGCGTCTCTTCCCAGACCGGGCAGCGGAGATCTACCCGTATCTGGGAGCGATGTTAGGTGTGGCATTAGAGCCAGAGGCCGCTGCGCGACTGGCTCAGATTTCGCCCGAGGCCCTGCAATACCGGACCTTTGAGGTCATGCAGACACTCGTAGAGAGACTGGCCGAGGACGGACCGGTCGCGCTGGTGATTGAGGATCTCCATTGGGCAGACCCGACCTCGCTGCAGCTGACCGATCGGTTGCTTCCGCTCACCGAGACCGCCGCCGTCATGCTCGTGATCACACAGCGTCCGGAGCGCGATCATCCCTCCTGGGGCGTCAAGGAGCGCGCAGGACGTGAGTATCCCCATCGCACCGAGGAGCTCACGCTCGAGCCGCTCTCGGGGAATGCCGACCGGGAATTGCTCCGATCGCTGATCCCCACCGCCGTCCTGCCCGTGGATGTGGAGCGTCAGATTCTCGCACACGCCGAGGGCAACCCCTTCTTCTTAGAAGAACTCTTCCGCGCGCTCGTCGACTCCAGCGCGCTGGTCGCCGACGCGGAGGGCTGGCGTTTTGTGCCGGGCGTCCCCCTCGCCATCCCACAGACAGTCGAGAAGGTCATCCTGGCCCGTCTTGACCGTCTGAGTTCCCACGACCGCGAAGTCTTGACGGCGGCGTCAGTCCTCGGACGCCGCTTCAGCCTTCATCACCTTGAGGGCGTGGCCGGTGGTAATGGATCGGTGCAAGATGCGTTGCACGAACTGCAGAGACTCGACCTTCTTCGGGAAGGACGCCGGTGGCCAGAGCCCGAGTATCGATTCAAACATGCGCTGATCCAGGAGACGACGTATCGAACCCTCCTCACCGACCAGCAAGCGCGGCTCCACAGGCGGGCAGCCGAGTGGCTGGAGCAGCACTACGCCGGCCACGAGGACGAGGCCCTCGGATTGCTCGCGCACCACTGGCTGGCCGCACGCGATGAGGAGAAGGCCACGGTGTGTCTGCTACGCGCCGGCGATAAGGCACGTCAGGAGTACGCTCTCGACGAAGCCATCGAGCACTACAAGGCCCTTCTCCCGCTCATGGAGCGGCGGGGAGAGAAGCAAAGCATGGCGTTGGTTCTGTTCAAGCTCGCGCTGGCACTACACACCTCTCTGCGGTTTGCCGAGGCGAATGCGGCGTACCAGCAGGCGTTCACGTACTGGACACCGCCCCCCGCCTGGCGCGGCACACCGTCGGCGATCCTGCGCGTGGCGACGAGCTATCTGCCGAACGATCCGGACCCGAACTCGGCCATCGCCTGGCCGAATATCCAGCTGTGCATGCAGCTGTTTGATCGTCTTGTGGAAGCGTGGCCCGAACGCACGATTGTTCCCTCCCTGGCAGAACGCTGGGAGATTTCTGACGACGGGTTGCAATACGTGTTCCACCTGCGTCCGGGGCTGTTCTGGTCGGATGGAGTCCCGCTGACCGCCCATGATGTGGAGTATGGGATCAAACGCGTGTTGGACCCCCGCAGGCCCGGATCCTCCGTGGCCATCTACTTCGCACTCGAGAACGGCCAGGACTACTACCTGGGACACAACCGCGATGCGCACCGGATCGGCGTCCGCGCACGCGATGACCGCACCGTGGAGTTCCGGCTCGTCGCGCCGGCGCCGTATTTCATGAGCGTCATGAACCGGCCCGACAGTGCACCGCAACCCAGGCACGTCATCGAAAAGTATGGCGAGGAGTGGACGAAACCGGAGTACCAGATCGTCAGCGGTCCCTTCCGGCAAGCCGAACGCGCAGACGGCCGATTGGTGTTGGTCCGTCAGGAGGGCTACCGAGGGACCCGACCCGGTAACGTCCGCCGCGTGGAATTCCATCGGGAGGCGATTCCCGCGGCGATGGGTCCGTACCAAGAGGGCAATGTCGACATGGTCATGGTCCGCTACACGCCCCGGATCGCCGACCTGACGCCCGCCCGGGAGGACGTCAAGCTAGGCCCGCCCGCATGGTCGGGTTACCTCGCCTTCGACCATCACCACCCGGTCCTGTCCAATGTGGAGTTCCGGCGCGCCCTTGCTCATGCCATTGACCGCGCCGCCTTGGAGCGTGTAGTCCAGCCAAACCTCGTCGTCGCCACTGGAGGAGTAGTACCGCCCGTGCTCCAGGGGCACACCCCCGACATCGTGCCACGTTTTGACCCTGAACGAGCGCGGGGGCACCTGGCGCAATCCGGCGTGGGGGCGGAGATCACCGTTGGCGCTCTCGACGAATGGCAGCCCATCATCCGGGCGGTCATCGACTCCTGGCGCGCGGTGCTGGGCCTGCGCGTGACACTGCGCACATGGAGTGCGACCGAAGCGTTGGGAATTAAGCGTCTGTGGGACCACGTCCCGATCGCCGTCACGGGGTGGCTACCCGGCTATCCAGATCCGGAGTATTACCTGCGCCTTCTCTTTCACTCCGACAGCAAGACAAATGAAGGCGGCTTTTCCTATCCGCCGTTTGACGAGTTGATCGAACGTGCACGGCAGGAACGCAGCGACCAGTCTCGGCTCGAACTGTTTCACGAGGCCGATCGCATGGCGGTAGCCGACCGGGTCGCGCTGATTCCCCTTGTGTATGGGCGGAGCATGGCCTTCGTGCAACCGTGGGTGAAAGGCTGGTGGGAATTCGGGAAGTCTTGCTCTTCTTTCGCGGATCTGGTCGCCGGATCAAAGAACGCACCGTAGCCGACGGCGGTCACCGGGGGGGCGCGACTGAGACGAGCAACCCCGCGAGGGTAATTACAACGAAGATGAGGGCCACCTCTCGCGCCCACCAACGTGGCCGCCGATCGAGTGGGACCCTCCTAGCCGCCATCGCGAGCAGCAGAATGGCGACCAGCACACCGAGTTTCACGACCAGCGTTCGACCGTAGGCGGTAGCGGTCAGATCGCGCAGGCCACTGAAGTGTTGCAGGGCCATCACTGTCCCGGTGGTGATCAGGACCGTCAGTGACACCACGGCAATTCGGGCGGCTCGCGTCGTGAGCTCGCGATGGCGCACGGTAACTCCGGGCAATCGCCAGACGCCGAGCAGCCCCAGCAACGCCCCCACCCACAGACCCATCGCTGCTTCATGCAGGGTGTTGATGAGGAAGCCGAACCACACCGGGCGGGTCCCACCGGCGTGGGCCGCCTCCCCGTCGACCACGGCCACCGCAGCACCGAGGAAAAGGACGATCCACGCCGTCCGGCCTTCGCGGACGTGGGCGTTGCGCGCGGCGCCGACGAGTGCCCAGAGCAAGACGGCCGCGCCTAACCGTTGCGCCAGCACGCGGCCGAAGCTTGAATCGAGCGCCCCTCCCACGAGCTCAAGGTCGAACCATGCCGTCGCCCCGCCGCTCAAACTCACGGTCTGGGCCATTAGCGCAAAAGGCTCGGCAAGTAGCAACGCGATCACACCTGCACCAATCAGCCGCCATACCCGGCGCTCCGCGGGGGCATCGGCCGTGAGGCCGAGCGGCACTAGGACCATCTGTCGGAAGGTGAACACCCCGATGCTCAGCGCGAATCCGAAAAGATGG
>DATGVF010000066.1:0-3103 GCA_035300645.1 bacterium
AGCCCGGTGTGCCGCTCCAGCACCAAGAGTCCACCGATCTTGCGCAGGCCGAGGATGCGCGAGGCGCGGGAGACATCGTTGACCAAGCGGATCGTCTCCTCCCGCCCTAACCCCAGTGGCGCAAACGCGCTGACGAGCACCCCGCCCCGACCGAGTTGTTCGAGCATCCGGCGAAGCTCCGGCTGGAAGATGACCAGGACGGCGATGGGAATAACGACACCCAAGTATTGCAGCACGTATTGCAAAGTGTACAAACCGAAGCGGCGGCTGGCCGCATAGGCGAGAATCAGAATCGCGACCCCGATCACTAGCTGCACCGCCCGGGTGCCCCGGATCATGGTGAACAGCTGGTAGACGAGGGCCGTCACGATGACGATGTCTAAGATGTCTACCAGCCGCAGGTTAGGCATCAGGACCCCCACACGCGTCCGCGACACGGAGATGGAATGAATTCGCCCCCGCGCACCGCAGTGGGCTCGCGACCTCCGATCGGTGTGATCGTCGCTGCAACAAGGGCTTACTCATAAGATCAAAGCCAGAAGCGCTTTTTGCGCGTGCAGACGGTTTTCGGCTTGATCCAAGACGATCGACTGCGGACCATCAAGCACGTCATCGGTGATCTCCTCGCCTCGGTGCGCCGGCAGGCAGTGCATCACGACCGCATTGGGCGACGCCTGAGCGAGGAGGGCCTGGTTCACTTGGAAGTGCGCAAAGGCCTGGACTTTCGCCGCGCGTTCGGCTTCCTGGCCCATGCTCACCCAGGCGTCCGTATAGATAACGTCTGCTCCTTGGACGGCGGCGCGGGGATCGGTCGTGACCTCCACACGGCTGCCCGATCCTCCAGCGATCTCGCGCGAGCGCGCGACAATCGCCGGATCGGGGGCAAACCGCGCCGGCGTGGCGACGATCATGTGCATGCCGACCTTCGCCGCACCCAACAGCAGGGAAGCACAGACGTTGTTCCCGTCCCCGACCCACCCCAAATGCAACCCATCCAGATGCCCAAAGTGTTCGCGGATCGTCAGCAGGTCCGCGAGCGTCTGGCAGGGGTGCTCTCTGTCGGACAACCCGTTGATGACGGGGATGCGCGCGTGCTCGGCGAGGATCTGGACGGTCCGGTGGGAAAACGTGCGGGCCATGATCCCATGGACCCACCGGTCTAGATTCTTCGCCACATCGGGCACACTCTCGCGGGTGCCCATTTGCACATCCTGGGGTGACAAATAGATGGCATGACCTCCGAGCTCCAGCATGCCGACTTCAAAGCTCACGCGGGTCCGTAGCGACGGCTTCTCAAAGAGCATCGCCAGCACTTTGCTCGTGGGCAGCGGCGGACGGTCGCCCCTCTTCGCCTGACGCTTCAGCTCGATGGCCTGATCCAAAACCACCCGAAGTTCCTCTGGGCTCAGGTCATCGATGCTCAGAAAGTCGCGCCCGCGTAGCGTCATCGTCTTCCTCCCTTCTCGCTTTCTCTCGCCCAGCATTGACAGGACGCCACCGATGTCCCGGATTAGCTCAGCGTCGAGGAGTCCCATTTTCTGATCACGTCATCGAGATTGGGCGTACTGAGTTCTTCAAGTTCATACCTTACTCGGACTGCCGGCACGCGAATTGCGATGATGCGTCGCAGGTCCACCGGCGTGCCGATGACGACCACGTCGCATGGGGTGGCGGCGATCGTCTCCTCCAGTTCGCGGACCTGCTGCACACCATACCCCATCGCCGGCAAGACCGGTCCCAAGTGGGCGTAGTGACGAAAGACATCCTGAATTGATCCTACCGCATGTGGTCGTGGATCGACTAGTTCGGCGACACCGTACTTGCGTGCGGCGATGACCCCCGCCCCGTACGTCATCCCGCCGTGCGTCAGGGTGGGGCCGTCTTCGACCACCAGGGCCCGGCGGCCCCGGAGAAGCGTCGGATCATCGACCTGGACGGGAGACGCCGCCTCAATGATGACCGCGCGGGGATTCACGCGGGTGACATTACCCCGCACCTGCGCCACCCCGCCCGGGGGGGCGGTATCCACCTTGTTGATCACCACGACGTCGGCCATGCGCAGGTTGGTCTCGCCAGGGTGATAGGTCAGCTCGTGCCCGGCTCGGTGGGGGTCGGCCAGCACAATGTGAAGGTTTGAGCGCAGGAAAGGGAAGTCGTTGTTGCCCCCGTCCCAGACGATGACATCTGCTTCGCGCTGGGCCTGGCGGACCACGGCCCGATAGTCCACGCCCGCGTAGACAAGCGTGCCGGTCGCGATATGCGGCTCATACTCCTCGCGTTCTTCGATCGTCACCTGATAGCGGTCCAAGTCGGCCAAGGTTGCAAAGCGCTGGACCCGCTGCCGGGCGAGGTCCCCATAGGCCATGGGGTGGCGAATCACCGCGGTGCGGTGGCCTAACGCCTTCAGAATCCTTGTCACCCGCCGCGTGGTCTGCGACTTCCCCGCGCCGGTGCGCACGGCACAGACGCTGATGACCGGCACGCGCGCTGCCAACGACGTGGCCCCCGGACCCAACAGCCAGAAGCTCGCACCCGCAGCGAGGACTGTGGACCCGACGTGCATCAACTGCTCGTGGGATACGTCACTATAGGCAAAGACCACCTGCTCGACGCGTAGATTGCGGATGAGGTCGGGCAGCTCGTCTTCAGAGTAAATCGGGATTCCCTGCGGGTACAACGGACCCGCCAAAACGCGCGGATACGATCGCCCCTCCAGATCAGGGATCTGGGTGGAGGTGAACGCTACAACCTGATAGTCAGGACGCTGGCGGAAGTACTCGTTGAAGTTGTGGAAGTCGCGTCCCCCGGCCCCCAGGATGATAACCCGGGTGCGGGATGTCGCAGGGCGCGAGCGCGAGGTGGGACGCGCGTGCCGCGCTCCGCGTGGATGCGTTTTGAGCTTCGCCATGGAGAATACTGGGCCCCATCTTCTGTGCGTTTTCAGACAAACCTTTGACAGTGCATTCACTTGTGTAGCAGACGCACCCGCGCGACGCGGGCTGAGGCATGGTGGCCATGCGCGTTGACTACGGTGTGCCGGAGGCCGCGGGTGTTGTGATCCGGCGCGCTCCGATGTATCGGGCCACGTAATACATCTCATCTA
>DATGVF010000067.1:0-2599 GCA_035300645.1 bacterium
AACACCCAGAAGAGGATACCCGTGAGCCCTGCTGACATCAGGCACCAGTTACACAGCGCCCGCAAGACAAACACTTGCAAATACGCGAGGTATGCATATAAGACGAGGGCGATCGTGGTCGCCAGCAGCACGAACAGGCGGAGGTTCGGCAACCAGAACGACAGCAGGGGCGCTGCCGACACGGTGAGGAAGTAGACAACTCCTAACGCGCCGTTCGGGATTCCCAGCAATTTCCCGTAGCGGCTGCGGATGACGGTCGCGCACCCCGTCCCCAGACAGGCGACGGCACCGGGGGTGACCTGTTTGTACCAGACGTAACCGCTGATCGCCGCTCCGAGAATTCCCAGCGTTGTGATCATGGCATCTCCAGCATACCGCGGTCGGAGTCAATGGGCTGAGACATTCCGCGCCGACCACGGGCAGGGATGCTCCTGCAGTTCGCGGAACACACGAGCGATTCCGTGATGACCCCTGCACGCATTTCTCCGCAACGGCTGCGCCAGCGGATGGAGCACCTCGGCACCATCGGACGTGGGGACTCCGGCGGCATCAGCCGACCCCCCTTTTCTCCCGCGCATGTGGAAGCGGTCCACCTCGTGGCGCAGATGATGCACGAGGCCGGACTTGACCCGGGCGTCGATGAGTTCGGGAACCTGATCGGCCACGGGGCCGGGGAGGACGGACCTGTCCTGCTGGTAGGCTCGCACCTGGACACTGTCCCCAACGGAGGTATGTTTGATGGCGCGTTGGGTGTCGTCGCTGCGGTCGAAGCAGCGCAGGCGCTACAGGAGGCCGGCCGGCACCTGCGACATCGTCTCGTGGTAATCGCGTTTGCTGACGAAGAGGGCTATGCCTTTGATGTCGGGACGCTGTCGTCCCGTGCGCTGGTCGGCGAGATTCCGCGGAGCCGCTTTGGAACTTTACGCGATCGGAGTGGGCAGTCGCTAGAGGTGTACCTCACGGCTCGGGCCCACGGGTTACCGCTGGCGCGGATCCCGGAGCGCACGGCCGCCTATGTGGAACTGCACGTGGAGCAAGGACCCGTCCTCGAGCGCATGGGCCGCGCGGTGGCGGCAGTCGAATCGATCACGGGCATCCTGAGGACCACGGTCACCTTCGAGGGACGGGCCGCGCACGCCGGAACGACCCCGATGACTACGCGGGCCGATGCGCTGGTCGGTGCCGCCGAGCTCGTCATGGCGGTGCGTGAGCTCGCGCTGCAGCACAAGGATCGGGCCGTGGGAACGGTCGGCCGCCTCAGCGTGCATCCGGGAGCCACCAACGTGATTCCAGGCCGCGTGGATCTGTCCGTCGAATTCCGCAGCCCAGATGAGCGCGAACTGGACGACCTCCGGGTGGCGGTCGAGCAGCGCTCACAGACGATCGCGGGCCAGCAGCGCCTGCGAGTGACGGTAGGATCCTGGGATCGCTCCCCCCCTGTGCCGATGGATCCAGGAGTTCGCGACGCGGTGGTGCGGGCTCTCCAAACATGCGGGCAGCCCGCGTTGACTCTACTAAGCTGGGCCGGACATGACGCGGGCGTCCTGGCCCGTTACATTCCCGCGGGTATGATCTTCGTGGCTAGCACCGCGGGGCTTAGTCATTCGCCGCAAGAGCACACACCCTGGGAGATAGCGGCCATCGGCACGCAGGTATTAGTGGAAACCCTGATGATTCTGGACAATTCCAATGACCCCACCCGTCGGCTTCCCGTGGCCTACGCGACTCGATGAGTCGACTCGCCGAACAGATTGACGCGGCGAATGCCGAAGCACTCGCACGAATTGCGCGGGCTTCCCCGGTGCTCACTGGTGTACGCGACGCCCGCGCACTGATTCCAGCGTTGTCTGGGCGCACTCTCCTACACGCCGGCCCGCCGGTTGCGCCGTCTGCGATGTGTGGTCCGATGCGGGGAGCCGCCATCGGCGCCATCCTCTTCGAACAGTGGGCCCACAGCCCGGAGGATGCCGCCGTGGCGTTGGACTCCGGCGCAGTGGCCCTCGGGTGCACGCACGATCACGAAGCGGTCGGCCCGATGGCTGGCATCATTTCCCCCTCCATGCCTCTCTTGGAAGTCCGCGACGCGTCCTCTCCCGAGCTAGCCTGCTGTCCTCTCAACGAAGGGATCGGGGCTGTCCTGCGTTTTGGCGCATATGACAGCGCGGTGTTGGATCGTCTCCAGTGGATGCGCGATGTCCTGGGACCCGCACTTGATGCCGCGCTGCGATCCATGGGCGGACTGCCCCTCGTGCCGCTCATGGCCCGTGCCGTGGCGATGGGCGATGAACTACACCAGCGCAACGTCGCCGCCACCTCCCTGTTTGTCCGTGCCATAGCTCCCGCCCTAGCTGCTACGGTCCCGGGTGGCGCGGCTCAGGTGCTGAGGTTCTTGGCCGACAACGACCAGTTCTTCCTCAACGTGGCAATGGCGGCGTGCGCGTCCATCGCACACAGGTTTCAGGAAATCCCCCATTGCACACTTGTCTCAGTGATGAGCCGCAACGGCGTCCAGTTCGGAGTGCGCGTTAGCGGGCTGGGCTCCCGCTGGTTCACGGCACCCGCCCCGGTCCCTGAAGGACTCTACTTCCCGGGTTACAGC
>DATGVF010000068.1:0-4007 GCA_035300645.1 bacterium
ATCTACGGCACCGGGTTCGCGATCATGGCGGGAGCGCGTTCTTCTGCGGCGTGGCGCCGAGCGTCGTGTGGGAGCACAAGAGACATAAAGCCCCATGTGGGGGAATGTCGCGGGTCTTGCGCCGCGGTGCAAAAGCTCCCGACACCGGTCAGCCTCGACCGGATCAAGGCGGACCAACGCCTCACCGGTATGGCGCTGGTCAGGCTCCCGCGCCTGTCGGTCCAGCCAGTTTCGAAGGCCGAGTGGCGGATCGTCTGCCAGATCGGGGGACTCGGCTGAATCACCCCCGACCGGCTCAGTCGCTCGGCAGCCGCATGGCCGTCGACCGTCAGCCCGCCAGAGTGATCGGCGTGGAGGTGGGTCAGCAGCAAGCGGCGCTCGCCCGCGCCGGCGAACGCTACGTCGACACCTTCGGCAGCTGACGGCCTTCCCAACAGCGGGACTCCATGGGATAAAGCAGTATTCAAGGTCCTGGGATGACGCATGGCGCCCGAGGGCTGGGCAAAGCCGTCTACTTCAGTGATCCCAGCGCACTCGCTGGAAATCAAGACCTGCGGGCCCGGGCTGGAACAGGAGGGAATCAGAATGAGCGCACCAAAAGAGATCGGGCATATCGTCCTCAACGTCGCCGACGTCGAACGGTCCACAAGGTTCTATCGGGATGTGGTGGGGTTCCAGGTATCTCGGTATCGCCCTGACGGGACGGGCGCATTTTTGACCTGCGGCGTGGTGCATCACAACCTCGCCCTGTTCAAAGCGCCCGCGGGGGCCCGGCCGACAGAGAAGGGCGCGATCGGCCTGAATCACTTTGCGTTCAAGGTGGAAAGCTATCGGGCTCTGCAAGCGGCCCACAAACGGTTGATGGAGGCTCGGGCCACCATCGACCACATCGTGGACCACGGCATGACCCGCAGCGTCTACTTCCTGGATCCGGACGGGATCGAGATGGAGCTTTTCTCCGATACCTATGCCACCGAGGAGGAAGGATTGGCCTACATGAAATCCACCCGCGGAGGGGCTGTCCCGATGGACATCATCGCAGCGGAGCCCCCACGAGCGGAGATCCCCAAGGCTGACTTTACCCGGGTCGGCTAGCTTGGACTTCGGGCTCTTCATCGAGTTCCCATGCCGTGAGGGGATGACGGAACGTGAAGCCTTTGCCGAGTGCTTTGCGCTGGTGGATGCAGCCGAGGCCCTCGGCGTCAACTCGGTGTGGCTGGCGGAGTACCATTTTTCCCCGATCAGCGTCTTGTCCTCCCCCATCACGATCGCCAGCGCCATCGCCGCGCGGACCCAACGCATCCGCATCGGCCTGGCAGTGGTCCTCTTACCCCTGGCCCACCCGATCCACATCGCCGAGGATATCGCCACCGTGGACCACATCAGTCAGGGCCGGGTCGAGCTCGGCGTGGGGCGGGGGACGTTTCCCGACACGCATGATGGCTTCAACTCCCCCTTCGCCGAGAGCCGCGAGCGGTTCGACGAGTACCTGGAGATCATCGTCAAAGCGTGGACCCAGGAGCGCTTCTCCTTCGCGGGCAAACACTATCGGTGCGATAACCTGTGGGTCCGGCCCAAACCGCTGCAGCAGCCTCACCCACCGATCCGCGTCGGTATCACCTCGGAAGTCACCTTTCCCCTAATCGGACGCCTGGGGCTTCCCATCATCATCAACCCCTCCAGGGTGTTCGCCCTCTCCGAGCTGGCACCGCCCATCCAGCAGTACCGGGAGGCCTGGCACGAGGCTGGCCATGCAGGGGCTCCCCAGGTGGGTCTCAGGGTGCCACTGTACGTGGCCAAGACGGCCGAGCGTGCCTACGCAGAGCCTAAGGCCAGCACGATGGCCGCCGTGAAAGGCTTAGGCGATCGCGTGGCAGGCAGCGCCTCCCGAGTGGGCACGACCGGTGACTGGAACGTTCAGGCCGAACGCGTGCGACGCATGAGTTACGAGGATTGGCTGCGGGACAAGGTGGTCTACGGTATCCCGGAGGCCGTGGTTGACCGGCTCCAACAGCTGCGAGAGGAGCTCGACCTGACGCAGATTCTGTACGAGGTCAACTACGGGCGCCAGATTCCCTATGCGCTGCAATTGGAAAACCTACGGCTGATCAACGAGCGCGTGATTCCGCAGTTCAAATAGCGCGTTGGAATGGAGGGCGCCATGCCGTTCCCGAGACTCAGTGATGTCGCCGTTGCACGGGAGACACTGGTCACTATAGGCCGCGAGCAGCGGATTTCTGCCGACTCGCACATGACAGAGCCGCCGGACCTCTGGGTGAAACGGCTACCACCCGCGCTACAAGACCGCGCCCCGCGCTTTCCGAATCGCAACGATGCCGGCGGCAACGTGCGCGTTGGCGGCTGGGACCCTTATGAGCGGCTGAAGGACCAGGCGCACGACAGCATCAGCGCAGAGGTGCTCTATCCCACCCGAGGCGCTGTCGCCTGGATGACGGGTGACCCAGAGCTCGAGGAAGCGTGTTGCCGCGTCTACAACGACTGGCTGATCGAATTCTGCAGTGCGGCTCCTCAACGTCTCTGGGGCCTGGCCATGATCTCGTTGTGGAACATCGAGCACGCGGCTCAGGAGCTCGAGCGGTGCCGCAAGGGCGGCCTGCGGGGAGCGACCATCGGGCTAGTACCGGCGGAAGACTTGCTCTACGGCTCGGACCACTACGAGCGATTCTGGGCCGCCTGCCAGGACCTGGCGATGTCGGTCAACCTGCACATCAATTCGGGCCCGGGCCGTATGAAGTTCTCCCCGCAGCAGCGCAGCGGGCTCATGCCCGATGGAGCGGCAGGCCACAAGTGGGATTGTATGAAGGCCGTGGGCAACATGGTTGCCGCGGGTGTTTTCGAGCGATACCCCGGCCTGAACCTGGTGGTCGCAGAGGCTGGCGTGGGGTGGATCCCGTTCTTCGCCCAGGAGTTCGACTACTACCAGATGAGCTTCGGTCCGTCGCCCATCGGTCTGGGGCGGCAGCGCGACATCCCCCGGCCGCCCAGCGAGTACATCTATCGGCAGGTCTACGGGGCGTTCATTCAGGACTCGGTCGGCTGCAAGCTGCTTCCCGAGTATGGCTCCGACACCTTTATGTGGTCCAACGACTACCCGCACAGTGCCTGCATCTGGCCGGGGGCAACCCGATTCATCGCGCAGGATCTGGGACACCTCGTGCCGGAGGCCCGAGCCAAGGTGCTCTGCGGGAATGCGGCCCGGTTGTACAACGATGGCCAGCTACCGCCGCCCGCCGACCCGCCGGGTGACGTGAAAGATCTGGAGGCGTGGAACAAGGTCCACTGGCACGAGTAGGCGCGCTCTCCCCTAGGAGAGGACCGGCGTTGCCGTCTGGTGCGAGAGCAGGACTTCCCGGCGCTCTTGGGCCGAGGCCAGCACGGCGAGGCACACCTCTAGATTGGCCTTCCCCCAGCGTCCGCCGTGGGCCGGGACTCGAGCCTTGACCACCGCGTCGTACAGCTCGCGAACCACCGCGTCTCGCCCCGTGTCGCCGGTCGAGAGCGGTACCTCACGCCGCTCGTCCTCGCCGTAGACGTAGACGCCGTGCGCTGACTGCCGGATGTCGCCCTTCTCGCAGCTCACGAGGGTGAGCCCGAAGAAGGATGGATGCGGCGCCGGCCCTGCCGGGCGCGGGGCGCGATTCCCGCCGTACCGGACCGCACGCTTGAGGCCCAGCTCCGCGTTCCGACTTCCGACCTTCTGGAGCGTCTGCCGGGCGCGGCCGTAGGCCGTGGGGTCGACGCGCTGCCCTTGTTCTCCGATCCCGAACGCCAGCTCCGTGGTGTGGAAGTGATCGGCGCCGCTGTACACGGCGCTCGCGGGCGTGCCGTCCTCGAACTCCATGTAGACCACGTGCGCGTCCTCGGTGGGGCGCTGCGCGTCTCCGCGCCCCGTCATCGCGCGGACGCTACGGAGCAGGCCACCGCCGATGAATCTCAGGATGTCGAACTGGTGCGACCCCTGCCGGAACGTCACGCCGCCGCCCAGG
>DATGVF010000069.1:0-7644 GCA_035300645.1 bacterium
CACACACAAAGCACCGATTTGCCTGTCTCACCGCCTGCGTCCCTGCATTGTGTCAGCGGGCCTCCTCTACTCATTGAGTCGATGGGGCTCTCCCCACCGACGCGGGCGTTCCTGCAACAATTCCACCGCGTGCGCCAGGACGGGGAGAATCACGTCTAACCACTCGCGCACAGCCTTCGGGCTGCCCGGGAGGTTGATGATCAGAGTTCGTCCGCGGACCCCCGCCACGCCACGCGAGAGCATCGCGAGCGGGGTCTGGGCGAGGGTGCGGATCCGCGCCGCCTCGGGAATCCCGGGGATCAAGCGGTCGACGACCTCTAGAGTCGCCTCGGGGGTGACGTCACGGGGCGCGAGTCCGCTACCGCCGGTGGTCACGACAAGATCCACATGTCCCCCATCCGCATACGCACGCAGAGCAGCGCTGATGCGCTCGGCGTCGTCAGGCAACACGTCGCGGGCGACGACCTCAGCGCCTAACGGACTGAGCGTCTGGGCGATAACTTCCCCACTACTGTCGACCTGCTCTCCACGCGACACCGAGTCGCTTAAGGTCAACACGGCCACCCGGACTCCCGCGAGACTGGGGGTGGTCACGCCTCGCCTTCGCGGTAGTAAGCGCCGCGGCGTCCGCCCGTCTTGCTGACCAGGCGGAGCCGTTCGATCGTCATGCCGCGATCCACCGCTTTGCACATGTCGTAGATGGTCAGGGCGGCCGCGGCCACAGCCGCAAGCGCTTCCATCTCGACCCCCGTGGGCGCGACGGTGCTCACGGTCGCCTCAATCTCCACTGCGGGGGTCGTCTCGTTGAGCCGGAAGGCCACGGCGACCCCGGTCAGCGGCAGTGGATGGGTCAGGGGGATGAGTTCGTCCGTGCGTTTGGCCGCGAGGACACCGGCGACCTGGGCGACGGCAAGCACGTCTCCTTTCGCGATCGCATTAGACTTGATCTTGGCCAGAGTCTCGCGCTGGAGATGGACTTCTGCACGCGCGACGGCTTGGCGCACGGTGGGGGCTTTCTCCGACACGTCCACCATCTTCGCACGCCCCGTCGCATCGACATGCGTCAACTCCCCTTGGGGCGCATCAGACCCCGCGGGAGCGGATGAGTGTTTGGTCAGACGCTTGTGGCTCTTCTTTGAGGACCGTTGGGTGACCATGTGTATGCTCTGCTGCTCCCTCCTCGCCCGGCCTGCTTTCGTCACGGCGCGATTAGGGCAGCACGCGCACTTCGACCTCCGTTCCTTCGTCCCACGCCGTGTGCGGAGGGACCACCACAATCCCGTCGGCATGCACCATGGAGGTAATGAGCGCTGACCCACTCGGTAGAGGGGCGGCCCGAAGCACGCCGGTCCGCTCCGCGAGCGACACCCGGAGGTGGTCTTCGCGGTCGCCCGTCGTCACTTTTTGAGTCAGCCGCGCCCGCACCGTTCCCCCCGGCCGGGGACGCTCCTGCAGTCCGGCCAAGGCCTGCACGACCGGTCGGACAAAATGGTCAAAGATGACGATCGCTGACACCACGTTGCCCGGCAGCCCGAACACGGGCTTGCCGTCGGCGACGGCGAGAATCGTAGGCCGACCCGGCCGGATCGCAATACCATGCACGACAATGCCTGGTTCTCCCAACCCCGCAATGACATCGGCCACAAAATCCTTTTCACCGACCGAACTCCCACCCGCCAAGAGCAGCACGTCGCACACTTGAGCGGCCCGTTTCGCCCGTTCCGTCAACAGAGCCAGGTTGTCGGGGACAATCCCGTAGAGCGCCGCTTCTCCGCCGGCCTCCTCCACGAGGCCGGCAAGCGTGTAGGTGTTCATGTCATAGATTCGGCTTCCGTGCAGCGACTGGCCCGGCGCCACCAGCTCGTCCCCCGTGACGATGATCCCGACACGGGGCCGCCGGTACACTAGGACGTCGGAGATCCCCAGTCCAGCCAGCAGCCCCAGATCCTGCGGCCTCAACCGCCGACCTGGACGTAGGAGAACAGCGCCCGCAACGGCATCAGAGCCGCGTTGGACAACGTTTTCCCCGACCTTGGCCGCCCGCTCGATGGCGACTGTGGCGTCCTGACGGACAGTGTGCTCTTGCATCACCACCGCGTCCGCCCCCGCGGGCATCATCCCACCAGTAGGAATCCGTGCTGCTTGCCCCTCTCCCACGGCAAACTTTACCTGATCCCCCATCAAGACCTCGCCCACCAGGTGCAAGGTAATCGCGCCGGTAGTCGAGGCTCGGGTGGTGTTTGCCGCCCTCACCGCATAGCCGTCGACCGTGGAGCGATCAAACGCGGGCAGATCCGACGACGCGGCGACGGTCTGCGCCAGAATATGGTGCAGGGACTGTCCGAGGAGCACCCGCTCTGTACCTAGCGCGGCCGGAGCAAACGCGCGCGCAAAGACATCTTTCGCCTCTTGGGGCGTGAGGATCTTCGTGAACGCTTTCATAGCGGGTCGCGTCATGCGATCTGGGCGGCGCAGATCCGTCGCGGCGACGCGGGCATCGACCGGAGGGGCGGCCCCTCCATCTAGATGAGTTTCATCTCACGCCCGATGCGCTCGAACGCATCCAGCGCGCGTTGCAGGTGCGTGCGGGTGTGACCAGCCGTCACGATGGTGCGGATCCGCGCCTTTCCCCGGGGCACAGTGGGAAAGGCGATCCCCAAGGCGAAGACGCCGGCGGTAAACAACCGATCGGACAGATCCATGGTCAGGCGTTCATCCCCCACCATGACCGGGGTGATGGGGGTTTCACTCGCGCCCGTGTTCCACCCAAGTTGGGTGAGCCCTTTCCTGAAAAAGCGGGTGTTGTCCCACAGCCGTTCGATGAGTTCCGGCTCCTCTTGCACGAGCCGCACCGCCGCCAACGCGGACGCCGCGACGGAAGGAGGATGGGATGTGGAAAACAGCAACGGACGCGCGCGGTGAATGAGGTAGTCCACCAAACTGCGGCTGCCTGCCACGTACCCTCCTTGCCCGGCGAACGCTTTCGACAGCGTGCCGACCTGCACATGCACACGTCCATGGAGGTTGAAATGGTCAACTGTGCCGCGACCGGCCTGCCCGAGCACACCGCTCGCGTGGGCGTCATCGACCATCATGATCGCGCCGAATTCCTCCGCCACGGCGACCAAGTCCGGGAGCGGGGCAATGTCCCCGTCCATGCTGAAGACACCATCCGTAATCAATAGGAGCCTGCGGGCGCTGCGAGACTCCGCCAACAAGGCGCGCGCCGCAGCAACATCTTTGTGGGGGTAGATCTTCTTTCCCGCTCCTGACAGACGGGCGCCGTCGATGATGCTCGCGTGATTGAGCTCATCGCTGACGATAATATCTTCTTTGCCCAGCAGGGCGGCCACCGTGCCGGCGTTTGCGGTGAAGCCTGATTGGTACAAGAGCGTGGCCTCGGTGCGCTTGAAACGCGCCAGCTCGTCTTCGAGCTCTCGGTGAATCGCCATATTTCCGGCAATGGTGCGGACCGCCCCGGAACCGACCCCAAGTTCGTCGATGGCGCGCCGCGCTGCCGCCTTTAACCGTGTGTGGTTGGCCAAGCCCAAGTAGTTATTCGAAGCGAGATTGATGACCTCATGACCGTCGTAGCGCGCCAGCGGTTCCTGGGCGCCTTCGAGCATGCGCGGCCAGCGAAACAGCCCGCGCTCGCGCAGTTCGTTGAGCTCGGAGTCCAGATAGTCTAGTGGGTTCCCCATGCGTCCTCGGAAGCGGCTCTGTCGGCCTCACCCGGCGTCGTCTCTACGATTCCTCGCCCGGGATCTCATACATACAGTATCATCTTGCCCGCGTCTCCTGACTTCAATAGCGCAAATACCTCCTCGAACCGTTCGAGCGGCGGGCGATGCGTGATAGGCGGCGTGGCCCCGGGCCGGGGGACGGGCACGTCGGTGAGTTCCAGCCCCGCTCCGCCCTCTGGCTTGAGCAGTGCCTTCATCCGGATCAGCGGGACCTTAGGACGGACGGCGTCCCGGGTCTGCCAGCTTGGAGGCTTGGGGCGCGGTGAGGAAACTGCTGTACGTATCCAACGCGAGGCGCAACGCCTGTGGTTGCTCGTCGACCAGACGGGCGATGAGGTCGATCGTCAGCCGGACAGCCTCTTTGCGATCGTGGACCAGCGGGTCGGAGGTCAAAATGGTGTTCACCGCGTAGCAGTTGCAGGTGCGGTGCATGACCCGGAACAGTTCGAACTCCTCCCGCAGCGTCTCCGGGACATCTGCTCGCCGCTGAAAGGTCCGGTAGAGCTCCTCGGCGACCATGGCCCCGCGGTGGTTCCACACCTCCTGCTCCATCGAGGCGACAAAGGCACGCTCGGCCTCGTCGTCGACGGCCCGGTAGGCGTTGTACGCCACCTCGCGCTTGCGATCCGGCGTCTCCCCAATCAAGAGCGCAGCAAAGAACTGCGGCAGCGTCAGACGGGAGGCGACGAGCCGATCAGCCGGGTCGCGGCGCAGCAAGATCACGGTGGACAGGCGGGACGGTTCCATGGGATTCGCGAAGACGCGTTCTGCGGGGAGGACCTTATTGATGTCGAGCATCGCGCGTGCGTTGTCGAAGGCGATGAGGCGCGCCATCAATCCCATGAGGTCCTCGCGAGAATGCTCAGCAAAGTACTGCGTCACTTCCCCGCCTGCGGCGCGGATGTCGGCGACTAACCCCTCCAGCTGCGCGCGGTGCTGCTCCAGGTAGCCGGGGGTTGCTTGGGGGACGTTCTCCAGCTTCGAGCGCAAAATCTGAACCACAGACGAGGGGAAATTCTCCGCGAGGTTGGTCCGCAAGTAGTAGATCTTCTCCGACGTAAACGCGTAGGCCTGGACGGGTGCCGCGAAGTCAAGGGCCGCCACCGGGACCGTGACTTCCTGGTTCTCCAAATCCAATCCGGTCAGAACCGCGCCCGACGCGTGCGCCTCGGACTCCAGCCAGCGGAAGATGGGATAGCCGCGCACCTGGATCCCATTGGGGAGTGTCAGACGCATCGGGTGCACCTGACGGCCGTCGGTCGTGCGATACGCGTAGCGGATGTACACCCAGTCATCTGAGTGAAATCGGGTCTGGGGGTATGTCATGAGACCGTACGAGGAGGTACTCTTGCCCGTCCCGGTCGGGGCAATGTAGAGGATCCCCTGGCCGTCCTTCTCGACGCACGCTCCATGGACGGAGTGGATCCCGTATTCCCCCGCGAGCACACGTCCGACTGCGCCTAGAACCCAGCTCTTCAGCTGTCCGTAGTAGGCGGTATTGAAGAAGACGATTGTGCTTGTCTTGCGACTGTAGTACGCTGCCTCGGCCTGATCGGGGACCCCACCTAGCGCGAACACCGTGACCTGGGGGTCTGGCGGGGGCGTCAGCCCCGTGGCCGCTTTCCATTCTTGAGGACCGTACCAGTTGTTGACCCAGAAGTCGTAAAGGTGCGGGGAGTTCGTGGTCGCGCGCACCCGCACGCCGTGGATCACGACGTCATGGCGGAAGAGAGGCTCACGCCCCCCCCGGCGCGTGATGTGGGCAACCGCGGCATCGACGAGGGCATCACGGCGGCTCTCCACTCGATCGATGGTTTTGTCGTGCACCGCCGTGCGAGTTTTTGACCGGGTGATGACGTTGCTCGCCCCTATAGGATCCCCCGGCCACTCAATGGCATCGGGGGACGGGGCGGGTGGGAAGGTGAACAGCTCGGACAACGCTCGGCCTCCTAATGCGGCTAAACCGTGTTTCCCTTCGACGCGGCGTGGGACCCTCCTTGCCTTGTCAACTCTCGTAGAGTTACAACCGCGTTACCGTGTGGTGACAGTATTCACATGGGCGCGGTAGACTATACCACGAGCCTATTGAATCTCGTGCCTGTCAGAGGGTAAGGAGGATCGGTCCGCAGTCGCGCGGATCGCTGACCATGCCGCTGCTGTTCCACCCGCTGGTGGTCCACTTCCCCGTGGCGTTGTGGCTGACTAGTTTCCTCTTTGATCTGCTCGGCCTCTGGAAGAAGGAGTCATTCTTCGCGGGGGTATCCCGCTACCTCATTGGGTTGGGACTTCTCGGCGCCGCAGTCTCAGGTGCGGCGGGATTCCTCGACTACGTCCGACTGGTCGCGGGCGGCATCGGCCAGGCGTTCGTTGACCAGCACCGTGTCCACAGCGCCCTGGCGTACGGGACCACCGCTCTGTATGCGGGGTTGTTTATCGCCCGCTGGCGTTGGGCCCGGTTGCCCTCCTCCCTTTCCCTGACCGCGTCACTGGTGGGAGCTGTCCTGATTAGCGCGACGAGCTATTTGGGCGGAGAGATTCGGCGGGTCATGTAGTCCTCGGAGGCCCCATGGGACACAAGATTCTCATCGTGGACGACGAACCCCACATCGTGGAGCTGGTGAAGTACAACCTGCTCCAAGACGGCTACGATGTTGTCACGGCGTACGATGGCAGTGAAGCGGTAACGCGGGCGCACGATTCACACCCAGACCTCATCATCCTCGACCTCATGCTTCCGTACATTGATGGACTCGAAGTCTGCCGACGGATCCGCCGCGAGTCGTCGGTCCCGATCCTCATGCTCACGGCCAAAGATGGCGAACTCTCGCGCGTGGTCGGGTTGGAGATTGGCGCCGATGATTACGTCACCAAACCGTTCTCCCCGCGGGAGCTGACGGCCAGGGTGCGGGCCATCCTGCGTCGGGCCGCACGCGAAGACGCCCCGCCGACCCCGAGTCCCTTCCGCGGCGGCCGATTGACCCTCACTCCCGAGAGCCACGAGGTCACCCTGGACGGCCGACCGGTGGATCTCACGGCCAAAGAGTTCGAGCTCCTCCACGTGGTGATGAGCCACCCCAACCGGGTGTTCACCCGCGACTTTCTTTTAGAGCACATCTGGGGATACGATTACTACGGCAGCACGCGCACAGTGGACATGCACATCAGCCGATTGCGCGAGAAGATCGAAGATAATCCCGCCTCGCCTACGCACATCGTGACCATCCGTGGTGTGGGGTACAAATTCAAAACGGACACGGCTCCACGGGGGGAAGAGCGCGATCAGCTCCCTCCGCGATCGACGCGCACCGGCGAGGCTCAAGGGGATTCACGCCTGTGACAATCCCCCCAGCTCCAGCCCCCCCGCGGGGCCTTGCCCGGGGCGCTCGCAGCCGCCCGCGCCTAGTGCACCCTCCCACCCGATGACACGCTCGATCCGCTGGAAGCTCACCTCGTCGTACCTGGCGCTCGTCCTGCTGGTCTTGGTCATCGTCACGATCTACGTCCTGCAGGCCCTGCATCGCAGTTACCTCGCGACGTACACGTACATCGTGGCCACCCAGGCAAAGGTCATCTCGCTGATGATGCGGGAGTACTCGGAGCAGAAGCCACTTGTAAGGCTACAACCGATGGTCGAGACCCTGAAGTGGCGCACAGAGGCCTCGATCCTGCTCCTCGACCCGACGGCTCGGACCGAAGCGAGACACGCCGTCGAACCCGAAGTCCAGCAGGCGTTTGCGGGGACGGAAGGACAGGCGGTGCGATTTGACCCGGCAAGTGGCGAGACCCGCATCTTCGCGGCCGCTCCCATTTACACGCCCGACAAACACCTCATAGGGGTCGTGCAGGTCTCTGCGCCGGAGGCTTGGGTCTGGCGGCAGCTAGGGCGGATGGCCCCCGCCCT
>DATGVF010000070.1:0-3978 GCA_035300645.1 bacterium
CTCCCTTGGCTCCGACAGGCGTCGGAGCGGTGCAGGCCCGGATCTGGGCCTAGGGTCACCCGCCGATGTGACCGCTTCCCTCGAACCTTCCGGGAAACGGTCCCCGAGTTCCCCTCCCTCGTCATCCCTCACCACCCGTTACGTAAGTCGCCCGCCTTACCGGGCAACCTGACAAGGCGTTGAGGGACCTGGCGCTACGGCACCACCCTGAGTAACTCGTCACCTCCTCTTGACAGACTTTTCGTTTCACCCACCAGTACACCACAGACCACGCCGCCACGTCTACGGGTGCGAGCCTCTACGATGTCGAACGCGCTCGCGCAGCGCCAAATAGACAAGCTGCGGTAGCCCGATCACCACACGCCAACGGCGTGGTTCCTGCACCAATCGATATACCCACTCGAGCCCCAAATTTTGCACCCACTTCGGCGCCCGCCGCACACGGCCCGCGAGGACGTCGAATGTGCCCCCCACCCCCATGATCACGGGGACCCCGAGGTGACTCCGGTGAGCGGCGATCCATCGTTCCTGGCGGGGAAAGCCCAACCCCACCAACAAAATGTGCGGGGCGCTCCGGCGGATCTGCGCGGTCACGGATCCCTCGTCGGTGAAATATCCGTGGAGGGCGCCGGCCACCGTCAGGGCCGGATAGCGCCTGCGCAGCACACTGGCCGCTTCCTCAGCCACACCCGGCTGCCCACCTAAGAGGAACACGCGATACCCGTGCGTTGCGGCGAGGGCGCACATCGCCTCGGCGAGCTCCACCCCCGGGATGCGCGCGAGGGCCGGAGCCCCCAGCAACCACGCCGTGAGGAGGACGCCCGCGCCATCGGCGATGGCCAACGTGCAGTTGTTCAACTCCGCACGGAGGGACTCGTCATGGGCGGCGCGCACCAGCATCGCGCCGTTCACTGTCACGATCTGATGGGTGCCGCCGTCTCGGATGAGACGCCCCACGGCGTCGACGGCCTGAGCCATGGTGGCGCGGTGCACGCGCACGCCCAGCAGGATCGAGGTCGGGAGGTCAACTCGCGTGAGCGAGCGCGGCACGGGTGCGCTCAGGAACGGCGGCCGAGGGTCTGGGCGATGACGGTGGCCAGCTGCGCGGCATACGACTCCGCATCGTGGGCATCTTGGGCTTCGACCATCACGCGCACGACCGGCTCCGTGCCTGACGGTCGCACAAGGACGCGGCCCCGGGTGCCCAGGGTGCGTTCGATGTCCGCCACAGCCGTGCCGATGGCGGGATGGTCGATGCGCGTGCCGCGATCCGCGACCGCGACGTTGAGGAGGACCTGAGGAAACCGTTCAATCGGCGCGGCTAATTCTGATAGGCGCCGGCCCGTGGCCAGCATGATGTTTGTGACCTGCACGGCGGTCACCGCACCGTCTCCGGTGGTCGCGTGGTCGAGAAACACGACGTGGCCGCTTTGTTCTCCGCCGAGGATCGCGCCGCGTTCGCGCATGCGTTCCAGGACGTACCGGTCGCCCACCTGCGTCCGCTCGAGGACAATCCCCTCCCGCCGCAAGGCGAGTTCGAGGCCCAGATTGGACATCGTGGTTGCCACGACGGTTTTGCCTGCCAGCCGGTTCTGGCGGTGAAGGTAGATCGCGCAGATGCCCATGATGGCGTCGCCGTCGACGACACGGCCGGTCTCATCGACGGCGATGACGCGGTCGGCATCGCCATCGTGCGCGAACCCTACATCGGCCCTGTGTTGGACCACCGCGCGTGAGAGAACATCTGGGTACGTGGACCCGCAGCGGACATTGATGCGCGCGCCGTCGGGCTCCGCGTTAATCGGGATCACCGTCGCGCCCAACTGCTCCCACAGCGCCGGGGCGGTCCGGTAGGCCGCGCCGAACGCGCAGTCGACCACCACTCGCATCCCCGCAAGCGATCCGGACGCCAGCGAGGCCACGTGCGCGACGTACGTATCGGAGGCCTCCTGCAGGTCCTCGACTTCGCCCACCGCGCGACGCAGATCCGAGCGCTCCAGCGCCGCTTCGATGGCGTCTTCCACGTCATCGGGCAGTTTGTAGCCGTCCTGCGCAAAGAATTTGATCCCGTTGTCCTCCACGGGATTGTGGGATGCGGAGATCACGACACCGGCATCGGCCCCGATCTGCCGGGTCAGGTAGGCGACGGCCGGCGTCGGCAAGATTCCGCCCCGCAGGACGGTGGCACCGGTCGAACAGATCGCGGCCGTCAGCGCGGCCTCGAGCAGCGGCCCCGATCGCCGCGTATCCCGTCCCATCAGAAAGCGGCCGCCTGATGAGGCGAGGACGTGGGAGGCGGCGCGGCCGAGCCGAAACGCGAGTTCCGGTGTGAGGTCGACGTTGGCAACGCCGCGGACGCCATCCGTTCCAAACAGCCGGCCCATCCCTATCCACCCTTCCGCACGACAATGACCACGATAGATGGCGATGCGGACACGACCGTCACCTGGGGAGGCGCCTGCACCTCCGGTGACACGCGGCGGCGTCCTTCGGCAAAATCCGTCGCGTCAATGCGGGCCACCAAGTCATCCGGGCGCAAGGCATTAAGGATGGAGACGGGGCCTTGGACCTGGACCTTGACGGTCGCTGGCTCCACCTGCGCCGTCAGCCCGCGGGGGAGCTTCTGCACGCGCAGCCGCACTCCGAGCACATCTTTGACCACAATCGCCGGCACGACCTGCACGGCGACGCGGACCCGTATCGCCCGCGTCATCTCGGCGGGTCCCACCAGCGTGACGTCGCGCACGACGTCTTTGTTCGCCCCGGTGACGTCCACGGGGGCGGTGCGGATGGTCTCAATCTGCGCTAGGCTCTCCGGTGTTCCATTAATGATCACGGTCGGCGGGGCCACCCGGACTCCCAGCAGACTGTAACCATAGGCGGGCTCGCCACTGATCTCCGGGATGACCGCCACGACCTTGTCCGTGGTGAGAGGGATCCGCGGGTATTGTGTGGTCTTGACGTAGTACCACGACGTCAGCGCAATGAGAAATGACAGCAGGAGCAATAGGTTCTGTTCGCTCTGCAGCGGTCGGAATCTCATGTTCGTCGAAGGGTGCGCCACCACCGCCAGGGAGCAGCAGAGGGCGCAGGCTTGGCCCCGAACAGCGTCAAGAGGGCCGCTTTGAGCTCCTCTTCTGAGAGGTCGCGATGGAGTTCGCCTTCCCGGGCCAGCGTCACGGTCCCGGTCTCTTCTGAGATGATGATCGCCACAGCGTCGGTCTGCTCCGTGACGCCCAGCCCCGCCCGGTGGCGGGTGCCCAGTGTTTTCGTCACGGCGAGATTTTCGGACAAGGGCAGCAGACACCCAGCCGCCATGATGCGGTTGCCCCGGATGATCCCGGCCCCATCGTGCAGCGGCGAGTTCGGGAAGAAGACGCTAATCAAGAGCTGCACCGTCACCACGGCGTCGACTTTGATACCGGTCTCAATATAGTCTGCCAGCCCGGTGTGCCGCTCCAGCACCAAGAGTCCACCGATCTTGCGCAGGCCGAGGATGCGCGAGGCGCGGGAGACATCGTTGACCAAGCGGATCGTCTCCTCCCGCCCTAACCCCAGTGGCGCAAACGCGCTGACGAGGACCCCGCCCCGACCGAGTTGTTCGAGCATCCGGCGAAGCTCCGGCTGGAAAATGACCAGGACAGCGATGGGAATAACAACACCTAAGTATTGCAGCACGTATTGCAAAGTGTATAAACCGAAGCGGCGGCTGGCCGCATAGGCGAGAATCAAAATCGCGACCCCGATCACCAGCTGCACCGCTCGGGTGCCCCGGATCATGGTGAACAGCTGGTAGACGAGGGCCGTCACGATGACGATGTCTAAGATGTCTACCAGCCGCAGGTCAGGCATCCGGAGCCCCACAGGTGTCCGCGAGACGGAGATGGAATGAATTCGCCGCCGCGCGCCGCAGTGGTCTCGCGACCTCCGATCGGTGTGATCGTGGCTGCGACATGTGCGTACTCATAAGATCAGAGC
>DATGVF010000071.1:0-2233 GCA_035300645.1 bacterium
CGGACTCGTGCGCGGACCGCCGCAACCCCGGCACAGACCCATCACGTCCGTCATCCGCGACGCTGGGCGAGCGGCATTACTCGTAGGGTCGAGGACTGGCGCGGTACTCGCCTGAGCCCGTTTCCAGCCCCCGCCTCATCGAACGGCGCAGACGGATTTCCCGTACGCCGCTCTCCTGTCTGCTTCGCGTCATGGGTTATGTGACCTATGGACTGGGAGCGCTTTCGGGCGCGACCCAATAGCGAACTCGATAGTCTCCGAAGAGACCGAGCCGTTCATGGAGCCACGCCGTACTCCACCTCTTCCAGCCAAAGCCGTTACGGCCCCTCGCCCTCATCAAATGTCGCCGCACTCTCTGCTCAACCCACAGCCTCACAAAGGCAAAGCACCGACGCGCGTTCCCGATCCGGAAGTAATTCGCCCACCCCCGAAGGATCGGGTTGATCTCGGCGATCATCCGATCGACCGGTTGTGATTGATACCGTCGGAAAACTTCCCTGAGCTTGCCCAGCAACGCTGTCCGCTGTGTAAGCTTCGGCGTCACTTGCGCCCTCCAGACGCCTCGCAATGAGCGAACGCGTCGGAAGTCGAAGCCCAGGAATCCAAACGTCTCCCCTTGTCGCAGGTCTGCGAGCCGGCTCTTCTCCTCATTGAGCCGCAGATCGAGCTTCGCGAGCTCCTCGCGGAGTCGCCGGTGCACGGCCCTCAGCAGCCAGTCATGCCGACGGTGCCAATCCACGAGAATCACCAGGTCATCGGCGTAACGCGCGTAATCCACCCGCGTGTACGCTCCTTCCCGGGTCACCCTGATGGCCCGCTCCAGCATCGCATCTACCTCGGTGAGATAGATGTTCGCCAACAGCGGCGAGAGCACCCCGCCTTGGGGCACGCCCCGTTTCCCGGAGGCTTTGAGCATCAGCTTGAGTAGGTGCAGGATCTCGCTATCCTGAACCCGACGGGCTACTTTCCCGAGCAGCAGATCGTGCCGCACGGTATCAAAGTAGGCCGCCAGATCCACGTCGATCACCCGCGTCTTCCCCTCGACAATGTCCTTGTCCACCCGAGCCACCGCCTCATGGGCCGTCCGCCGCGGTCGATACCCGTACGACCCGTTGCAGAAGTCAGCTTCGAAAATGGGCTCCAAGATAAGTTTGAGCGCCCCTTGAACCACCCGGTCTCGTAGCGCCGGAATTCCTAACACGCGGACTTTGCCTCCGCGCTTCGGGATCTCGACGCGCCGATTCCGCAGCGGCCGATAGGTGCGGGCGACCAGTTCGTCCTGTAGCTGCGCGAGAAACGCTTCGACGCCGGCCGCCTCGATCGCCGCGAACGTGACCCCGTCAATGCCCGGTGCCCCGTTGTTGCGCTTTACGAGCGCGTACGCCGTCTTCAACGTCTCTCGTTTCACCACATGAACGTACAGGCCCCAGAACCGCTTCGTCTTGTCAGCCTTCGCCGTGACGTAGATCCTCCGCCTCAGGTCCTGCAGACTGACGGGCGTCGTTGTCATGCCGCCCCTGCCTCCCGTGTCGTCGGAGGAAGTGCAGAACAGCAGGGTCCCTTCGCTCCACGGGCATTACCCCGTTTCATCGCTACTCCGGACCCGTCCGCCACCCGCTCGCCGTCGGCCGATTTCCCGGGACCACCGGTTATACGACTGACCTGACTCCGCTGATTTCGCAGCGGGACGAGGAGGGCTTCTCCAGTTGCTCGATGCGTCTTGGTCACCGTGCTGTCGCTCCAAGCCCCGCCGGAGCGCACCGCCGCGTCAGCCAGACTGCGACGGCCCGTGTTGCCTTCGCGGGGTAATCGACCGCTCGGCCTCCGGGGTTTGGATCTTTCGGGGCCAACTCACGTTCACTTGCGTTACGGCCCGGTGACTCGCTCACCATCCGTCCGATGGCTTTGTCGATAGGCTTCAGAGTCTTGGTCTCCCTCCACCCTGCTATCCAAGCTACGGGGCGTCTGGCTCTTGCCCCGACGGGACTAGCACCCGCTAGACGCACCTGCCTTCTCTGGACACGCGATCACCTGATCCGCGCGCAGCAGGGCGGGCACTCGAGGACAATCCGCTCCTGTTTCAGGCCCTGCTCGATAGCCGCCGCGAAGAACGTGTAGCGGAGGCTTTCCTCGCCCGAACAAGTGCCAAACCGCAGCCGCTGCTCAAGCAAGGACCCAAACGTCTTGAACATCTCATCCATGCGGAGCGCTACCTACTCTACGCGGTGCGCGC
>DATGVF010000072.1:0-6112 GCA_035300645.1 bacterium
GTCTTAAGAGGACGGGGGGGTCTCGACTTCCAAGATGCCCGCGGGGCCCCGGAGCGTTGCGACCCACTGGTTCAGCAAATCACGCCCCACCAGCGCTTCTCCGCCCACGGCGAGCACTTGAATAGGCCACTGGGATCCGCCGACTTCTACGACGGCCGCATGGACCCTGGCCCGGTGGCTAAATCCACCAGTCCCCGCCACGGCCACTTCGGCCAAGATGGGCAGGTCAAGACGCATGGCAAGTGCCGGGGGAATCACAGTCGCGTCAGCACCTGTGTCGACAAGGGCAACGAGGAGTACGTTCGGCTCAGTGCCCGGCCGACCCAGCCGGATTGGAAGAATAGGCGCCGGCGGGGTACGGTGCGGATCGTAGGCGACGTGGACCCTCACCGCGCGAGTCTCGGTGAGCGGAGGTGCACGACTCGCTCCTGTGCCGTCACCTGGGGCATGGCGATCGACCGCACGCCGTACTTGGCGAATACGCGCTGCGCGAGGCCTGCAAACTCGCGATCGTGATCGACGACCTTCCGGTTCAGGATGGCCACGTATTCGTTGGGGTAGCGCCGCAGCAGGCGGTGACGGTTCGCCTCAAACCACGCCAGATCGGGACGGATCGCCTCGATGCCATCCGAGTCCGTGCGCGCGGCTCTGTGACGCAGAGCCGTGGCCAACGCTTCCTTCGTGAACGCGGTTAAGCTCATCCCCCGCCGGGCGGCCTCCGCTTTGGCTTCTCGCGTCAGCTGACGCGGCAGCCCCCGCAGGTACAGGGTGCCAGTTGGGTCCTGGGAGTTCGCCATGAGTTGCTCACCTCTGTTAGCATTATAACGTTGCTAACAAGACCAGGCAACGGGCGGACACGCCGACCCGTCTCACCGACGAAGCAGATCGGCGAGGGCTAATCGGGGCCGTTGAAGAGGCTGCGCAAACGCTGGGCCTGCGGCCGCGGGAGCTCCGCTTCGACGGCAATCCCCTGCTCGCGATATTCCTGCGTGAGGATCCGCCCGTGGGCGCTGATGTCCGCGAGTGTCTTCGCCTGTGGATACGGCACGAGGATCCGCACCCGCTCCAGCGGATCGAGGTGCTGTGCGATGTCCCGCAGCAGGTTGATGAGCCCGACCTTATGGATCGCAGAGATGGCGACCCCCTGCCCTATCTCCCCCACGATCTCGCGTACGCGCGTGTTGGACAGACGGTCTGCCTTGTTGAGCGCATAGACGAGGGGTTTGTCGGCCGCATGCAGCTCTTTCAGGACGGTATTCACCGCAGTAATTTGCTCACGCCAGCGCGGATGGCTAGCGTCGACCACATGTACCAGGAGATCGGCCGCGGTCACCTCCTCCAAGGTGGCCCGAAACGCCGCGACCAACTGGTGGGGCAGGTGCGAGATGAACCCCACGGTGTCCACCACAAGCACCGGGCGGTGGTTAGGGAGCGTGACCTTGCGCACGGTGGGGTCGAGCGTGGCAAACAGCTTATCTTCCACGAACACACCGGCATCGGTGAGTGCGTTAAGCAGCGAGGATTTCCCCGCATTCGTGTACCCGACTAGCGCGACCACCGCAAACTGGTCCCGAGCACTGCGCTGCAGCGCCCGGTGTCGACTGAGATCGACGATTTCCCGTTTCAGGTCAGTGATGCGTTTGCGGATTCGCCGGCGGTCCACCTCCAGCTTGGTTTCTCCGGGGCCCCGGGTCCCAATCCCGCCCCCTAATCGAGACAGCCACACGCCCCGACCGGTCAGCCGAGGGAGCAAGTATGTCATCTGGGCCAGCTCGACCTGCAGGCGGCCCTCTTTCGTCTTCGCGCGGCGGGCAAAAATGTCCAGCACGAGCGCGGTGCGATCGATCACCTTGGTTTCCAGCCGACGTTCCAGATTGCGTTGCTGGGCCGGGGTAAGGTCCCCGTCGACGATCACAAGATCCGCGTCGTGCTCGTAGATGTCGTCTTTGAGCATGTCGACCTTGCCCGTCCCAACGTAGGTGGCGGGATCGGGGGCCGGACGCGTCTGCATCACCTGGGCGACCACTACGGCGGATGCGGAGTCTGCCAGGCGTGCGAGTTCGTGCAGATCAGGCTCCTGACCGTCCCGAGAGCGCGAGAGCCCCACCAGGATGGCCCGTTCGGCCCGTGGGAGGCCTTCAGCCCGTGACCTCGGGCCCTGGCGGCCTGCAGCCCCCCGCTCTATCGTGCGGGCCTCGCGGACGGCGATCCCTCAGCAAGCCCCCGCTGTGGCACGTGGCCAAAGGCATCAGTCAGACGCCGCAGAGCCTCATCCAATCGGACATCTGGTGTGGTCAACGAGATGCGCACGTACCCCTCTCCCCGTGCCCCATAGCCGGCCCCGGGGGTGATGACGACCCCAGTCCTCTCCAGGACCGTGGCCGCGAACTGCGCTGAAGACATCCCTCCTGGTACGGGGAGCCATACATAAAATGTCGCCTTCAAGTCAGCGGCCTGCCAACCCAAGGATCGAAGCGTGCGGATGACGCGGTCCCGGCGCCCTTGGTAGATCCGCAGGCGTTGAGGCAGGTGGTCCTGCGGCCCTTCCAGCGCAGCTACGCCTGCGTGCTGGACGGCTTGGAACACGCCCGAGTCCACGTTGGTCTTGATCTTTGCCAGAGCACCGACGGCGGCCGCGTTGCCGCAGACAAACCCCACGCGCCAACCCGTCATGCAGTAGGTCTTGGAAAGTGAGTGGAACTCGATGGCCACATCCGTAGCCCCCGGGACCTGCAAAACGCTGGGGGGGCGGTACCCGTCGTAGGCGATCTCGGAGTAGGAGTTGTCGTGGGCCAGGATCAGATCGTACTTGCGAGCAAACTGGACCGCCTCATCAAAGAACTCGCGCGGGGCGGTCGCCCCCGTGGGGTTGTTCGGGTAGTTGAGGAAAAGAATCTTGGCACTACGCGCGACAGCCGGGGGCACCGCCCCCAAATCGGGCAGGAAGCCGCGCTCGGCAAGCAGCGGCACCGGGTGCGGCACGCCCTCAGCGAGGATCGTCGCCGTTCGGTAGACTGGATACCCTGGGTCGGGCACGAGCGATCCGTCGCCGGGATTCAGGATCGCCCAGGGCAGGTGCGCCAGACCTTCCTTGGATCCAATCAGGGCGAGCACTTCTCGATCCGGGTCGACGGTAACCCCAAAGCGCCGGCCATACCACCGCGCCACGGCGGTTTTGAACGCCTGCGTGCCGCTATATGGTGGGTATCGATGCGTGCGCGGGTCGCTCGCGCCCTCCATGAGAGCGTCCACAATGTGCGCCGGGGTGGGGAGATCAGGGTCGCCGATTCCGAGGTTGATGACGTCCACGCCTCGGGCCTGCAGTTCTTCCTGCTTGCGGTCCAGGTCCGCAAAGAGATACGCCCCGATCTGCTCCAGCCGCCGTGCCACCTGCATTGCCTCACCCTCCTAGTGCGCGTGATCCGTCTGCCGCTTCTGTCACTCTATCATGCGCCCGATCTCCTCTGCCACCTGGTCGGATGTTAGCGTCGTGACATCCAGCCACCGGATCCGACTATCACGGCGGAACCAGGTGAACTGGCGCTTGGAGAAGTGACGGGTGTTGCGCTTCAACCGGCGCACGGCCTCCTCACGTCCCACTCGTCCCTGCAGGTACTCGGCGATTTCTTTGTAGCCGAGGCCGCGCATCGCGGGCAACGTCGGGGCGTATCCCTGCGCCAACAGCTGCTCGACTTCGGCGACGAGACCCGCCGCCAGTTGTTCATCGACGCGGGCATCGATGCGAGAATACAGGGCCTCCCGGTGCATCGTCAGCGCGACCTGCACAGCGGCCCCGATCGGATCCGTGCGCTGAAGAGAGGAAATGGGCCGGCCGGTCCGCTCGTAGACTTCGAGGGCCCGCACCAGTCGACGGATGTTGCGGGGATGGATGCGCGCGGCGGCCTGCGGGTCGACCCGTTGCAGCTTAGCGTGGAGCCGCCCAGGATGAGCGCGCTCATCCGATTCCATCTGTGCGCGCAAAGCTGCGTCTGGAGGAACCTGCGGGATCGTCAACCCGTCCACGACTGCTCGGATGTACAATCCACTGCCTCCTGTCAGAAGCGGGACACGACGACGCGTGCGGAGATCGGTAATGACCTGGACGGCTTTGTCACGATAGGTGGCCAGCGTCACGACCTGGTTGGGCTCGGCAATATCCAGTAAGTGGTGGGGAACGCGCGCACGCTGGGCCGGGGTGGGCTTGGCGGTGCCAATATCCATCCCGCGGTACACGGTGCGCGAGTCGGCGCAGACGATCTCTGCGTTGAGGCGCGGGGCGAGGGCGATTGCCGCGTTCGTCTTACCGACCGCAGTCGGCCCGCAGAGGACAACCAACAGCGGCCTAACCCCTGACTGAGACTCTACCGGCGCAGGAACCAGCGTTCCACCTGAGCCACCGGAACGGTCACCAGCGTGGGCCGTCCGTGGAAGCATGTAAACGGATCCTCGGTCTGGGCGAGATCATGCACAAGAACCGCCATCTCTTCGCGCGTCAACGGATCACCCGCCTTGATCGCGCTGTGACAGGCGGTTGTGATCGTCAAGCGTTCTAGCACCGCCTGTGGCGCGGAAACCCGCTCTCCTTCGGCCAGCTCGGCCAGCAGATCTGTCAGCAACTGCTGGGGAGCGCCCTGCGACACCACGTGGGGCACGGCCCGGACGAGGACACTGCGGTCACCAAACGGTTCTAGATCGAATCCCAGTTGCGCCAGGACGTCCTGGTACGCGGTGAGCACTGCAAAGCCGTCGGCGGGCAAGCTGACCGGCATCGGCGTCACTTGGAGCTGGGTGGAGGGAGCCCCCCGGTTGCGAGATCGCAGAAGCCGCTCATAAAGGATACGCTCGTGGGCCGCGTGCTGATCAATCACGATCAACCCGTCTGCGCCTTCGGCCAGCAGATAGCTTCCATGGAACTGCCCCAGCAACCGCATCGCCGGTAACCGTCCAGCTGCGGGAAGCGCCACGGGAAACACCGTATCCAGAGAGCCCGCTATCCCTTCGATAGCCAGCGTTCCTGCAGCCGCGGCGGCTGCCACGGCGGTTGGCAACGCGGCCTCGACAGGACGGACCAGTTGGGCGCCTCGGAGCACGCTGCGGATGGTCCGCTCTACGAGGGCGAACACCTGGTGTTCATCGTCAAGACGCACATCAAGTTTGCGCGGATGCACGTTGACGTCCACGCGATGCGGGGACACATCCAGGAAGACGATAAAGGATGGGAATTTGCCAACCGGCACCAGCTGGTGATATGCCTGCTCGACGGCGCCGGTGAGCACGCGGCTCGATATCGGCCGGTGGTTCACATACAGATACTGCTGGCGACGGTTTGCTCGGACCGCCTCCGGCCGACCTAGCCACCCCCGAAGTTGAATCTCACCCGTATCCACCGAGAATGGCAAGACCCGGCCAAACGCCGTCTCCCCCCACACCGAGGCAACGCGATCATCACCCGTACCCGCGGGGTAGCGCGCGACTTCTGCCCCTTCGTGAATCAAACGGAACGCCACTGACGGGTGGGCGATAGCCAGCCGGTTGACCGTCTCGACGATAAGCGCAAATTCTCTCGATGCGGACTTGAGGAACTTCCGTCTGGCGGGGGTGTTGAAGAACAACTGCCGGACAGCCACCAAGGTGCCGACCGCGACACCGGCAGGCTCATCGGCTGCGACCGCGCCCCCCTCCAGCCGCACCCGCCGACCCACCGCCTCCCCCGCCACCGCACTGGCAATTTCCATCAAGGACACCGCGGCGATGCTCGGCAGCGCCTCGCCACGGAATCCAAAGCTCCGAATCGCCTCCAGGTCGTCAGCGGTCGTCACCTTGCTGGTGGCAAAACGCTGAAGAGCGAGAGGTAGGTCCTCCGGATGAATGCCCATGCCGTCGTCGCTGATCCGAATCAGATCGACACCCGCGCCGTCGACTTCGATCACGATCTGGGTGGCGGAGGCATCGAGGCTGTTTTCGACCAGTTCCTTGACGACCGACGCGGGGCGCTCAACGACTTCTCCCGCGGCGATTCGATCGGCCACGGAGGGCTCCAGAATTCTGATGCGGCCGCCGCCCTTAGTGGGCGACCGAGTCCTAGCTCCGGGGTCAGGGATCATGGTCACGG
>DATGVF010000073.1:0-26998 GCA_035300645.1 bacterium
CCGGCAATTTCCGACGGTGGAGGCGCTCCTGAACAACTTGCACAAAGTGAGCATCCCGGAAGTCCGCCCTCGGATCGAGCCGCTGCGGGAGCGAATCCTCTTGAACAAGCAACTGGCGACGCCGCTGATCGTGAGCTTCAACCGGAGACCTAAGCTCGCAATTGTGCCGCCCCACCGGAAAGCGCTCCGCGCGCTTGCCGATGAAGCAGGAGTTGGGAGCATCGCTCCCCGCTAGGCCGTCCCGAACCGTGCTCTCGCTCGGGCGCGGGCGCGTGCAGCTTCGACCTCACGATCACGCGGCTCGGCATTGGTCACCAGCGAATCTAGAAGAGTCCGGGCTACCGCAGTGACCTCTTCAATTGCACGGTTGAACGCCGGCTCGTTCGCCTTCGAAGGTTTGTTGAACCCCGAGAGCTTTCTCACGAATTGGAGCGAAGCTCCCTGGATCTCGTCGTCAGTCGCGGGAGGGGCGAAGTTAAACAGCGTCTTGATATTCCGACACATTGTGTCTTCTCCAGGTCAGTTCTCGTTCGCGATTTCGTGAAGACGACCCGCTAGCAGATCGCCCACACGCGAGCGGGCCTACGTCAGTTTCTCTCCTAGGACAGCTTCTTATAGTGCGTTTCGAGTTCCGCCTGCCAGCCTTGACGCCCATAGAATTCCTTGGCGCGCTGATTCGCAGTAAAGACGGCGAGTGTCAAGCGCCGGAAGCCCTCCGCGCGCCCCCACTCTTCGGCGGCTTTGAGGAGGGCACGGCCCACGCCTTGTCCCTCAGCTTCCTTCGCCACGGCGAGAATCGCCACGTGGCCATGAAGCTCATCCGTGAAATAGTCGCGTCGAGAATCCAAGAGTACGACGCCGACGACACCGAGCTCTGGGTGGCTGGCGACCAGGAGGGCCGAACCCGGCGAGGAATGGTCGAGTGCCTCGGAGAGGGCCCGGCGTTCTCGCGCTGCGATCTCGCGGGCCGGTCGGGTGGTGGGGCCGAACGCCGCCAAGCGCTCGGCGAGATTCAGAATCGCGGCTTGCTCGGCCGCTCGTGCCGGACGAATAGACAGGTTGGTCATCGGCATGGAACGCTTTGGCCCAGATACGCTCGGGTTGATCCGTGATCTGCGGGAGCGAGTGGCGGTTCCGAGGGGGCCGATCATCGGATCCGAGCTTCCTAGGCGGGCAATCGGCCCGCGAGGCCTTTGAGGCGGAATCCGAGCATCAGGAGCGTGACGCCAAAGAGCGCGGCGTAGAATCCGATCAGCCAGATGACAGCGAGGGCGCCCGAACCGGGAGAGATGACCACCAACGCGCCAAAGACGACGGAGGCGAGCCCGCCCAGGATGAGCCACAGTTCGCCCCGCACCTCATGCCGCAGCCGGACCGCAGCGACGATGGCGATGATGCCCCGGAAGATGGACCAGTAGGCGATGAGCAAGAGCAGTGCTAGCGCAGTGATCCCTGGCCATCGAAAGGCAACCAATCCGGCGGCCACACCCAGGAGCCCCACGAACACCAGTGGCCACCAAGGTTCGTGCGCTTCAGCTGCTCCAACCGATGCGATGAGGACCAGGACGCCATCAAGGATCGCCCAGATCGCGAACAGGATCACTAACGCCTCAAGGGTTAGGCCCGGGCGGGTAAATGCGAGCACAGCGAAGAGGAGGGCGCTCACGCCTTCCAACACGAACAACCACCAGTTGCGTGCAAGGTGTGCCAGAACGAGCATCAGCCTCTCCCCCTTTGTCTATCACCTCGACCTGGCGAGGCAATCTGTCGGATGAACTCACCCATATTGGCTGGATTCTCCATGCCTGGTTGGTGCCCTCTCATGGGTTGATCCCGCTTCGTGTTCCACTGCGGGAGTTCCGGTTCACTTTGATTGCTGCAGCACCCACCCGTTGCCATCCGGGTCCCGGAACGTCGCCTCGAGTCCCCAGGGCTGCTTCTTGATGTCGGAGATCTCCAATTTTCGCGCTTTCAGTTTCGCGTGTGTGTCCGCGAGGTTTTTCGTGGTGAGCACTACCCCCTGGACGGAACCGGGCTTCATCTGAGGGAACCAGGTGACGAGCACGAGCTCGGTGTCTGCTCTCGGCAACGCTAATCTGATCCACAAGGTATCCGGTGTCCCAAAGGGCATCTCCTCTATCAGGGTGCAGCCGAGTTTCTCGGTGTAGAATTTCTTTGCTGCTTTTTGGTCTTTCACCGGAATCGATATCAGAGCGATTCTGTCAAACACGCTGCTCCTCACCCCGCGTTTAGGAATTTCACCCAGCTTTCCCAGTTATCGGTGTATTGAGCGTGGAGTCAGATACTCTTCTACATGAAAATCGAGCCATCCGGCGGCCGTTGGCTTCTGGCTGAGTGCCCGAATTGCCTTTCCAAAAATCAGACCTTCGTCGGAGTCGGTGTGATCCTACCACATTAATAGATCCCTGGCCCATCGAATGTGCCAGCTCTGACTGCATGCTCCGGCCCCAAGCCATATGTTTCAAATAAAGTAGGGGATGAACTCGTTGAGCCGAACCTCAAGGTTGAGATCTGAGGTCTGTCAGGCACTCTGGTCGGATGGCATCGGAAACCCAGCGCGTTGAATCCTTCTCGGATGGCGTGTTCGCGATTGCCATCACGCTACTGGTCCTTGAGCTCAAAGTTCCGCCCGCCGGGAACAGTCAACTTTCCACTTTGCTGGTTCGCCAGTGGCCCTCGTATGTCGCGTTCCTCGCCAGTTTTGCGTTCATCGGCATCATGTGGATCAATCACCACCGGCTGTTTACCCACATCCGACGGTCTGACCACGTACTGCTCGTCTTGAACCTTCTTCTCCTGCTGGGGGTAATCACCGTCCCGTTTCCGACCGCTGTGTTGGCGGAGAACCTGGGCCAGCCGGGCGAGCGCACGGCGACCCTGCTGTACAGTGGGACCTATGTCGTCATCGCGATCGCCTTTAATGTCCTGTGGCGGTACGCGACCTCCCGCAACCGTCGGTTGCTGGGTCCGGATGTGGACGCAACTGCGGTGAGGCAAATCGGGGTGCAATATTCATTCGGCCCGCTTTTCTATCTCGTATGCTTTGCCTTGGCCTGGGTGAGTGTGCCGGCCAGCCTGGTGCTGAATGTGGTCCTTGCCTGTTTTTTTGCTCTCCCGCCAGCCTACCTTCGGCGCCCGAGCGCATAGGCCGAAGACGTCGCTCACATTTTGATCACCTCTCGGATGGGGAAGCGAGGAGTGTCCACCCACAGGCGCATCGCGACCTGGTGAATGAGAATTGGGAGGAAACCTATCCGGCCTGAGTCTTACACGGGCGGCGCAAAGGACGGCCAAAGACCAAACATCACGGCCGCATCCTCTCAAACAGCGGAGGGGTTGACATGAAATACAAACCGCTCAACTTCGAGAAGAAGTTCGCGCTATTCACCGAGTACTGGCAACCGAAGGTCATTGCCGAAATGAACGATTATCAGTTCAAGGTCGTGAAGTTACACGGGGATTTTATTTGGCACGACCATCGGGATACCGATGAGACGTTCATCGTCGTCGAGGGCGATCTCCGGATCGATTTTCAGGATGGTGCGGTCCATGTCTCAACGGGCGAGATGTTCGTCGTCCCAGGGGCGTAAAGCACAAGCCCTACGCGGAAAAAGAGGTCAAGGTCCTTCTGATTGAACCCCGCGGAGTGCTGAATACCGGGCACGAGGGTGGGAACCGGACGGCCGCGAACGATGAGTGGATTTGAGGAAAACCGCAGCACCCCGCCGGGGTGATTACCACCGTGAGTCTAACGAGATCGGGAGGTGTGTCGGGCATGAAATGGATCACACGCAAGAACGCGAATGTCGACCGGATCGCCTGTCCCTGGCTCATCCGAAAATTCGTCGATAAGGATCCCGTGTTTCTGTACGTCCCTCCAGAAGAGGTCTTGGTTGTGGCAAAGCGAGAGGACGCCATTCCCTACGACGTGGAGGGTGTGGAGCTGGGTCACGTGGGGGGTCGGTGCAGCTTTGAGTCCATCATGGTCAAGTACAATCTGACCGAGCCGGCGCTGCAGAAACTCGCCAAGATTGTCCATGGGGCGGATGTCGCCCGCGACGTCGCGATCGTCCCAGAAGCCGCAGGCCTTAAGGCAATCGCCCACGGCTTCGCAGTGCTCCATGGAGATAATGATCACGAGAAGATACGATTGGAGACTCCCCTCTACGATGCCCTGTACGCGTGGTGCCAAAGCACGCAGGCCCCTGTCGGGGTGCGTAGTACCCCGGCTCGATGATGATGGTTGCTGCAGCGAGCCGGATTATTTGCCTGCGCAGTCCGCAGTTTTGCGAGGATGGTGAGACGTGATGGCTGATGAGTATTATGTGACGTCACCTGTTGTGCACGAGTTCATGACGCACGTCCTGCAGGCTGTGTCGATGGAATCGTCCGCGCCCCTGTGCATCGAGCGGATTCGCCCTCGATTTGAGGCGCTGCTGGCGACCCCGGGCTGGCTGCCGGGAGAATTCGCCTGCGCCTCTCCGACCAGCAAGATGGGCGGGAGCATCGCCTCCTACCTGTTATATCGGCGGGGCGACCATTCTCTCACGCTCCACGCCCTGGTGATTCCACCCGCATCGATCACGCCGGTCCATGACCATCTGGCGTGGGGATTGGTCGGGGTATATCGCGGCGAGCAAGAAGAAGAAATCTTTCGCCACACTGGTTCCTCTCATTATGCTCACGCCGAACACCTCGAGCTCGTCGAGCGGCGTCACCTCAGGCCCGGCGATTTCTACGCGCTGCTTCCTCCCGAAGGAGACATCCACCGGGTGCGCACAACTTCATCGGACCTGTCGGTTTCCATTCACCTGCTCGGGAACGATTTGGGGTGTACCTGGCGGCACACGTATGACGTGGAGAAGGGCGCCGTCAGCGCCTTTCGGTCGGGATACACGAATGTGGACTGTCCTGCGGAGTGAGGGGGCGCGCAGCGCTGATCTCGCGTGTGTGCCCTGGCGAGGCTGTCTGTAAAGCGAGCGCGTGACCTCGTGCGCGGTGCTCGGCAGACTGCGAACAGCCAGCCAGCGCGGTTAAGCGGGCCATTGCCGCAGCACGTTCCCCCCGGTCCACCCCGGCTGGACTCACAGGAGGTTTGCTGCCAAGAGGACCCCGACGACGACACTCGTCATCCCTGCCACAGCTTGCACAAGTTGCCGAGCGACGTGGGCGCGGGATGAGATTCGGATAATGGGCCACATGGCGAACACGCCAACGGCTACCATCCCGACGAGGCTGCCCAGGCCAAAGGAGAGCAGATAGATGATCGCGGCCATACGCGAGGGTGCCACGAGCACCGCGAGGGCCACCGCCGCACCGCTTCCCGCAGTCCCGTGCAGCGTGCCGATTGCAAAGGCCGTTAGCGGCCTACGGAGCCAGGCCGGTGGCTGCGGATGCGTCGCGTGACCGGCATCGTGGGGGTGAAGATGGAAGTGCACGTGGCTCGGCTGCGCATCATGGGTGTGCCGGTGCAGGTGGATGCGGTCCCGGCGTAGGCTGGAAAGTGTCAAGGCGCCGAGGGCGACCAATGCGAGCCCCACGACCTTGTCCGCACGCCCTTCTAGGGCCGGAGGCATCTTCACGCCGAGGAACGTTAGGAGAATTCCCGCCAGGAGAATGAGGGAGGCATGTCCCGCGCCCCAGGCCGCCGACACGCGGAGGACATCGGACCGGGACGACCCGTGCGCCGCCATCGTTGAGACGGCGGCGAGGTGGTCGGGCTCGAGCGCGTGGCGTGCGCCGAGTAGCGCGCCATACAACGCCACGAGAATGACACCGCCCTCACTCACGGGCACAGCTGACCGTCCGCTGAGTCCTACTCTCCGCGCTAGTGATCATGTGGCGACACGCATGACGCGTCACTCCTATGCCGGTTTGAGAAGGTGAGTCGTTCCATTCCTTTTTCGGACTGCCAGGGATCCCTTCGACGTTAGCACAAAAGGAGGGCACGGTATGGCCAAAGGTCAGGTTGCCAAAGCGTCCATCGCCGTCAACGTCCCGATCTCCAAGGTCTGGGATGCCCTTGTGAATCCCGATGCGATAAAACGGTATATGTTTGGGGCCACCGTCGTCTCGGACTGGAGAGAAGGGAGTTCGATTATCTGGAAAGGCGAGTGGCAAGGGCGCCCCTATCAGGATAAGGGTGTCATCCTTCAACTCAAGCCGAACCGCACACTCCAATATACGCACTTCAGCCCACTGTCCGGGGTTCCCGACACGCCGGAGAATTATCATACGGTCGCCGTCGAGCTGTCAACTGAGGGGGACAAGACCCGTGTCGTGCTGACCCAGGACAACAATCCGACCGAGCAAGCGCGGGAGCACTCGGAAAGAAACTGGACCACGATGCTGGCGACCCTCAAGAAGTTCCTAGAAGACTAGATGTACCCTTCGACGCACGCTCTTCAGTGTGGGTTTCAGGTGAAAATAAGCGAGGGCGGGCTCACTTCCCGCCCTCGCACTCCGTGAGGCGTGGTCACATTCCGATGGAGATGGATTTGACCTCCATGTACTCCTCGATGCCCTGCCGGCCACCTTCGCGCCCGAGTCCGCTCTCCTTGAACCCGCCAAACGGGATCTCGTGGGTGTATCCGGTGGGGTCGTTGACCCCGACCAGGCCGTACTCCAGGGCCTCGGCGACCCGGATGGCCCGGCGCAAGTCCTGGGTGTAGAAGTACGAGGCGAGTCCGAAGGTCGTGTTGTTGGCCCGGGCGATGACATCTGCCTCATCACTGAAGGTCATCACCGGCGCGACCGGCCCGAAGATCTCCTCCTTGGCGACCGCCATCTCTTCTGCCACCTGTGTCAGCACCGTCGGGGCATAGTACAGACCCTTACTGTAGACGCCATTGGTCAGCCGCTTGCCCCCCGCTGCCACGCGCGCGCCGTCTTTGACGGCGTTCTGCACGAGGTTTTCCACCTTCTCGAGGATCTCGCTATTAATCAGCGGGCCAATCTGCGCGCCCGGCTCAAACCCCGGTGCCACTTTGAGCGCATTGACCCGTTCGATGAACATCGGGATGAACTTCGGGGCGATGCTCTCGTGCACGTACACGCGGTTGGCGCAGATGCACGACTGACCGGCGACGCGCAAGAACTTAATACCTACCGCGCCGTCAGCGGCGGGCGCTAAGTCGGCATCGTCAAAGACAATGAACGGGGCGTTGCCTCCGAGTTCGAACGAGACGCGTTTGAGCTGCGCACTGGCGCCGGCCATCAAGCGCTTGCCGACCTCCGTGGATCCCGTGAACGCGATCTTGCGCACGGCGGAATGGTCCAGGAAGACTTGGCCGATGACGCCGCTGCTCTTGCCGGTCACCACGTTAAAGACGCCTGCCGGCAACCCGGCTGTCTCACAGATGCGGGCCAGGGCCAGAGCAGTTAAGGGCGTCGCGCTCGCCGGTTTGAGCACCACGGGGCAGCCAGCTGCCAGCGCAGGCGCGATCTTACGCGTGACCATGGTGGCGGGGAAGTTCCACGGTGTGATGGCTGCGACGACCCCGATCGGCTGGTGGAGCACCCAAAGGCGCTTACCGGGGACAGGCGGAGGCACGAGCTCGCCGTAGACGCGGCGCGCCTCCTCGGCAAACCAGCTGAAGTATCCGGTGGCGAATGCCACCTCGCGTTTGGCTTCGTCGAACGGTTTGCCGTTTTCTTCCGTGACAAGCTTGGCCAGTTCGTCGCGGCGCTCGGTCATTAAGTCGAAGATGCGGCGCAGAATCTTCCCGCGCTCGAGCGCCGGCGTCGCCGCCCACTTTGGAAATGCCCGGGCCGCTTCGTCGCATGCTTTCCATACGTCTTCGCGGCTGGCATCCGGCAGCTCGGCTAGCGGTTCGCCCGTGGCGGGGTTGGTGACTCGCATCGTCTTCCCGCCCGTGGCATCCACCCACACCCCACCAACGTACATCCTCGAGCGTTCCCCGACGACACTCACGCCCAACACCTCCGTGCCCGTCCTGATATCGTGACACCACACGTTCGGCTCAACGACGGGGCCTCCCTGCGCCCTAACGATCTAAGCTTCCTCGCGAGGTGCTGCAATTGTGGCGTCGTAGGAGAAGAGCCGATCAGGGCGGATCTCGATCAACGCCGCGGCCCACGAGGGCACGGCGCCGTGGCGGTCCATCCATCGCCGGCGAAACGCCTCCGGCAGAGGATCCGTACTGCGCACCTCATGAAGCACCGCTGGGCCCTCCGCAATCACGGCGCGATGCGCAGGACCCTCGCCGTCCATGATGACTATCGACGCGTACGGCCGTGCCCGGAGATTGCGTAGACGCGCTCCGCGCACCGAGGCAAACCAAAAACATCCGTTCCAGATGATAAAGGCCACCGGGGAAGCCTGGGGTCGCCCATCCTGCCTCGAGGTCGCGCATACTGCATAGCGTTTACCCTCGAGGAATGCGGCTAGGCGGGGACCGTCCATCGCGCGGCTGTGAGGATACGAGGTGAGGATGCTCGGACCCGCCCGGGCGTAACTCCGTTCTTGAATCTCCACAAATGCGGCGGCGTCTTCAGGCATCGTGGTCTGTGATGAGGCCACCAACCGATCTGTTGCAGTCCGCACAGAACTCTGCTAGCGCGATCCTAGCTCGCTTGAGCACACCTCGTCCGCATGCTCGGCGTATGCAGCCAATTAGAAGATCGTTGCCGGCGCCGCCGATGTCAAGTCTGACAGTGAGAGGTGCGGCGTACGCTGGAAGGTTTCACCTTTTGACCCCGAGCTCATGCAGGCGTGGCAACATTTAGCAGATAGGACATTGCAAGGACCGAGAACCGAAGTGGAGGTTGGCCGAAGGGCACCTGAAGCCGGGCTTGTTCGGGGCGATGCTGCGGCGGATTGTGGCGCTGTCATTGCCAGCGGGGTAACGGAAACTCTAGTCGCAACCAAATCGGGCAGAACGGAGGCTGGGGACGGAGCGGTGTCTGAAAGATCGTCTGAAAGAACGGCCGGTCTGGGTTTTGGGGTTCTCGGGAGAGCCAGAATGGACCCTTCTGGGGCTCGCCGGGCGCGGTCTGGACTGAAAACCAGGGAACCGGGCTGGAACTCTCTAATGGAAGGTGTTCGCGAGCCCAAAATGGAAATCCCAGCCAAGATAGGGAAGAAGTTCAATCTTCCGCCTGCCAAGCGTCTCAATGCAGTAACCGAGAGAAATGGGGGGACGAGCATGGTCGGATGGCTGAGGTCAACCGCTGTCTTGGGTCTGGGGGCCACGGTCCTGCTTGCCCTGCCGGCCGCCGGCGCGCCTTCGTGGGAGCCTACGCGACCTGTAGAATTTGTCGTCCCGGCCGGGACCGGGGGCGGCGCCGATCTGATGGCCCGCTTCATCTCGGCCGTCCTGCAGAAGAACAACCTGGCCTCGCAGAACTTCCTCGTGGTCAACAAGTCAGGCGGGGCGGGTGCCGAGGGGTTTCTGTACACGAAGTTCCAGCGGGGCAACCCGCACGTGATCCTGATTACGCTGTCCAGCCTGTTTACGACGCCGATGAACACCGGGATCCCGTTCAAGTGGGACCAGTTGACACCGGTAGCGATGATGGCGCTGGACTACTTTATTCTATGGGTCCATGCGGACACGCCATACAAGACCGCCCAGGACTATCTGGATGCTGTGCGGCAGAAGCCCGGCGAGTTCATCATGGGCGGGACGGGGTCCGCGCAGGAGGACCAGATCCTAACCATCCAGATCGAGCAGGCCTTCGGGGTTAAGTTCACGTACCTGCCTCTGTCAGGCGGCGGGCAGGTGTGCGCGACCCTAGTGGGCAAGCAGATCAACTCCACCGTCAACAATCCCTCCGAGTGCGTCGGGCACTGGAAGGCGGGCCGCGTGCGGCCCCTGGCCGTGCTCTACAATCAGCGGATCGACCTGCCTGATTGGAAGGGCATCCCTACGATCAAGGAAGCCACCGGCAAGGACGTATCCTACCTCATGCTGCGCGGCATCTTTGCGGCGCCTGGGATTCCCAAGGAAGCTCAGGACTATTACATCAACCTGCTGCAGCGCGTGACGCAGTCAGCCGACTGGCAGAAGTACATCGACGACAACGCGTTGAAAGGCCAGTTCATGACGGGGCCACCGTTTGTGAGATGGCTCGAGGAGGCCAATACCCTACACAGAGATCTCATGATCAAGGGTGGCCTGCTGAGCCCCATCAGTAAACGGTAGGTAGGTGGCGGGGGCGACGGTGCGAAGAGCGGAGATTCTCACCGCGACAGGATTCCTCGTATTTGCGCTCGCCGTAGTCGTGCAGGCGAGAGCGGTCGGGTCGGGGTGGTCGGCGGGCCAGCCTCAATCGGGATTCTTTCCATACTGGATCGGGCTTGCGCTGGGCGTGTGCGGCGCCGTCGTGCTGGGGCAAGTTCTCATTGGCGAAGGGCGCTCCGCTCACGCGTTCTTCGACAATCGGACCGGCCTACTCTCGGTCCTGAAGGTCAGTCTGACCGGGATCGGCATGCTGGTTCTGACCTACGTGGTGGGCTTCTATACGGCGTCGCTCGTGTACGTCTTCGCGTATACCCGATTTGTGGGACGCCACAGCTGGCTCGCATCGGTTGTGTTAAGCGTGGTGGTTTCCTTCGGCAGCTTCTACCTGTTCGAGCGCGTGCTCGCGATTCTGCTGCCTCGAGGCATTTACAGCATCGTCCCATTCTTTTAGATCTGACTGACGCTGGAGCGCGGTGATGTCGGGGGCGTTGCACGATCTGTTGTTCGGATTCAGCGTCGCTGTTCAGCCAGAAAACATCATTGCCGGGATCGCCGGCGTGATTGCCGGGACGATCATCGGCGTGATCCCGGCCCTGGGACCAACCCAGGGCGCCGCGCTCCTCTTGCCGGTGGTGTTCCGGCTCCCACCCCATACGGGCCTTATCTTTCTTTCGGGTCTGTACATGGGGGCGATTTACGGGGGGTCGGTGACCTCAATTCTGTTCAACATTCCCGGGACGCCCATGGCCGTGGCGAGTGCCTTTGACGGCTATCCCATGGCGAGGAAAGGCCTAGCCTCTCAAGCCCTGGCGGGCTCAGCGTTATCGGCATTCATTGCGGGGACAGTTTGCATCATCCTGTTCACGCTATTCGCCCGGCCGCTTGCAGATTATGCGCTGACCTGGGGGCCCCCAGAGTATTTTTCTGTGCTCGTCCTCGCCTACGCCGCTCTCATCGGACTGGGCGGGGCCAGCGTGGTCAAGAGCGTGATGTCGGTCCTGTTTGGACTCGTCATCGCGGCCATCGGTACCGACACGATCACCGGGGTGCCGCGGCTGCTATTTGGCAGTTACCTACTGCTCGCCGGCATCAAGTTCTTAGTTGTCGTGGTCGGGGCGTTTGGCATCGGGGAACTGTTGCGGGCCGCCGAAGAGAACATCATGACCAAGGGTGCGGTGGCCGCCCGGGTCAGCTGGACGAATGTATTCGCCGCGCTGAAGGAAATGCGCGCCTACTGGAAGACGTTCATCCGCTCTACCGTGAGCGGCTTCTGGATCGGGGTGCTCCCGGGTACCGGAGCGACGCCCGCGTCCTTCGTGGGATACGGACTGGCCAAGCGCTTTTCCAAGCATCCAGAAAAATTTGGCACGGGGATTCTCGAAGGCGTCGTGGCGCCGGAGTCCGCCGCGTCCGCCGCCGAGGTGGGCGCGCTGCTGCCGATGGTGACCGTCGGCGTCCCCGGCTCGCCCACGGCGGCAGTGATCCTTGGTGCGCTCCTCATCTGGGGCTTGCAGCCCGGACCGCTGTTGATGCGGGACCATCCCGAAGTGGTCTGGGGGTTCATCGCCAGCATGTACATTGCGGTGATCCTCTCGGTGATACTCAACCTCTTTGCTATCCCGCTCTGGACCCAGATCCTCCGGATTCCCTTCACCATCCAGGTGCCTCTAATCGCCCTGCTGTGCTTCATCGGTGGCTATACAGAGAACAACGCTCAGTTCACGATGTGGATGGTCATGCTGTTTGGGTTGATCGGCTTCCTGTTCAAGAAATTGGACTACCCGCTGGCCCCCCTGGTGGTGGCCATCGTCCTGGGCGACGATACCGAGGCTGCCCTCCGCCGTAGCCTCATCATGTCCCACGGCAGCCTCAGCATCCTTTTGACGAGGCCTACGTCCCTGGCGCTGCTTCTGCTGGCAGCCGCGCTCTTCTTCCTCCCGATTGTGACCGCGGCTATGAACAGGAGGCGCAGGGCTGCAGGACGGCCCGCCGAGGCCGTCCGATGAAATTTGCCTGAGCCATCCTTCAGCCGTCGCCCGCGAGGGTGCACTGTTTACCCCCTCACAAATTCGCCATAATGGGGCCGTTGTGGACCCTGTAATTCTCGCCGAGTTCGTTATCCTCGTGCTGGTCCTGGTTCTCCCCCTTACTTCTCAGAGGATCGAGCAGAACCTGGAGGCGTTTTTGTTCGTCATGGGGGCACTGTCGGCACTGGCGGCCGGCGTGATCTCCAGCCACCTGCTCCGTGCGGCGCTGACGCACCCCGTCCCCATCACGCTGGCAGTCTTCGCGTTCGGCCTGGTGTTCAAGTGGACCCGCCGACATATCGGAATGGGACTGGCGAGGCTGCGGCTTGTCGTTCCGATGCGGATCATGCTCGCGGTGTTGATCGCGGCTCTGGCCTTGTTGAGCAGCGTCATCACAGTCATCATTGCCTCGTTGGTGCTGGTGGAACTGATCAGCGCCCTCCGGTTCGCGAAGGAGGATGAGTCGCGGCTGGTGGTTATCGCCTGCATGGCCATCGGGCTAGGCTCAGCATTGACGCCCATCGGCGAACCGCTGTCCACGATTGCCACCTCCAAATTGAACGAGAACTTCTGGTTCCTCATGCGCCTGCTGGGCCCCTGGGTGATTCCGGGGATTCTGCTGCTGGGTGTCTGGATCGCCTTTCAGCCGCTGCGCTATGGAGCGGACACGCTGGCCGAAGCACCGTCCGAAGAGACGTACCGCGACGTAATCGTGCGGGCACTGCGCGTCTACCTGTTTGTGATGGCGTTGACGCTGTTGGGAGAAGGATTCAAACCGGTCATCGACCGGTTTGTGATTCAGCTGGACGCGCGCATCCTATACTGGATCAACATGGTCTCCGCCATTCTGGACAATGCGACGCTAACGGCGGCGGAGGTCAGCACGCAGATGAGCACGCTGCAAGTGCGGGCGGTGCTCATGGGGTTGCTCATCAGTGGGGGAATGTTGATTCCGGGCAACATCCCCAATATCATTGCAGCCAACAAGTTGACGATCCGCAGCCGCACCTGGGCCCGCTTCGGCGTCCCACTCGGCTTGGTCTTGCTCGTCGGTTACTTCATTATCCTATTTGTGCGCTAAGCTAGTCCCCTCGTCTCTGGTCATGTTGGACGAGTCCCTTGAAAGCACAGAGATAATTTCACCACTTGACCCGACTTGATGCGGGCGTGGTAACAGTGTGGAGAATGACGCTGCAAGAAGTGGAGGTGCCGATGGTCACGAGCCAAAAGACCAGGACCCCCGCAATAGTTTTTGAGAGGAGGCCGACCCTTCCAACACGAACTGCGTGGCGATTACGCACTACATCCTTACCTGTTAGGAAGGTGGAGCAGTCGATGGCCACGGTTCCACTGACGATGTCCTTCGCCGCGGTGCGGCCGTGAAAACACCCACCCGACGTGGCGGAACGCCTCGCCACGCCGGGTGGTTTGACTCCTCGCGTGTTGGGAAGTCCTCCCTCAGGCGTTTTGCACTTTCGGTCTGGTTCAGCTAGCGTTGTGACACATTCGCGGGGATTCGTGGGAGCAGAGTGGGCCCCACGGGGAAGGTGCGGCGATGCTCTTTCCACAACGCGATGAATCCCGCGCGCTAAGCAGGTTTCCGATCGCCCTCCTTACCCTTGTCGCGGCCAACGCTTTCGTCTTCCTCCTTGAGCTGAGATTGGGGGATAGCTTCGTTCTGCGGTACTCGATGAAGCCTGCTGAGATTGTCCAGGGGGTACATCTCGAAACCCTGTTCACGTCGATGCTTCTCCACGCCAACATCTTCCACATCCTCGGCAACATGGTGTACCTGTGGGTGTTCGGTGACGAGCTGGAAGCGAACTACCTCGGCTCTATCCGCTTCGTGTTGTTCTACTTCGTCTGCGGACTGGCGGCCGGTGCCTTGCAGATCGCGGTCAATCCGGCTTCGACAATCCCGAATCTGGGCGCAAGCGGCGCGATCGCTGGCGTCCTGGGTGCGTTCCTGGTCGAGTTCCCGCACGACAGGATCTTGGTCGCCATCCTCGTGCCATTTTGGATCGCTCACACACGCATCAGTGCCGGGGTGTTAATCGGGATTTGGTTCGCCCTCCAACTCATCGGCGGTGTCGGGAGCATCGCGGCCACGACGGGCGGGGTCGCGTACTTCGCTCATATCGGGGGGTTCATCGCCGGCGTCGTGCTCATCAAGCTCTTCGGTGTCGGAAGACGCACAACCGGTGAATACGATGTTCGCCAACAGCGAGGCTGACAGCGAGGGCTAAGAGCAGGGGCTGATGTTGGGGGTGCGGGCGGCAAGGCTCAGTCCTCGATCGTAGACGCCGTCACTTCGCGCGGACAATCCAGTTTGCATCCAAACTGGAGAGATTGTAACGGCCGGAGGTATAGGATCTCAGACGGTGGTGGCGGCTAGTCCATGGTTATTGGCGAGTCGGTCTCTTTAGGATAGGGCGCAACCTCGGCGATGTGGCGCGGAATCTGCGCATGAGTATGGGCACGACGACGTGTGAGACTGTTGTCCCGTAAAATCGGCCACGACTGGCGAACGCCAGAGGATAGGGGCTAAGGCAGCTTGATGCCGATGCCGCCCCCACCGACACTGGGTCCGCCGCCCCCGCCGACACTGGGTGCGCCCCCGGATGGGGGACTCGGCGTCGGGGTACTGGGGACCGACACGCTAGGTGTCGAGGGAACGCTGGGCGCCGTCACGCTAGGTGTCGAGGGAACGCTAGGCACCGTCACGCTGGGTACCGAGGGAACGTCAGGCACCGTCACGCTGGGTACCGAGGGAACACTGGGCGCTGTGATTGTGGGCAGGATGTCGGTAACAGTCCCAGGTGACACGACCTGGTCGACAATCGGAACGAGAGTGTCTTGGACTGTGGATCCAATCGGTGGCGTCAGTGGGTTAAGGACGCTCGGCGAGTTGAGGACGTTCGTCGGGCTGAGGACGTTCGTGCTGCCCGTCGTCGCTCGCGGCGCTACCCTCGCGCCCGCCCCCGCTAGGTTCAGTGCCGCACTCTCTAGAAGGAGCTGAGTCCGTCGGAGCGTGAAGATCGACGCGTTAGGCCCGGTGCTGTCGACGGCACTGGTCGGCCACATGAGCGACGCCAGCTCGCGGAGAAGGGCGATCGGGCTGCGAAGCAGGAAGCTGAGGGAGACAGACGGCCCAACTGCCCAAAAGAACCCAGCCGCCGCAACCACCAAAAGGGGAATGAGGAGCTTCCGCTTCACTTTAAGCACCTCCGGTACGATGAGTCTAGCAAGTCCCTAGCATAGAGGGAAGGGCTAAGTAACCGAGTTACAGAGCAAAAACCATGCCACCCCGCCCGCTTATTACTTGCCCTCTCTGCGCCCAATCGAGGCCTTTCAGGCAGGACTGACCGCCGGGACACGGAGGGAATGTTGTCCCCGACATGATCCGACTGTGGAACAAGCTATCACTGATACAACGGTACACCATCCTCAGCGCCGTCATCACCGTCGCCTTGGCCTTCGTGTTCTCGGAGGCGATGCTTCGCTGGATTGAACGCCTTGCCATCGAAGACGAAGCCAAGGTGGGGGCGGAACAGGTATTGCGGGCGATCGCCCCGCAGCTAGAATCCAATGACTTTGGCCGGACGCTTTCCCCCCAACAGCGCGCATTCCTCGATACGGTCTTTCGAGCCCAAGGAGGCCTGAATCGGGCGGTGCGGGTGCGGTTGTGGCGAGCTGACGGGCGATTGCTGTACAGCAACGTCTCTGAATCAGTGCAGACGACCGGCGTCAGCCTGTCAGCACAAAACGGCTACGCCGTTTTCGCCGAGCGCCAAGGACGGGTGGACCAAGCCGCGGCCGGGTTGGTGCGGTTCTTTGTTCCCCTCACGATCGAGGGGGAGACCAAGCCCATCGCCGTCTTCGAAATCTTCTACGATCTGGCTCACCGGCTGGACGACATCCGCTGGAGAGTACGCACGACCGTGCCGCTGGGATTCTTCTTCCTATACGTGGCAATCTTCGCGCTCGTCGATCGAGGGTCACAACAGTTAGAAAAGCAGAAGGCCGATCTCAAAGCAGCATCCATAGGGACCTTTCTGTCGCTGGCCAGTGCGATCGACGCGAAGGACACCTACACTGGCGACCACTCCTCCAAAGTGGCGGATCTTGCCGTGTACGTCGCGCGCGCGCTGAAACTTCCTGCAGAGATGCTCGACGACGTGCGGATGAGTGGGCGCCTGCACGACCTGGGGAAAATCGGTCTGCCCGATGCGATCATCCAGAAGGCGGGTCCCCTCAATCCCGATGAGCTCGTGATCATGCGCAATCATGCCGAGCGCGGCTTTCAGATTCTCCTCAAGGCGCCGCTCTCCGATCGCGTCAAACTGGCGGTGCGGCACAGTCACGAGCGTTGGGACGGCAATGGGTATCCGCAGGGATTGTCAGGTGAGAATATTCCGTTGATGTCGCGGATCGTGGCCGTGGTGGACGCGTTTGAGGCCATGACGAGCGACCGTCCCTACCGCAAAGGCATGCCCGTGCAGGTCGCCCTCGAGCGCTTGGAGCGAGATGCCGGGTCGCACTTTGACTCGCGCATCACAAAGATCTTCGTGCAACTCGTCCGCAAGGACGTGACCCTCTCCGCTCTTGGTACGCGCGCGGTCGCTTCCTCTTAGCCCCAAGGTTCACAATTCAGGGTGTATCGTCGTGTGAATGCGACGGACCCGCGTCCGCGCTTAGATCCCGGCACGCTCCTCTCGGCTAAACACTTTCTTTCGGGCAGGGATTTGTCGCTTCGAGGCGAAATCAGAAGAAGATTTTTCGAAGAAATCCATCCCACCTTTCAACACACCTCGATCACGCTTTGCCACACCACGCTTGCGATACGGGTGAGGGGATGCGACCGACGGCGCGGCAGTGCTGGGGAGGGCTTTTGGTTGCGGGTCTCCTCACCATCCCTGGATATGGGGCCACAGACCTCGACGGTACTCTACCTGCTCCGGTGGTTCCGCCCTTCCTCGCAACGGCTGAAGCACAGACCCGAGCCACGCAGATGCTGGTGTCCGCGTCGACGGTTCCGTCCGTTCCCGAGGCCCCGCCCCAACTGATTCAGCACGCCCTGTTCTGGAGTTCACCGGCCGCCTCCGACGCGATGACCGTCCCCCTCACCTCCACCGAAGCGTTCATCGTTGTGCAAGCCGGACAGACCCTATGGGCCATCGCCGAACAGCATAAAGTGACCGTTGAGGCGCTGCAGGCGGCCAACGACGTGCCCCGGGCTCCTCTGTTGGCCATTGGTCAGCGGTTGGTGATTCCCGGCCGCGCGGAGGCCGCCGTCCCGGCATCCACGTCGTCTGCTCCCCCGGTCCCTGCGGTGATGGCCTTGCACCCAGGCCACCCGATCTCCCGTATTGTGGGTGATGGGGAGACATTGTGGGATATTGCCCAGGCCTACGGCGTGTCAGTTGACGCGATCGTCGAAGCCAACTCTCTCCCGAATGACAACCTGATCTTCCCCGGCGAGCGGCTCGTGATTCCGATCCACACCGTTGGGGTGGCCGGCGGTGTCATACCCCGCCCTCGGCGACCGAGCATAAGCCTGGCCAACGTCTTTATGTGGCCGGCGCGGGGGCGTGTTACGTCGGGATTTGGGTTTCGGCGACACCCCGTGTTTGGTACTCAGGAGATGCACACGGGCATCGATATCGGGGCGCCGTTGGGAACTCCCGTCGTGAGTGCTCGAGCTGGCACAGTTATCGCCGCTGATTGGGAGGGAGGGTATGGAAAGCTCGTCCGGGTCGATCACGGAGATGGGCTGACGACGTCATACTCTCACCTTTCGCAGATTGCCGTCCGCGTGGGCCAACAGCTCTACCCCGGAGATCTGATCGGTTATGTCGGCAACACGGGGTTCAGCACGGGTCCTCATCTGTTGTTTGAGATCCGTGTCCACGGCCGGCCGCTCGACCCCCTGAAGTACCTGTAGGACCGCGCACCTTCCGTTCGCAGGTTCCCGACGCCTGTCAGTTTGCGAACGCCTGCGTGTGCTGTCCCCGAACGTGGCCCACCGATGTCAACCTCAAGGGGATCCGCGCAGGGACGTTGGTCACCGTAACGGTGAGTCTGGGCAGCATTAATTGACATTTTATTGATGCTGCTGTAGACTGCAGGTGCAGCCAGGAGACCGCCCCAGAAGGAATCGCCTCCCACGTCTTCTTTAGCTCTCCCAGCTCCCGCTGGATGGATCGCACCTTCACCCAGATGGGCGTCCTCTGGATGGCAGTGCCGCCGCGAAAGGAGACTCATCCACGATGAAACGAGTTGACCTCGCACTTCTCGCCGGACTCGTGATGATGAGCGGGCTAGGAGTGCCTCTGCCCATTGACGCTGGGTCTGCCGTCCGGATCGTCGTCCTGTCGGATCTGACCGTGCGGGCCGAAGAAGTGGGCATTTCCAGCAAGCAACTGACCTTGATCCACTTTGAGATGGGGGATGTCAGCATGGTGGCTGTCGGCGACCCCACCATCGTGAGCGTCACCGTCAAAGGACCCGATGTCCTGCTCAAGGCAACGGCCTCGTCGGGGACCACGAATGCGTTCATTTGGCAGGCAAGCCGCTACACCCAGTGGCTCATGGTCGTGCGCCAGGATAGCAAGGACGCGCGCCTCATCGTCGTTAAGGATGCGGGTCCCGTCGGACGCGAGGAGTCCCGTCGAGCGGCGAACCGGCCGGACCCTGATGGGTCCAATGTGACGGAGGTACAAGCGGGAGCACCTGCTGCGGACCGGTCGTCGGTCGGTGTCGGGGGTCATCCGGGTGAACGTCGGATCGTCAGCAGCCAACCGGCCCCGGACAAATCTGACGTGACGCCGTCGGTCACCAATCCTCCCGACCAGTTGGTTCTCTCCCAGGTGGCGATGGCCATTGCTCCGCGTGTGATCGATGGGCAGATCTTCTTCTACTACACGTTGGAAAATCACGGCCCAGAGACCCTGCTGACTGATGTTCTGCGGCTTCGGATTTTGGATCGCGACGGACATCGGCTCGCGTTTAGTATTAACCGGGTGTCGCCCTCTGGCCGCCTTGGGCGGCTGCAGACAAATGACGTCGAGTACGGAGTCATTGCCCTCGGTTCTCCAGAAAGCGGACTCGTCTTAGAGTGGAAGTTGGGGACGTTTGGTTCCGGCGCGCAACACCAGCTCCGCCTCGGCCTCCCCGCTCGCTCAGTTATCACCCCCTAGGGCCTTGGTTCAGGGCGGGGTGGCGGTATTGGGCTCGCAGGCCGAGCTCGCTTCGGACCGCCGGCTGGGTGTTGGAGCCCAACCCTCTGATCAGACGAGTCGCGCCTCGAGTCTTGCCCGCTCAGCCCGCTCGCTTCTCTGCCGCGCCCCGCGAGGGCGCCGGGTGTGACTTTTACGAGAGCCCAGCGGGTGAGAAGGAGCTCGCGGCGCAGTGAATGCAGTAGTGAGACATCTTTCTGATCTTTAGCGCGCTTAATGAGTTTCAACAGACGGCCAGTTTGAGCACCTAGGCTTTCGGGACTCAGCGGGTCTTGGTCTACGTCGTCAGGCCCCCAGGTTTGTGGATCAGGGAGCACCACCGGCACGGCCATCTCGCGTAAAGTGTGAGCTAGCACATCCACATAGCGCGCATGGCCCGGGCCGTCCGCAGGCCAGTCCTCGTCGTGACTCACCCGTTCCGTCCCCCCAGTGCCTTACCGGAGGCCGCGGATCCCGTAGCCTTCGGCCGTGGGTACAATCGTCACCATACACTTGGGAAACCAGACGCAAAATATGAAGCAGATGGGCACGTCTTCCCCACGCAGCTGCAGCAGCGGAATGATTCCGCGCCGGGCGTAAGTCTCCATCGAGTCCAGGTTAAACGGAAACGGCACGCTGCCGACAATCGTTTCTTTCAGAGACTCCATCGTCGGATCGCCAGGCCATCCCAAAATGGAGCCACTACTCTGGTCCCGCGAGGTGAACAAGTGGTGCCAATACGCTGCTTCAAACTCGCGGGCCTGGCGGGCGGGATCGTAATAGTCACTCGCCGCCGCGAGCGCCGCGTCGACTGCGCCTATTGGAGCGGTTGGCGCAAGCAGGATTGCCCCGTCATGTGGCCAGCAGCTCCGGTAATCCTTGTGCGGGATGCCCAGGGCATGCAGACCATTGTCGACCATCCACGGGTTGAGGGGGCTGGGCGGGATGCTCGCGGCCAGGGCGACCGCTGCCAGCGTCTGCACAAAGGTGGCCGGGATCAACATCTCGTCGTGGTCGTCATAGCTGATCTCGACGTGCTCATCGTCAATCAGGCTCAGTGTACCGGGTGTCCCCAAAGGTGGTAGCACCACCGCCAGCCCCGGGACGGCGAGGCCGAGCAGGACAGTGGCGAGGACGCGACGAGCCATGTGAGTCTCCGATCCATGCGGCCCTGCCCCGGGGGCTCGCGCGGGGGTGTAGTTAGGCGGAGAGAAAAGAGGTCAGGTGTCCGTGCAGCATACCATGCTGTCAATAAATTGTCAATAATGCTAGTGTCCAGATCCCCTGCTGGGACCCTAAGCCAAGTCGATGCCCTCCGCGCGCCGGGGCTAGCGAGAAATGCCGTCGGGGAGGCGTAAACGGCCTCCCCGACGCAGGATGGTGTGTTGGAGGTCTATCGTGCGAAGACGGCGATGCCTTGCGGGATGGGCACGAACACGCGATTATTCCCCGAGTCCGCGGCGACCGAGTGAGCATTGGTGCCGGTGGGGACGTTGGCGATCCACTGGTTGGTCGCCGCGTCGATGATCCCCAAGACGGGAGTCGCCGTGCCGCCTTTCATCCCGGTGGAGGTCATGAGTCGTGACGCCAGGTAGTAGCGGTTGTCACCGGGGTTGTACCAGACCTGGTCCGTTCCTCCGACCTCGGTGATCGTCGCGACGATGAATCCGTCCGTCGCGTCCATGATGAGCGTTTGGGCGTGCGCGCCTTCTGCGATCGCATCACCGCTGCAGCCTAGCAGCAGGTGCTGCTGGGGCCCGAGGGTCAACCCCGCCGGCATGCAGTCCTTGACGGCGTAAATCGCGGCGAGCTTCATCGTCTTGGGGTCAATCCGGTCGATTTCTCCCCCCGGATTCGCTTTGGTCGACGGGACCGCCTGATAGAACATGTCGTTGGCCGGATTCCAGACCGGTTGCTCGAGGCCGTTCGTCGCTTGAGGGTACACGATCTTCCCCACAACGGTTCGCGTCGTTGTGGAGATGAATGTGAGGAACGGAGGGTCATCCGCATCGTTGGCGATCAGAATGAGATGGTCTTGCGGATCGTAGGCGAGTTCATCGGCGCGGTTCTCCCCGCCCGTCGAGATGGTGGCCACCACTTCACCGGAGGCCGCGTCGACAACTTTCACCAGGCTGTGGGCATCGCCGACCCACAGCTGATGATCCTCAGGCACGAGGAGGACTCCATCGGGTCCGGACGTGTCGGGGTTTCCGGTAAACCCTTGGAACTTGCCCGCGGCGAGCGTCGTCAGGTAGGTATTGCTCGCGGTATCGACGACATCGATTCCTTTGTTGGTGCGATCCGCCACGTAGTAGCGGTGAGCAGATGAGTCAACCCACCCGATGTCATAGCTGAAACTGCCTGTGGGAGGGGGCACATTCGGGAGCGAGATCACCGTCAGCCGGGAGTAGGCCTGGCTGCGGGCTGTGAGGGTCATCGTGGACAACGCCACCACAAGACACACTGACCAGATCAGTAGGGTCTTCACTTTCATGTTACCGCCTCCTCATACCCCGATTTCTGGTGGACCTTGCCAGCGCCGTGCTAGTTGACGCGGGGTCAAAGAACATCCCGTCGATTCTCCACCTCCTTTCGCAAGCTCGAAGCAGGGGAAATTCCAATCTGAGAGTTCCACTGGGGAATGTGAACACCTCTCCTAGCGACTCGGGGGCAGTGGTGCTTGGCGGAGTTAGGCGATCTACAGCTGCTGTCAGTCCAGCAGGGCGGCGAAAAGGCGAGGAGGCCGGCTCCTCCCCCAGAAGATCACGGCCTCCGTAATCCAAATACCAGGCGGTTCTCACTAATGACCTGACGCATTGCTGCGACCCCCAGTGTGCGAAGTTCCGTGTGCGCACGCTCCACCTGGTCGGGGGTGAACCCTGCTGACGCGAGCTGGTCCTCAGCGGCTGGACTGTTACCATTGGCGAGGCGCGCACGGAGCAGGGCTTGCGCCGCAGCGCTGGCCGATTGGGCCAAGCGGGCGGCATGAGCGGCCAGCCGTGCACGTGGCCCGCGGCGGAACAGTCGGTCCTCGGGACTGGCGCTGAGATCCTCCAGCAAGGCCTCGACCTCGCCGATCTCTGCCGCTTCCGCCTCGGCTTCGTGGCGATGAGCCCAGCGCAGAGCGCCATACGCGTGCTGCAGGGCCCAGCGCGCCACCCAATGCCGCAAGGGCCCGCGCGCCGGATCGTACGTCCTCAGCGCCTGAACGACGCCCAGCCAGATCTCTTGGCGGAGGTCGCCTCTATCCATATGGGGCGGGACGACGACTCGTTGAGCGACTGCATCAACGAGCGGCGTGGCCCAAGCGACGAAGCCCGGATCTGAACGGTCGACTGGATCGGCGGATCTGCCCGAGAGTGACAACACCAAGCGGATGGTGGTGGCCATCGGGGTCGGACGGTGCTTATCAAGGTGCTCTGGCACGATACCCTCCCGCGGGAGGGCGGCCGCGGGCAGCCCCACGAGTCGGGGCGAGCCGCAGCACGCCCCGGATCATGGTGGACAGCCCTACAAAGGGGGAGGAGGGGTCTCCTCATCCGCCATCCTAGCATAACTATCAGTAAATTATCAACTCATTCGGCGGATGAGGTCGGGTTACGAGACACGCGCCGCCCGCGCAGAAGTGCGGACAGCGCGTGTCTCGGGGAACTCGTGCTACTGGCGGACCGTGAAGATGACGACGAGGTTGGGGGACGGTGTGCCGATGATCGTCAGGGACAGCCGCGGTCCTTCGTCTTCGCTCCTCACCCTGATGTTGGTGATGGTGCCGACGGGAACGATGGCCACGGTCGGAACGATGGGGACGAGGTAGAAGATATGGCCCCGCAGCTTTGCGCCGGCCGGCGTGGTGAGCCTCACCAACTGCCCGGGCGGGATCTTCGCCTCCGGGGAGGCGAACACCAGAAACGTCCCGCGGTTGTCGCGCAAGACGAGTAACGTGTAGCAGCGGCCCGGCTGGACGACCACCTTGCCGACGACCAGCACCCTTGCGGGGCAGAACTGTTGGCCCGGTTCGTAGGTCACCGTGCGCTGCTTATTCGCAGGTGCGGCGAGTCCCGTCGAGGTGATGGCCAAGACGAAGAGACTCATTGCGGCGATCATGCGGATCCTTCGCATTTGATCCTGCCTCCTCGTGAGCATTTTGATGTCCTGTTGTTGTGTACGATATCGGCCGTGCTAGGGTTCCTTCGAATTCGTCACGTGCGCGATCGTACAAATCCCAAGACGGACAGCCAGACCCCGGGCCTTGAGAGGGACGATTCCCGCATGATGTCCTGTCTTCCCGCCGCGATTGGGAGCTTGTTAGCGCAGATCGCCCGGCGGGTCGGCGCGCGGCGGCGCGGGCAGACTGCGAGTGCGCTTATCGAGCAACTCACGATACCAATCAACCCGATCCCCATAGCGATGGACGGTGGCCGAGTCTGAGAAGATCTCGTCCAGGGTCCGGCCGAGGGAGGCGGTTAGAAAGACCGGGCTGGGAGGGTCACGACCATCGTGCAGTGCGTCGACGGCGCTCGCTGTATCCGAGACGCGTAGCGTCCGGTCGCCATCAGTCATGAGTTCGACCACCGACGGAAACGGCGGGTCTCCGCCGCGTTCACGGATCCGGGTCCGTCTGATATCGGGCCTTCCTGCGCTGGTATCGACATCGGGGCGAACTGCGGCGGAGACGACGGTGTGGACTCCGCCTACCAGGAGGCTGAGTTCGGCGTTCTTGACCAAACTCCGCAGTGTGCGCCCGTGCGCTGTGGCGACAAGTTGCACCCCGCGTTCTGCGATCGAGGCGACCGCCGCCGCGTCCTCCTGGGTACTGATCTCGTCGATCACGATGAGGTCTGGCGAGTGATTCTGGACCGCCTCCAGCAACAGACGGTACTGGTCAGCCCGATTGGGGACCTGGATGCGGCGGGCGCTGCCGATGGCCGGATGCGGGATGTTGCCATCGCCGCCGATCTCGTTGCTGGTGTCCACGACGATTACCCGTCGGCGGAGGTCGACTGAGGCGAGGCGGGCCACGTCCCGCTGAAGCGTCGTTTTGCCGCTGCCTGGGGGCCCGAGGATGAGCAGGTTCTCCTGGCGCTCTAGCCACGGGCGGAGGGGATTGGCGGTCCCCGGGAGGTGGCGGCCAATTCGGATTGTGACACCGACGAGGTCTTGGTACCGGTTGCGAATTGCGCTGATGCGGTGCAGGGTGCCCTCGACCCCAACCCGATTGTCGGCACGGAACGCGCCCACCCGCTGGACGACGTACTCAAGATCCTCTACGCCCACCACATAGGACTGCACAAGGATGTCGCGCGGCAGCCGAAACTGGACCGGGCGGCCCAGGTCCAGGACCACCTCGGTCAACCGATCGCGAAGCGGAGGATCGATGAGCCGGCGCACCGCATTCGGCAGATAGGTCATCAGGATGTCGAGCTCGCCGGTGACCGAGTGAGATGTACTCATGGAAGAGTCCTCCCGGATCGTCTGACCACTCCGCGACCCCCCGCTCTCAAATACTACCTAGATTGCATGTAATACATAGCCTCTCAAAAATGCCGTATGCTACAGAGTAGTCGGACGTCTAGGTCACGGAGGGCACAGATGCCAACACGCCAGAGTCGAGCGGCGGGTGCACGGGCACTCGTCGCGCCCAAAGTCCCCTCGTTTCGTGAGGAGGAGTTGACCCCACTGGGGGGCGGACGGGTCGGTCGACCTCGCAATCTGCCTGAGCTTGTGCTGTTCGGGACCGGTCGGCTGATGCTCAACGTCGCTGCCGTGGGCTTGCTGAGTCCGAAGAAGCCCGTCCGCGCGATCCGGTTGTATCTGGCAGAGAAGGACTCCCATCGCTACCTGGTGATCCAGCCGGCGCCGGACTCGGCGGCGGATGCGATTCACATCTATCCCTCGGGGCGTCACTACAAGCGTCGCTGGCCCGCCGTCGTGCTGGCGTGGGCGAACGTGGCCTTGCGCAAAGTCGGCCTGGTCGAGCGCGCCCGATTTGTGGGGATCCATGACCATAAGCGCAACTGGCTCGTATTCGATCTCAGTCGCCCCCGCGCGTTCCGAGATGAGGAGGGGCCGGACCCGATGCGGGAGGCGATCGATGTCTGGCTCCAGTCCGCTAAGCACAAGCGCACGATCGACCTCCGTGAGGCGTTGAAGGAAATCCAAGACGCCTGGGTGCGTTCCGCCGCGACGCATCACCCCCCACGCGGGCCGTTCCCCTTTGATCGCCCTACTCGGCTTGGGGCATACATTCGCAAATACGCCGCCCGCTACGCGCAGATGGGCGTGAAGTTGGCGGGGGCCGGGACTCGGCCGCCCATCGTGCTGGACTAACACTCCTTGGGGTCAGCGCGCACAGAATATGTCCCAAAAACTCGCGATAGGAAGATCCTGCGCAGGACAGGGTACAGCACCGTCGTCTCTTGGCCGTCACAACCCCAGCGAGTTGTAAGTGACACCTTGCCGGGAGTCCGCAGCACGTTGGAAGTACGGGTGGACAGGACTTCGGCAATCAGGGAAAACGAGTCAGTGAGCCGGGCGAGCGAATAACCGGTCGGAGGTGGAGTGGTGTCTGACGCTCAGCCGGTCGTGCCGCCCTCCCCTGCCGCGCAACGGCAGGCTCTGCGGGAGGTCGCGGCGCTCTTTTTTCAGCTGGGCTGGATTGCCTTTGGCGGTCCCGCTGCGCACATCGCACTTATGCGGCGGGAGGTTGTAATAAGGCGGAAGTGGCTCACTGAACAGCAGTTCCTCGATCTTCTGGGAGCAAGCAACCTGATCCCTGGCCCGACCTCCACAGAGTTGGCCATCTACCTAGGCTACGCGCGGGCGGGTCACCTCGGCTTGGTCCTTGCCGGCGCGCTTTTCATCCTGCCCGCGATGCTCCTAGTTCTGATGCTGGCGTGGGCCTACGGGCGCTACGGCGCCACGCCCCAGGTCGGCGCGATTTTGTATGGAATCAAGCCCGTCATCATCGCCGTGATCGTGCAGGCGATTTACGCTCTCTGGCCTACGGCCGTGAAGACCTGGCGGCTGGGTTTGGTGGTCGCGCTGTCCGCCGCGCTGTACCTGCTCGGATTCAACCCTCTCATCCCGTTGTTTGGGCTGTCGATTTTGGTCATGCTCGCGGAGAATCGCGCGAGGCTCGCTCGTACTGCTGGCAAGGGGCGGATGGTGTTGGCGGTTCCTCTGACCGCCGCCGCAGCGCCGGTTGCGGTAGGCGCGGTAGGGTTCAGCCTTGTGGTCTTGTTTCTCACCTTCTTGAAGATTGGTGCCACGCTTTATGGGAGTGGCTATGTCCTCCTTGCGTTCCTCCGCGACGACTTCGTGCACCGGCTCGGCTGGCTCACGGATCACCAGCTCCTCGACGCGATTGCCGTCGGCCAGTTTACCCCCGGGCCCGTCTTCACCACGGCCACGTTCATCGGGTACCTCACCGGCGGCTGGCTGGGGGGGATCGTCGCCACGGTGGGCATCTTCCTGCCCGCGTTCATTTTTGCGGCAGCGGTCTACCCGCTTGTGCCGCGCCTGCGGGCGT
>DATGVF010000074.1:0-5751 GCA_035300645.1 bacterium
CCCGTATCATCGGCGGACAGAACATCGTGCGGATCGATACGGGCTCTCAATACACCGTGACCGCGGACGGGGGCGGGAATCGCCACCGTCGTCGCGGGAGGAAGGTCCACCACGCGGGAGAGGATCTGATTGCCATCAAGGGAGACGGTAAGGGGGACGCGCTCTGCGGTCTTCGAGGCGTTGTGCACCTGCACAATCGCTTCCATCCCCCCTGGCGTCGGCTCGACCCGTACCGCGGTGATGGCGACGTTACGGTCGCTCTGGCCCACGACGCGATACTCCACATTCGGAGACTCGGTCGCGACGTGGTCGCTAAAGACGACCACCCGCGGGCGACCTCCGTCTGCGCGTTGTCCGAGAGCAAACGTCACTGCGCGGTCAAGCTGGGAGGGCGCATCGGTGACAACCAAGCTGGCAAGCGCATCGCGCGCGGCCGCACGGGAGACGAACCCGGTGACTGCGCTCGGCTGGGGACCTGCCCGCACCAGCATGACTGGCCCACGGCTGCGGGCAATCTCCGCCGCTGCCTCTGCGCGCGTGGCTTCAAACCGAGACGGCGCGACATCGGTCGCCTGCATCCGCACCGATACATCGATGACCAGAACGGTCGCTTGGCCCCCCGCCGAAGGCCACATCACCCCCGGGCGGGCCAACGCGAGGATGAGGGCCGACGCAGCAAGCAGCTGCAACAGCAGCAACAGGCTCCGTTGCACCCTCCGCAGGGGCGCGTGCGCGTGCACGTCCTCACGAGCCCGCTGCCACAACAGCACCGAGCTGATGCGGACCTGGTGACGGCGCGCCCGCAACAGATGCAGCAGCACAATCACCGGCAGGACCGCCAGAAACCACAGGGCCGCCGGCGCACCGAACGTCACTGCACAAGCCCTCCCAGACGCATATAGCGCAGGATCAGGTCTTCCACAGGGATGGTGGTGGTCGTGCGAATGTAGTCGATTTCGTGGCGCAGGCAAAAGGCTTCGAGGTCGCGGAAGTACGCATCTCGCCCTTGCGCATACGCCTCCAGCGCAGGCGCGTCCACGCTCACGTCGAGGGTCTGGCCGGTCTCACTGTCCACCAGCCGCGCGTCCCCGCGCACGGTCGGCGTGAGCTCATCCTCGCTCAGCACCTGCACCACAAATGGATCAAAGCGATCGTAACGGGCGAGCGCGAGACCCTCCTCATACCCATCCGGGTAGAGGAGATCGCTGATGATCACGAGCAATCCGCGGCGCTTGGTCCGATGCGCGTACTCCCGCATGACCTGGCGGAGGCTGCTGGCATCCTGGACCGGACCGGTTAGGGCGCCGAGGAATTGAAAGAGGCGAAAGATATGGCTGCGACTGCGCTGAAGAGGCAGCAGGCTTTGTAGACGCGACCCGAAAGTCACCGCGCCCACACGGTCCAAATTGGCGAGGGCGACATATCCGATTGCTGCCGCAATCTGCACCGCGTAGTCCAGTTTGCGGGGGGCCCCCCAAACCATCGAGGGACTCGTGTCGATCAGGAGGTGAACGTTCACCTCTTCGTCTTCACTAAACAAGCGGACGAACAGGCGATCCAGCCGGGAGTAAATGCTCCAGTCGATGTGCCGATAGTCGTCCCCGCTCTGATAGCTGCGGTAGTCGGCAAACTCCATCCCCCGCCCCAACGTGCGGCTGCGGCGCTCCCCGCGGACCCCGGTGCGGATGGGACGGCGGGAGCGCAGGCTCAGCGCCTCAAGCTTCCTCAGGAACGCCGGATCGAGAAGAGGTGTTGGCATGGGGCGTTGCGCCACAGGAGCGCGGACAGATGCAGGTTCTACGCCGCCGCTCCTTCTAGTTCAGGGGTCTCCTCCAGCGCGTTGTGGATGATGGCGTCGGGGGCGATCCCGTCCGCCTCACCTTCGAAGTTGAGGATGATCCGGTGCCGCAAGGCCGGCAGCGCGAGGGCCGCGAGGTCGCTGAACGCCACATTGGCGCGGCCGGATGTGAGGGCCCGCACTTTCGCGGCCAGGATGAGCGCCTGCGCCCCGCGGGGACTGCTGCCGTAGCGGACATACCGCGTCGACATCGAGGTTGCGCCCGGGGCACCCGGGTGTGTCGCCTGAATCAGGCGGGCCACGTACCCCTTAACATGGGAGGCGACCTCGACGGCCCGCGCCAGCTGCTGCATCTGTTCGACCTGCGCCGCCGTCGCGACCGCTTGGGCGTGCGGGAGGGTGGTCGCTGTGGTCCGGTCGATAATCTCGACAAGATCAGGGGCGCTCGGGAACTCCACCGTGAGTTTCAGGAGAAATCGATCGAGCTGCGCTTCGGGCAGTGGATACGTGCCCTCCATCTCGATCGGGTTTTGCGTCGCGAGCACGAAAAACGGCGCGCCCAACCCGTAAGTGGTCCCGGCAACCGTGACGGCGCGTTCTTGCATCGCCTCCAGAAGCGCGGACTGCGTCTTGGGCGTGGCGCGGTTCACCTCATCAGCAAGCAGCAACTGCGTGAAGACCGGTCCCCGCTGGAACTCAAAGTAGCGGCGGCCGGAGGGGTCCTGCATCACCACATTGGTGCCGAGGATGTCGGCGGGCATGAGGTCGGGGGTGAACTGGACGCGGGAGAAGCGGAGATCGAGGGCTTCCCCCAGGGTCTTGACCAGCAGGGTCTTGCCCAGACCCGGCACGCCCTCCAGCAGCACATGGCCGCCCGCCAGGAGCGCGATCAGCACGTGATCGATTAATTCCTGCTGACCGACCATGACGAGGCGGAGTTGTTGGCGAATGCGATCAAACGCGGCGGAAAACTCGTCTAGGTTCATGACCTCTCACTTCTCAGGACCGGCCGGCGAGGAGCCCGATCCTGTCGGCTCATTTCATTTCGGCGAGTCGAGTGAAGTAGTCGTGCACCATCATTCGGTACTGTATGGGAAGATGCGCCCGCTCCATCGCGCGGTCGACGCTCACTACTAACGCCGCCGTGACCCGCTGAACCGGGACCTGGGTGGACCCAGGGCGACCGGGACCGAGGATTTCTAACGACCTGATGTCCCCGTCCCGCTGCACCCCAGATACCTGCACCTGTGGATGCGCGACGGGCAGTCGGGGACTGGCCGCGCCGAGTTTCTCATCAACGCGACCAGTGCCTGGGGTCGATCCCTCCCACGGTCCCGTCGGAGGCGAAGCGGAGTCAGCGCCCGGCTGCCGATTTGGCCGTTCGTTGCCGGGGCCGCGAGGCGCTTGGGGCTGGTCGGCGCTCGACGGTTCATCGGAAGGCATCTCGGAGGATCCGGAGGCGATTGCCGCGGAGGCGCGATCGAGCTGCTGGCGGGCGGACCGCACACCCTCACGGTCGGCGAGCATGGCGTCCATCCCCTCCAACATTCGCATCGCTTGGGTCAGCGACTCCCGCGCGCCGGCCGCATCCCCCGCCTCCAGCTGGCGGAGGGCCTGCTCGAGTTGCTGACGCACTTGGGCCGATTGCGTGCCCTCTCCTTCTCGGGTCACTGTTCCCAGCTGATCCACGACGTCCTTGCGCGCCGCCGCGGGCGCGTGGGGCAGTTTCGCGGTGAGCTCCGCGAGTTGGCGGAGTTGCTTCTGCACGGCCTCGCGCCGGAACAGATCTGAGGGGAGTGGGGTCGATGACGCAGGCGACCGCCCCATTTCATCCACACGCTGGTCGACTCGGTGTTGGGCCAGCGCGAGTTCCCGGGAAAGATCCGCAATTCGGGCCAACGCCTGGGCGCGATCGAGATGCTCTCGCTGCAGCCGCAGCCCGAGATCGCGTAGCTGCGGAGCGGCCCGGCGGGTGGCGGGCGCTCGTTCCGCGCGGGCGAATGACTCCAGCGTCTGCGCGAACTGCTCAAGATGTGCACCTTGATTGCGAATCGCCTCCTGCACGCGATGCGCTGGGCTACCAGGCAACGTCAGCCCACCGAGCACACGCGGCCACACGGCTAGCAGTAGAGCCAGGGCGGGAATCCACCATACGACGCGCGGCAAGTGTAACGGGAACGCGGCGCGGATGTCTACGCCGCCCAGACGCTCCGAGGCGTCGGTGATGACCCGGGCTCCTAATGCAGATTGCGGACTGGAGGCGAGAGCGAGTTCCACCGCCGTGCTCGCGCGTTCCTCCGAATGTGCGCGCCGGTCGAGGATCCGCGCCGCGGTGAGAGGGTCAGTGCGACGACGCATGAGCACGGCGGCGGCCGTCGCCGCTGTCGTGAGCCCCGTGATCGCCAAAGCGATCCACAGCGACACCGTCTGGACCGGAAGCGCCATGCTCGCTGCAGACCACGCTGTCAGGGCGATCATCGTCCCGACCGCAACCCGCGCCGATACCCGCAGCGCGTAGTCGGCCGTCAGCCGCTGCGCCGCGTCCTGCACGACGCGTGAGAGACTTGGGGGCAGACGTGAGGCCATCCCCTGCATCATAGCACTGGCATTCCCGTGCTTCGGCGATGACGCCTTTTGTTTAGGCCGCGCGTGCCTCCCGGCGGATCGTATCCACACGCCGACGGATCGCGAACGCACACCCCAGGGCGATCGCAAGGTAGGCGGTGACTGCCAGTAGCGCCGGGAGCACCGTCCCCTCCTTCAGCGTGATCGCCAGGGCCTGCACCGGGCTGAGCGCATTCCAGGGAGGCGGAAGCGCATTGGCGCCCACGATGATCGCAAGTAGTGTCATCCAGTGCACGAAGCTGCGGGCAAATTCAGAATCCCACAGGGCGCTGTACAGGGCGCCCGCCGTCCCGACCGCCGTCGCCGCAGGAACCGCGACGAACGCGACTTGCCACACGATCACCAGGGATTCCCCCCGAATGCCCGCGGTGGCCGCGAGCAACGGGCTTGCGAAAAGCACTTGGACGGTCGCTAGCGCAGCGGATGACAACACCTTTCCGAGGGCGATAGCCCCCGCCGGCAGGGATGTGGCCGCAAGATCCCACACCGATTTCTCTCCCTCGAGGGCAATTTCCCCGCAGGCGCAACTCGACGCAAAGTACATCACCAACAGGGTTGTCACCAGCACACATACGAGGAGTAACCCCTCCTGCCGAGGCGTGTCCAGTCTCCCGATCTCCGGCAGCGCGAGATACGTCAGGATCGCCACCACCAACAGGAAGATCGTGTGCATTGTAATCGCCTTCGGACTACTTACACGACTCCGGAAATCGCCACGCAGCACCGCATTCATGGACGTCCCTCCTCCCCCTGTAGCGGGACAGCCACGAGTTGGTGAACCTCCACCGATGTGGAGCGACTCCGGATTGACAGCTCCGGCGTGTTGATTCGCCCGACCAGCCATGCAGACGCACCCGATCCCCCGGGCCGACTTGCGATGCGGGCGAGAACCCACTCTCTCAGACGGTCGTCGAGGGCTGCTTGCGGATTCGGGTGAGAGGCGAAGGGTTCCCACCGGGCCGGGTCGAGGGAGATCGAGAGCGCTGTGGTGATGAGCGGCAGGTGGTAGATCTGGCCACGACGGACCAGGACCGGGTCTTCAATGCGCAGACCGCCGCGCGGGGTAATCTCCGCTCGCTGGCCCTCGGGGCCCTCGCGCAGGCGGCCTCCGACAGGCGTCGGCATCAGTTGAAGCACATCGAGCTGAAGTCCTGAGGGTGGTGCCGTCCCGCGGATAGCGCCGGGTGAGTCGAAGGTGAGAGCGTGCGGCTCGATGGGCTGCACCCTCGCCCCGGCGGGAGTGGTGAATTCAACTGCTCCACCGTATGGACTGAGCAGTGCGACGACGGAGCGGACACGCGCCTCCTCTGCCCCCGCAATCCCCTCGA
>DATGVF010000075.1:0-9314 GCA_035300645.1 bacterium
CGATCCTGTTGGCGGTCGTGCTCTACTTCTTCTTGCCGCAGCTGCACCCCCCCAAGGCGCGGGAGGAAATCACGTACAGCCAGTTCCTGACCTCGGCGCAAGCCGGCCGCATCTCCGATGTCACGATCGGCGATGAGGCGATTACCGGTCATTTCAAGGACGGGCAGACGTTCCGCACATTTGCACCGCCGAACGACACCTCGTATATCGAAACGTTGCGCTCACGCAACGCCCAGATCACCGTCGAGCCGAAATCCAAGAGTGCCTTGTGGCCCGGCTTGCTGTCCACGATGCTGCCGTTCTTTCTCTTGATCGGCCTGTGGCTGTTGATGCTCCGCCAGGCCCAAAGTGGCAGCAATCAGGCCTTGTCCTTTGGGAAGAGCCGCGCCCGCCTGCATACGGAGAACCGGCCCAAGACCACGTTCGACGATGTCGCGGGCGTGGACGAGGCCAAAGAAGAATTGCAGGAGGTCATCGAGTTCCTCAAGCACCCCAAGAAGTTCCAGGCGTTGGGCGCGAAAATCCCGCGGGGAGTCTTGCTGGTCGGCCCGCCAGGCAGCGGCAAGACGTTGCTGGCCAAGGCAGTGGCCGGGGAAGCTGCGGTTCCGTTCTTCTCCATCTCGGGATCCGAGTTTGTGGAGATGTTTGTTGGGGTGGGGGCCTCGGTGACGGGTGACACCCCAGTGCTCATTCGGACCGCCGACGGGATCCGGCTCACTCCGATCAGTGAGTTCGTCGATCGGTTCTTCAAGGAAGGCCAGGACGGGTTCGTCATCGCCGTGCAGGGCGTTGAGGCCTTGGGCTTTCGGCCGCGCAGGTCCGGGTTCAGAGGGCTGTTCGGATTTGAGTCGAGCGCTTGGTCACGCGTCCGCGGAGTGTACCGGCACCACGTCGATGAGATCTACGAGGTGCACTACCTCGGCGGAATCGTGCGCGCCACCGGTGATCACAGCGTCTTCGTCCGAGGGCATGGTGGCATCAAGCCCAAGGCCGTCCGTGATCTCAAGCCCGGCGACGTGCTCGTGGACCTCCCCGTTAAGGTGCGGCGAACTTTCCACGAGGTGCTGGGCACACTGCACGAGGTGCGCGCCCACCACTTCGAATCGGCGGCGCCCATGCGGTTGCCGGTTGCCGAAAAGGACCCGGTTGCTGCCGACGCCCTTGCGTTCGCGCTCGCGAGCGGGGGTCGCCTGTCGCAACGCGTGATCGCGCAGCAGGTGGGCGTGTCGCAGGCCACCGTCGGTCACTGGTTGTCGGGGAAGCATCAGCCGAGGAGCCTTTCGACCCGCTATCCAAGGACTCTGATCCCGGACGAGGTTACCCTCACCCCCACCCTATGCAAGTTACTAGGGTACTATACGGCGGAAGGACGGGCGAACGGGGACTTAGAGTTTTGCTTTGGCTCACACGAAACCGACCTGATCGACGATTGCACGCGGCTCATGCGCGAGACTTTTGGCCTCGAGCCTCAGGTCCAGAACACTCCCGATCATTCCACGCGACTGATCTATCACTCCGCCGTGCTTGGTCGGTTCTTTACGAGGCTCTGTGGCACTGGGAGTCACCACAAACAGCTCCTCCCGCAGCTGTGGACCCTTTCGTTTCCGTATTTCCTGGCCTATCTCGAAGGCTTGGCGAGCGGCGATGGGTATACGACGGTCGAGGGCAAGCTGCAGATCACCTCGGTGAGCCAGCCTCTGATTCGACAGTTGGCATGGCTGTGTGCGATGCACGGCATCAAAGCCGGAATTGGGCATGGGCACCAGCGGGGCGGTCGGATCATCAAGTCCAAACCCCTGCCCGACGGGGTTTACTGGCGTCTCACGATCGGGCACACGAGTAATCCGCTACGAGGCGGCATTGGCACGCGGGAACACAAGAAGGCCGTCGTGCAGCAGGTCGTGCGAAAGCCATTCGATGGGTACGTGTACGACCTCGTGGGATGCGACCATGAGGCGTTCTTCGGCGGCGAGAAGCCGGTGTTGCTGCACAACAGCCGTGTGCGCGATCTGTTTGAGCAGGCCAAGAAGAGCGCACCGTGCTTGGTGTTTATCGATGAGATCGACGCTGTCGGCCGCCAACGCGGCGCGGGGCTGGGCGGCGGGCACGATGAGCGCGAGCAGACCCTCAATCAATTACTGGTCGAGATGGACGGATTCGATCCCAACGCCGGGATCATCGTCATTGCCGCCACGAACCGGCCGGATATCCTTGACCCTGCACTCCTGCGGCCGGGCCGTTTCGACCGCCGCATTGTGGTCGACAACCCCGACAGCAAAGGGCGGCGGGAGATCCTGAATGTCCATGTGCGCGGGAAGCCGCTCGGGGAGGGAGTCAACCTCGACGTGCTCGCCAAGCACACCCCGGGCTTCTCCGGAGCGGACCTAGCCAACCTCGTCAATGAGGCGGCGTTGTTAGCGGCACGGCGGAACAAGAAGAAAATCACGATGTCCGAAATGGACGAGGCCATCGAGCGCGTCATTGCCGGGCCGCAGCGGCGCAGCCGCATCCTCGGCCCCAAGGAGCGCGAGATCGCCGCATTCCACGAGGGAGGTCACGCCTTGCTGGGGAAGTTGCTGCCCAACGCCGATCCCCCGCACAAAGTGACCATCCTGCCGCGCGGCATGGCGCTGGGCTACGTCATTTCCGCTCCCCCGGAGGACAAGTACACCTACACCAAGACGGAGTTGCTGGATCGGATTACCGCGATGCTGGGCGGCCGGGTGGCCGAAGAACTCGTCTTCAACGAGGTAACCACCGGCGCGCAAAACGACTTCGAGCAGGCCACGGATCTGACCCGCCGGATGGTGACCGAATTTGGCATGAGCGAGAAGCTCGGCCCCCTGTCGCTGGGCAAGCGCCACGGCCCGGTGTTTCTCGGGCGGGACCTGATCGAGACCCGTAACTACAGCGAGGAGATTGCCTACGAGATTGACAAAGAGGTCCGCCGCATCACCGACGAGTGCTACATCCGCGCGCGGGAAATCCTGACCGCCAATCGCGAGAAACTGGAGCGGGTGGCCAGGGCGTTACTCGAGCGGGAAAGCCTGGAAGGCGAAGAGATCAGCAAGGCCATGGCCGGAGAACCGCTGCCCGAACTTCAGGCGACGCCCGCCCCAGAGGCGAAGGCCGAGCCGGCGCGTCCGGAACCCCAGATGCCTGCGTTGAAGCCTAAACCAGAAGCGTCGTAGTCCGGGATTTGGAAGACACGGGGGGCTGCCTGATACAGGCAGCCTCTTGCATTTCGGAAAGGAGTGCTCTCCCCCCCCGCGAACACAGGGGAAGAGCGATCACGAGAGACGAGGCCTACCTGAGCATGCTTCTTCCACTCGCCTCCGCGTGGTCCGTTCGTCGTTTTGGGAACATTACCAACCCTGGTTATCGCGACGCACAACAGCGCTCCACACGCTTTGTAGGGCGAATCCGACTCGGATCGGTCTAGCCGACGCGACTCGATCTCCCGCGCTCGGTGTCGCGGTGAGGGACAAGCAATTGTAGAGCTGGAGGTGGAAGGGTGGCACGTGCAGACCGATTGGCAAAAAAGACCGGCCTCAGCTGGCTCGCGGTGACCATCTATGTCGCGGTGGTGGTCGTCGCGGGTGCGGGGTTGTTCACCTGGGACTACCTATACCGTCGGAGGCAGGAAGAGGCGATGCGGCCGCCTACACCCGATGTCCTAGCAAAAAACCTGATCGAGAACATCATCGGCCGGGGGACCGTGAAAGAAATCAAGGTCGACGAGGCCGCAGGGATCGTGGACGTGAAATGGGAGTCGGCGACGTATCCCCCCGCAGCGCGGTCCACCATCATTGGCGAGGTCGTCTCGAAAAATTTGGATCAGGTCATGGCCGGCTTGCGCGTGGTCAAGGGCGACCCGCTGGTCTACGTGCGGACGACCACAGGGGAAGTCAAGTTAGCGGCCTCGGCTGACCGCACAGGCCGCGTCGTCCAAGTCCTCGTGAAGCCGGGAGACAAGGTGGTGGACAATCAGGCCGTGGTGCTCATCGAGCCGGAGAACAAGGTCGACGCGCGCAAGGATTTAGAGACCGAGGGACTGTTGGCCTCTCAGATGATCATGTCCCAAATGAGTGCTATCAAGACGGTGAATGCGAAGATTACGTACAAGGACATTACCCTTGCGACCGTCGTCGGCAAGCGTGGCGACAAGAACGTGACCGCGACGTATCACCCGAGCCTGGAGTGACGCCAGGAGCGTGGAAAACTGACGGGGTGAGGAACAGACCGTGTGAGTGAGGGGGCTACCGTGTTTGCACTCAACTTCTATTCCGCGTTGTTCGCCGAACAGTTACGAGATGGTCGCAAGACCGCGACCATCCGGCTCGGCGATAAGACGGACAAGTACCAGTCCGGGCAGATCGTGTGGCTCACGGTCGGTCGGCGTTTTGGGACACGCAAGAAGGTGGGAGCCGCCATCATCGACGCGGTGGACGTGAAATCACTACGCGACGTCACCCCGCGTGAAATCCAGCGCGATAACCCAGAATTGCGGCGGCATGAAGAACTCATCGAATTCCTCACCAATATCTATGGCCGAGAGCGGGAAATCTCTCCTGAAGACACCGTGACCGTGATTCAGTTCTCTCGCGTCGATGAGTAAGCGAACGAGCGGCCGGGGACGCACAAAGGGTCGTGCAGTGCGGGGTCGCGCCCCACGCCCTCGCGAAAAGCCGGTGCAGACGGCGGTTCATCGGCTCGTCGACCTGTTGACCGAGGTGTTCGAGGAAGAGGCCTGGCAAGCGCCGGTGACGGCGTCTCTCGAGGGGCTTACGGCAAGCCATGCGGCGTGGAAGCCTGAGCGGGCCACGAACTCCATCTGGATGATTGTGAACCACTTGTCGCTGTGGAAGGAGTACCAGGTGGCGCGGTTAACCGGCGAGCCTCCGCGGCCATCTGGGTGGGCCGAGAAACTCGACTGGCATGAGATTCATGACCGAGGGGAGCCGGCTTGGCAGGCCGCGGTCCAGCGCCTGAAAAATGCCCAGAAACGCCTGGTGACGGGACTCAAGGCACGGACTGACGAGGACTTGGCCCGGTCCTTGCCAGGTGGCACATCCCCGCTGTACAAGATCCAGAGCATGGCGCCACACGACGCCTACCACTGCGGGCAGATCCGCCTGCTGCGAGCATTGCAAGGCGTCCCTGCGAAACCTTTCTGACAGGCCACCCTGTAAGGCGGACGTGGTCGCCGGGTTTCTCCTTTAGCGGGCGCGGCCGAAAAAGAATCGTCGCCCGATTTGGGCTTCCATCCCTAGGTCTTGTGCGGCGTCAAAAGAGGCGAGTTCGGTGAACCCCGCCGCGCGGAGAGTGGCGGTGATTTCGTCTTCCGCGTAGCAGCGCTGGTGCAGCGTCAGATCAGTTCGCCGCCATACGTTGTGCTCTAGACGGAACATCGTCACAGCGGCGCGTCCCACGCGGCTGACCCCATCGAAGGAGGATCGGTACACAAGCGCGTGGTCATCGGCAGCAAGACCAAATGACCCTCGCCAGCGTGCCTCGAACCCGGCCTGCATGTTGAAGTCACACAGGAACGGTCCACACCGTTTGAGAGCGCCTCGAACGTTGGCGAACGCCGCGCCAAGGTCGGCCGCCTGCATCAGGTGGTTGAGACTGTCATAGAGGGATACGGCTGCATCGAACTGGGGAGGCAGAGAGAATGACCGCGCGTCTGCGTGGATAAACTCGACACCCGGTGCATAGGCGCGGGCGTATTTGAGAATTTCTGCCGACCCGTCGACCCCGGTGACGGTGTAGCCCCGGGCGGTCAGGTCCTGCGCCAGTTGCCCGGTTCCGCAACAGAGGTCGAGAATCCGGCCTCCCTGCCGCACGTGCGGCAGGAGGAGGCGTTCCAGAACCGGCAACACGCGCGTGGAAAACGACGCCGGTCCAGCCCCCCAGTATGTGTTGTAAAACCAAGCAAAATCATCGTACTGCGATGGGACGGTCTCCATGTCCATTCTCTCTGTCGCCTCAGGAGCCACTGCGCGCGCCTTTTACGTGACGCGCAAGAATGTGGGTGGCACCTCCCGCACGAGGTAGACCGTCGACGAGGCTTGGTAGAATAGAATCCCGGTGTCGTGTGCCCCCCGGGCCTGGACAGTCACAACCACGGCGTCAGGGCTGTGGCGCTGGCCTATCGTCAGGGCATCTTGACGAGTGACGGAAAGGTGAACGAACTGGCGCCCCTGAGGATGCAGTCCCTGCTGGCGGAGCGCATCCAAAGCACTGGGCGGCGTGCCGTGGTACAGCCACTCCGGGGGGATAACCACTTTTCCCGGTGTGGCGATGGGGACGCTGTGGCCATAGCGCGCGCGCACCCGGTCGCCGGAAATTTCGTATCGTTTGGCGTCTTTGTGGGTGGCGGCCCGGATCGCATCGGCAGTCACTGAGGACCAGCCAGGCTGCGCGGCGATCGCTTGGGCCAAGACCGCCACCTCCACAAACCCCGCTGAGTCCAGGGTAATGCCGATGCTCTCAGGTTTGTGCCGTAAGACCAGCGCGAGGAACCGGCCCAGCCGGTCCGCGCTTTGGTCGGTCCTGGGAGGACGACTTCTCATCTCATGCATGAGGAGGTGTGCCGTGCGGGTTCGCTGCTGCGACAGATGCTTCCTCCGGTCGGACTCCCCATCGGGCGTGGGCACGGGCCACCCGAGGAGAAGATTCTCGACGCACAGAAAATAGGGGGCACTTTCACTCGGGGATCTGCGTGAGCCAGCAACTCGTGGAGTGTATTCCGAATTTCAGTGAGGGGCGGCGTCGGGAGGTCATCGCCGCTATCGCGGATGAAGTGCGCCGTACTTCCGGTGCGCGGCTGCTCGATGTACAGGCCGATGCGAGTCACAATCGGTGCGTCATCACGTTCGTGGGCGACCTGAGCGCGGTCAAAGTCGCCGCCCTCGGTGCCGCCCGCCGCGCGGTCGAGTTGATCAACATGACGACGCATCGCGGGGAACATCCACGGCTGGGCGCGGTGGATGTCATTCCCCTGGTTCCCATCTCTGGCGTCACGATGGACGAGTGCGTGACGGCCGCCCGAGACCTAGGGCGGCAGCTGTGGGAGTCATTGCGAGTGCCGGTGTACTTCTACGCGGAAGCCGCCACCCGGGTTCAACGGCGCTGGCTACCTGATATCCGCGCGGGCGGGTACGAGGGGCTGGTGCAGAAGATGGCCGATCCATCTTGGGCGCCGGATGTGGGCGCGCCTGCTCCGCATCCGACGGCCGGAGCCACCGTGGTCGGGGCGCGTCGGCCTCTGATTGCCTACAACATCAACCTGACAACCACCGACGTAGAGATCGCGAAGAAGATCGCGCAGGCCGTGCGGGAGCGCGGCGGAGGATTGATGCACGTGCAGGCCATGGGGGTCGTGGGTGAGAGCGGCCAGGCGCAAGTGTCCATGAACCTGCTCGACTACGAAGCCACGTCGTTGGCCCGCGTAGTCGACATGGTGCGGATGGAAGCGGCTCGGTACGTCGTCGAGATCGCGGACAGCGAAGTGGTGGGGCTTATTCCCCTCGATGCGGTGGCCGCCGTCGCGCGCGAGTACCTCCACCTGAAGAATTTCCGCCGCGAGCAAATCCTGGAAGCACGGCTGATCGAGTAGCGAGGCTATGTTATCCGCGTTGACTCCGGGATGAAGACTGAGGTCGACCTACTCGTCGTACACGCGCGCCAGCTCGTCACCGTCGCCGGCCCCAACGAGAGACCGCGCACGGGAGGAGACCTCGAGACCCTCGGCCTTGTGGTCGATGGCGCGGTCGCGGCCGCTGAGGGCGTGATTGTGGCGGTGGGGCCAACCTTACAGGTTCTCGCTGAAGTCGTCCTCGCGGCGTCGTGCGAGACGATTGACGCCTCCACGCACGTAGTCCTTCCTGGGTTCGTCGATCCCCACACGCATCTGGTCTGCGCGGGCTCAGGCGGCGGGTTCGTCTCGACCCTGCAAGCCACGCGCGCAGCGACAGAGGATCAGCTCGAAGCGCTCGGGCGCGAGCGGCTGCAACAGATGCTGGCGCACGGAACGACGACAGTCGAAGTGAAGAGCGGATACGGATTAACCGTGGAAGATGAACTGAAGTGCTTACGGGTTGCCCATCGGCTCAGCGCGGCGCTGGAGGTAGATGTGATTCCGACCTTCCTGGGCGCGTACGCAATTCCACCAGAGTATGCGCACGATCCGCAGGCCTACCTCAACGTGATAACCGACGAGATGCTCCCCGCAGTGGTCGAGGAGGACCTCGCCGAGTTTTGTGACGTGATGTGCGCGGCCGGGGCCTTTACCCTTGAACAGGCCCGCACAGTGCTGGAAGCTGGCCTGAACGTCGGCTTGGATCCGAAGATCCACGCTGACGAGTCCTCAGATCTCGGCGGGGCCGCGCTGGGTGCAGACGTGGAAGCCATCTCGGCGGACCACCTCGTGTACTCATCAGATGCTGGGCTGCGATCGATGGCCGAGGCCGGCACGATCGGGGTACTGCTACCCGGCCCGGCCTCAGGGCGTGGTGCGCCATATGCACGGGCGCGTCGGATGGTGGATCTGGGAGTGCCCATCGCCTTGGGCAGCGACTACCATCCTCAGACCTCCCCGACGTATTCCATGCCCACGGTGGTGGCGCTGGCGTGTCGGGCCCTGGAGCTGACTCCGGCAGAGGCGATCGTCGCCGCCACGATCAACGCGGCACACGCAGTCAGCGCCGCGGAGGAAGTGGGGAGCCTGGAACTCGGGAAAGCAGCAGACATCGTGATCCTCGACCTGCCCGACTACCGTCAGTGGCCCACGGCGACCGGCGTCAATCCCGTTGCCACCGTGGTCAAACGGGGCCGCGTTGTCGTTGAAACGGAGACGGGACGGCGGGGGAGACGTTCCGTTCGAGGGCGAACGCGGGATGCCTGACCACGTACTCCTCTCTACCATGCGGTTTCGTGCCCACCACGGCGTGTTGGCCGAGGAGCGCACCCAGGGCCAGGAGTTCCTCGTAGACGTCGACCTCGAGGCGGATCTCCGAGGTGCAGGACAGAGCGACGACCTCGAACGCACCATTGACTACCGGCGCGTCTACGGGATTGTCAAGGACGTCATGCTCGGCACGCCTCAAAATCTCGTCGAGACCCTAGCAGAGACGATAGCGACCAAGATCTTAGCGCTCGATCGCGTCACGGCCGTCACGGTGCGCGTCCGCAAACCGCAAGTGAAGCTGCCCGGTCCCCTCGAGTCCGCAGGGGTGGAGATACATCGTGAGAAGCGATGATGCAACATGAGCTCCCCTCGCGGCCGACCCCGTCTCGCGAGCCCTCGGCTC
>DATGVF010000076.1:0-64943 GCA_035300645.1 bacterium
GCCGCCTGAACACCGGACCGTCCACTGTTGAGCTCCAAGGCGGTCCCCTGAGGTCTGCTTCGACCATGGGAGCCGGACATCGGGTTGTGCTCCCATCTATAATATGTACCCCAGTCCAGGCCCCCTAGACCCCCAAACCCCCGGACAGGAGGAACGCCCGGCTGGGATGGGACCCCCCCGAAAGGCCGCGGTAGCGGCCGGTTTTGATTGTCCGGGGAAGGCGGATCAGGTAGATTGGGGCCACAGAGATGCGATTTTCACGGCGGAAGTTTGAGGCGCTCGTTGAGCGGGCTCTGGCATCCATTCCCCCCGAGATTCGCTCCCGCATGGACAACGTTCAGGTCGTGGTCGAACCCTGGCCCAACAGTGAGCGCGTTGCCGAGGTGGGGCTTGAGCCAGGAGAAACGCTGTTCGGGCTCTACGAGGGCGTGCCTCTTGTCGAACGAGGTATCGTCACCGAGCCGTTGCTGCCAGACAAGATTACGATCTTTCAGGGGCCGCTCGAAGAGGCGTGCGAGTCGGATGAGGAGATTGCCGAGGAGATCCGCCGCACCGTGATCCATGAGGTTGCTCATCATTTCGGCATCGACGAGGCGCGTCTGACTGAACTTGGGTATGACTAACCACGCTAGGGCCAAGCGCCCGCAACATCCCGGTGATGCGGTATGACTCCGTGGGCGAAAGGTGCCCTTGCCGGTCTGGCCGTTGGGCTCTTGATCACGTTTTGGGGTGGGAAAACCTCCGTCGATGCGTTTGTTCGGGTGACAGGAGACGGCCAACCTCTCCTCGACACCCGGGTCGATGAGTCGGTAGTCGGGCGCTTCGTCAACATACCGGTTGCTTCGCTTGGTGAGCTCTCGGTTTCCAAACGGGTGTGGCTGGTGGCCACAAGCTATGTGTTCATGCTGCGTGTGCGGCCGGAACTCGCCTCGGGACCGGAGCGGCCGCTGACCAAGTTGCTGGTCAATGTGCGTCTGCCCGGACGGGTCGTGACCACCAACGCCACCCGTGTCACTGGCGGAACGGCGGTGTGGGAGGGATTGCCGGCGGACGCGCTGGAGCTCCGCACGGTCGCCGTCGAGTGGGCGCGCGTCGCGATCCTCATAGTCGTTCTGGTCGTTGGACTGAGGCTGCGGAGGAGTTGATCGCCGCAGGCATGAAGCACATGAGGGATGGCCTCTTCTCACTCGCTTCGGATTCGCATCATACGCAGCGGCAGCAGCGGCAACGCGATCTTCCTTGAGGGCGGAGGGACCCGGCTGATAGTAGACGTGGGGCTCCCCGCAGAGGTCGTCACCCGGGAACTTTCCTCCATGCCAGACGCCATCCCGATTGATGCTATTCTTCTGACCCACGAGCACGAAGATCACGCCAAAGGGGCTGGCGTGCTGTCGCGTGCGCTCGGCGCACCCGTGTTGGCCAATGAGGGGACGTTGTCCGCTGCCGCGGCCATTCTCAACGGCGCGGAGAGGGAGCGCTTTGCCACCGGGGTGCCGTTCCGTGTCGGGGAGCTGGAGGTCGAGGCGTTTCCGGTCCCGCACGACGCGGTCGAGCCCGTGGGGTTTGTCATTTCGTCCGGGCTGATCCGCGTCCTCATCGCCACCGACCTGGGCGCCGCTGACGCTCAGTTGACTGCCCGGGCGAAGGGCGTTGACGTCCTGATCCTGGAAGCGAACTATGACCTCCGCCTGTTATCGGTCAGCCCATACCCGTGGTTTCTTAAAAACCGCATCCTCAGCCCCACTGGGCATCTGTCAAACGATGCGGCGGCTCGTGTGGTGGTCGAGGCAGCCTCCGAGCATTTGCAGACGGTGTTCTTGGTGCATCTCAGCGATATTAACAACCTGACACCGCTCGCCCGCGACACCGTGCAGTGGGCGTTGCAGCGCGAGGGCCTAGGAGCCGTCCGCGTGGAGGCCGTCCGGCCGAATGGCACTATGCCTCTGTGGTCCCACGCGGAGGGAAGTACAACGGAGTTGCACGGGTGACGGGCCGCAACCGGCCCGCGACGTTCCTGCGGGACATCCTGCCAACGGATCGACGTCCCGGTGTTTGAACAGACTCCCTTCGTGGGAAAACCTAACCTCCAACTTCGGAAGGCGGTAGCGGCCATCTTGACGGCTGCGGTGCGGGCTGTGGAGCCGGCGGCGGCCGTGCGACGGGTGCTCGTGCGTCGCGGGCACCGCCTCCGCCTCGACACGCGGTGGTACGATCTGCGCCAGAGTCGGCGGATTCTTGTCGTGGGGATGGGAAAAGCCGCGGCTCCGATGGCGGCCGCGGTGGAACAGATCCTGGGGAGCCGCATTACCGACGGCTTGGTGGTCGTCAAGTACGGTCATACGGAACCCCTACGCCGGATCCGCCTCGTGGAGGCCGGACATCCGCTGCCTGATGCCGCGGGCGAACGCGGCGCGGCGCAGATGTTGGAGCTGCTGCGCAGCGCATCCGAAGACGACTTAGTCGTGTGTTTGGTGTCAGGCGGGGGATCTGCGCTGTTGCCCGCCCCAGTGCCGGGGCTCAGGTTGCAGGATAAGATTGCCGTCACCGACCTCCTCTTGCGCAGCGGGGCAACGATCCAAGAGGTTAACATTGTCCGCAAGCACCTGTCCCAGGTGAAAGGCGGGCGCTTGGCACAGGCCGCCGCTCCGGCGCGATTGCTGGTTTTGGTCCTATCTGACGTGCTGGGCGATCCCCTCGACGCCATTGCGTCGGGACCGGCGTCGCCGGATCCCACGACGTTTGCAGATGCCTTCGCGGTTGTGCGACGATATCAGCTGGAGGATCGGCTGCCCGCCAGCGCCCTCGTCTACCTGCGCCGTGGCGCTTCAGGCCACGAAGCGGAGACCCCCAAGCCCGGAGATCCGCTGTTTGACCGCGTGCAGGTGGTCGTGGTGGGGAATAATATGCACGCGCTGACTGCGGCCGCCCAGCGCGCGAGAGGATTGGGATTCCGCGTCCTGGTGCTCACCCCGTTTCTGGAGGGGGAGGCGCGAGAGGTGGCGCGGGTGTTCGCGAGCATGGCACGGAGTGTCCGTGCCGTGCGGATCCCGCTGGGCTCGCCCGCGTGCGTGTTGGCCGGTGGAGAAACGACAGTGACGGTCCGGGGCGCCGGACGAGGGGGGCGGTGCCAGGAGTTTGCCCTCGCTGCGGCGGCCGCAATCGCCGGACGGCCCGACACAGTCGTGGCCGGCTTCGGTACCGATGGCACGGATGGTCCGACTGACGCGGCGGGCGCTCTGGTCGACGGCGAGACGACGGCTCGGGCAACATCGTTGGGTGTGGATCTCGCTCGCGCGCTGGCTGACAATGACTCACACGCCGTCTTCCGCGACTTGGGGGATCTGCTCGTGACCGGTCCGACGAAGACAAACGTCAACGATATCTATCTCGCACTGGTGGGGCAGACGACCCCGAAGCGGCAGGAGACCCGCGTGAGTCGACGCATCAAACACGCCGCGCGGAAGACGCGCGGGTGAGCGTGACCGAGACGCGATCGATGAAGATCCTTTTCTGCGTGTCCGAGGCTGTGCCGCTCGCCAAAACCGGTGGGTTGGCCGACGTGGGCGGGGCTCTGCCGGCGGCTCTGGCCGCCGTGGGCTGCGATGTGCGGGTCGTGCTGCCGCGGTATCGTAGCATCGGCGAAAGGGGCTGGCGCCCGGTCGGCACGGTCGACGTCTCCAGCGGCGGCGAGGCAGTCAGCGGGACGATTCTCGACGGCACGATGCCGGAGACCGCCGTGCCCATCTGGCTCGTGGATCAGCCGAAATACTTTGACCGAAGCGGACTCTACGGGGAGGCGGGGCGGGACTATCCCGATAACCTGGCGAGGTTTGGGTTCTTCTGCCGGGCCGTGCTGGCCTGGGTGGGACGGCAGTCGTGGAAACCCGACCTCATTCACTGCAACGACTGGCAGACCGCGCTGATCCCCCCACTGATCCGGGCCGGGCGCGCCGAGAGAACGCCGACGCTGCTGACGATTCACAACCTGGCGTACCAGGGATTGTTTCCAGCTCAGGACTTCGCGCTCACCGATCTGCCCCCATCGTTTTTCACCATGGCGGGGTTGGAGTTTTGGGGGCAGGTGAATGTGCTGAAGGGAGGGTTGGTGTTCGCCGATACGTTGACCACCGTGAGCGAGACTTATGCCCGCGAGATTCAGACCGAAGAGTTCGGCGCTGGTTTGGACGGTGTGTTGCGCGACCGCGCCCGGGATCTGTGGGGCATCCTCAATGGCGTCGACTACCGCGTGTGGGACCCGTCCCATGATCCGCTGATCCCTGCCCAGTACTCGGCGGAGGATCTGACGGGTAAGCGAATTTGTAAGGAACACCTCCAGAGGGAGTTCAGTCTGTACGAGCGACCGGATATCCCGATTGTCGGTATGGTGACGCGTCTGGTCGACCAGAAGGGCCTCGACCTGGTGGAGGCCGCGTTGGATGAGCTGTTTGCTCTGGGGGTGCAGCTGGTGGTCTTGGGGGCGGGAGATGCCCGCTACGAGCAGGTTTTCGGCGACCTTCCGCGCCGGTACCCCAAGCGGGCAGGGGTCCGGATCGGTTTTGACAATGCTCTGGCGCACCGCATCGAGGCCGGAACCGACATCTTTCTCATGCCGTCACGCTACGAGCCCTCCGGACTGAACCAGCTCTATAGCCTCCGCTACGGCACGGTGCCGGTTGTGCGCCACACCGGGGGGCTGGCCGACTCAATTGTTGATACCACGCCAGATACGCTCGCCGCAGGCACCGCGAACGGATTCGTCTTCGTCGCCTATGAGGCGCAGGCGATGCTGCAAGCCCTGCGCCGGGCCCTGGATACGTTCCGGACTCCACACACCTGGCGCCGGGTCCAGAAGACAGGCATGGCAGCCGACTTCTCCTGGACTGCGTCTGCCCGCAAGTACCATGCGCTTTACGACCGGACGCTCGCCCAATCCGTCCGGCCGGGTAAAGGATAAGGAGGGAATCCACGAGTGCGCTATTTCTCCTGGGGGTGTCTCTGTGCCTGAATTACGCAAAGACCCGATCTCTCGGCGCTGGGTCATTATCGCCACCGACCGCGCTGCCCGTCCCACGGACTTCAAGCACGAAGTCGTGGAGGCCGGCGACATTGACCGCTGCCCATTCTGCGAGGGCAAAGAAGCGCAGACGCCGCCGGAGATTTTTGCGATCCGGGCGCCCGGGACCGCGCCCAACACGCCCGGGTGGACGGTACGCGTTGTCTCGAACAAGTTTCCTGCCCTGCGCATCGAGGGCAGTACGGATCGGACAAAGGTGGGGCTCTTTTCCCGGATGGACGGCGTGGGTGCGCACGAAGTGATCATTGAGACGCCAGACCACACCCGGCACCTGGGTCTGCAGCCGGTGGAGCACGTTACGGATGTCGTTCGGGCGTATCTGCAGCGCTACCGCGATTTGCGGGGAGACAAGCGGTTCGCCTACGGCCTGTTGTTCCGAAATCACGGACGCACCGCGGGTGCATCCCTCTCGCATCCCCACTCACAGCTGATCGCGCTGCCGGTTGTCCCTCAGCGGGTGGCCATCGAGCTGGACGCCGCAGAGCATTACCTCGGCCTCCAAGGGACCTGCATCTTCTGTACGATGCTGGAGGATGAGCGCAAAGCGGGAGTGCGCATCGTCGTGGAGAACGACGCGTTTGTGGCGCTCGAACCGTATGCCGCGCGGTTCCCGTTTGAAACGTGGATTTTACCGAAAGTCCACGAAGCGGACTTTGGTGCGCTACGCTCGGACCAGGAGCTTGCGTTTGCCGGGATCCTCCGCGAAACTCTTCACCGCCTACATGTCAGCTTGGATAACCCGCCCTACAACTTCATCATCCACTCGCTGCCGTACCACAGTGAGGCGAAACCCGCGTACCACTGGCATGTCGAGGTCATGCCCCGCCTCACTCAGATAGCAGGGTTTGAGTGGGGCACAGGCTTCTACATCAACCCCGTCGTCCCAGAGGAAGCCGCCCGATATCTGCGGGAGACCGCACCGGTCGGGGTGTCCGTGGGTCCAGGGGTAGGCGTAAAGACGCACGGGGAAGTGGGAGATTAGGACGCTCGCGTGTCGAACGGCACGCGGCCACGTGCGGAGATGAGGTCGCCGCCGTGCCCAGATTGCCCGACTGCAGGAAGCACTTGCGACCAAATCGAACGCTAGGCACCACCAGCGTCTTGACCAAGGGGAGCAAACGCTAGGCGCAAATGGACGTCCTCGTTGCCCAACTCCTGAATTCCCTCCTTTATGCCGCCGTGTTGTTCTTGATCGCCGGCGGGCTCAGCATGATCTATGGCGTCATGCGAATCGTCAATCTCGCGCACGGCACGCTCTATGCCCTCGGCGCGTATGTCATGGCGTGGGGGCTGTTGCGGCTCGCCGGGGAGTCGGGGTCGGAGCCGTTCTATCTCATCGCGTTCTTGCCGGTGGCCGCTGTGGCTGTTGCCGCGACCGGGGCTGTGGTGGAGCCGCTGCTCCTCCGTCCCCTGTACGCTCGGGCGGAAGAGTACCAGTTGCTGCTCACCTTCGGTTTACTGCTGATGCTCGAAGACGTGATGCGCTACATCTGGGGGCCGACACCTCTCACCGCGAGTTCGTTGTGGGCGTCATTTGGCACCCTGCACTTGTTGGGCGCAACCTATCCCGCCTACAACGTCGTGGTCATCATCTTGGGGTTGCTGGCGGCATTGATGCTGTGGGCGTTGATCTTCAAAACGCGCTTTGGCGTGATGCTGCGGGCGACCTCGCAGAACCGCCGCGTGGCCGCCGCGCTCGGTATCAACGTGAGTAGTGTGTACGTCCAGGCCTTTGCGCTCGGCTGCCTGATGGCCGGACTGGCAGGCGCCGTGGTGGTTCCCATCCAGGGCGCGGTTCTGGGGATGGGCGTCGATGCCCTCGTGCTGGCCTTTGTGGTCGTGGTGATCGGGGGGTTGGGGAGTTTGGAGGGAGCGCTGGTTGGCGCGTTGATCGTCGGCGTGGTCCGCACGCTCGCGATCCAGTACTTCCCCGAGTTGGAGCTGGCGGTCCTCTACCTGATCGCCGCCGGTGTGTTGATCACGCGCCCCGCGGGTCTGTTGGGGCGGGCATGACCGTCAAGCAAGCGCCAGAGGCCACGATCGCGCTCGGCGCGGCCCCCGCCGGACGCCGCGCGGGGCCGGTCCCGTGGTATCTCGCGGTCCTGGCGGTCGTCGCCTTCGTCCTTCCGTTCCTCGAAAACGTCCCAGGGCTCGGCTGGCTGGCGTCTCCTTTCCAGCGGATTCAACTCACCTACGGTCTTGTCTTTGGCATCGCGGCGTTGGGGTTCAATCTGCTCCTCGGCTACACGGGGTTGCTGTCCTTCGGCCATGCGGCGTTCTTCGGCGGTGCGGCGTATGCCACGGGTTTGGTGGTGAAATACCTGCACGCGTCGTCGATCGAATCCTTCCTCCTTGCGGGCGTCGTGTTCAGCGTGGTGGTGGCCGTCGCATTCGGAGCGGTCTGCGTGCGGTACACGAAGATCTTTTTCTCGATCCTGACGATGGCGCTCTCGCAGGTGCTGTGGGCCCTGGCCCTCAAGTTCTTCTGGATCACCAATGGGTCGGACGGTCTCCGGATCCCGACCCCGACATTGTTGGGGGGCTTGATCCCCACCCCCGATGATAAGGTGCGGTTTCTATCGTTCACCTACTACTATTACGTCTTGGTCGTCTTCTGCGTCTGCGTGGCGGTGATGTGGCTGATTACCGCGTCCCCGTTCGGGAAAGCGCTGCAGGCCATTCGTGACAACGAGGTCCGCGCCCAGTTCATCGGCCTCGACGTGCCGCGGTACCGCGGGTTGGCATTTGTGGTCTCCGGGGCGTTTACCGGATTGGCGGGCGCCTTGTTTGCCCCCCTGAACGGGTTAACCACCCCGGATATTTTGCACTGGACCTTTTCAGGGAAGATCGTGTTTATGACCGTGCTGGGAGGATTCAAGACGTTCAGCGGGCCCATCCTGGGCGGGGTCGCCTACAACTACCTGGAAACGTACGTGATCAAGACCACCGAGTATTGGCAGATCCTCTTGGGAGCCATTCTCGTCGCGTTGGTGCTGCTGATGCCCCAGGGTATTATCGGGACGGTCGGCTGGCTGGTGGACTCTCGCCGGAGGCGCCGCTAGCATGCCCTTTCTCTTCGCGAAAGGGTTGCGGAAGTCGTTCGGGGAGACCCACGCCGTGGACGGGGTGGACTTTCGCGTCGAGAAAGAGGAGATCGTCTCGCTGGTGGGGTCAAACGGCGCCGGCAAGACGACGCTGCTCAACCTGCTCAGCGGGCTGTTGATGCCCGATGCGGGCCAGATCACTTTCGGCGACGCTGACATTACCGCTCTCTCCGTGGGGGACCGTATCCGGGCGGGAATCGCGCGGAGTTTCCAGCTGGTCAACCTGTTCGATCAGCTCAGCGTGCTCGATAACATCCGCCTGACGATCTTTTCGCGCGAGGGCACCACCCGCCACCCCCTGCGCTTAGCCGAACGCGACACACGGACCAAGAGTGAGGCCATGGAGATCCTGCGAGCGTTTGGCCTGGAAAGCAAGTCGGAGGGTCCCGCCGCCGGATTGGCGCAGGGAGAGCGCAAGCTGCTGGATGTCGCGGTCGCATACGCCCTGCGTCCGAAGGTGATCCTGCTGGACGAACCGACGAGTGGGGTGGGCACGCGCGAGAAGGGGACCATCATGGACGTGATCGCTCAAGTCGTGCGGGAGCGGTCCTTGGCTGCAGTGATTGTCGAACACGACATGGATATCGTGTTCAAATACTCGGCACGCATTGTGATGATGCACCAGGGATCGGTGCTCGCCGACGGAACACCGGAGCAGATTCGCGCCGATGCGCGGGTGGCGACCGCGCTACTAGGGAAGGCGTGATGGACGAGGCGGCGGTGCTTCAGGTCAGTCACTTGGTCACCGATCGTGGTCGCGCGCACATTCTCCGGGATGTGTCTCTCGAGGTGCGCGCCGATGAGGTCGTCTGCTTGGTGGGGAGGAACGGGGCCGGCAAGACGACGACGATGGATAGCCTGATGGGATTGCTTCCGGTGCGGGGTGGCGCCATCCGGCTGCACGGACAGGACATTACCCGGCTGCCGGCCCACGCCCGTGCTCGGCGGGGGATCGGCTATGCACCCGAGGACGCCGGTGTCTTCCCGGATTTGACCGTCGACGAGAACCTCCAGATCGCCCAATGGCTCGGGACGGGGGGCCGTCCGGGGAATGGAGAGGGCACGGATAGCGGGACGGCAAAGGTGTTCGAACTCTTTCCAGAACTCCGTGGGCTGCGTTCTCGGCGGGCCCTGAACCTGAGCGGCGGAGAGAAGAAGATGGTGGCCATTGCGCGGGCGATGCTGCTGCGTCCGTCGGTGATGTTGCTGGACGAGGCCTTCGAGGGGCTGGCGCCCGCGGTGGTGAAGCGTTTCGCCGAGGCGGTGACCCGCATCAAAGCGATGGGTATCGCGCTGTTCATTGCGGAGTCCAATATCATGACAGCGTCGCGGATCGCTGAACGCCTCTATGTCATGGACAGGGGAGAAATTCTCTTTGAGGGGACTCCTCAGGAGGCGTTTGCCAATGCGGAGGTCGTGCGGACCATCCGCGGATAAGGCCTACTGATGCATAGCGCACACACGATCAACCAACGCTGGCGTACCCTGGGAGCCGACGGGCGCACGGTGGTGCGAGGTATCCTGGGCGCGATCCGACAGCGCAGCGGCGTGTTCGTGCTCGTCGTGGCCGCGATCGTCGCGCTGAATCTCATCCTGCCCCCCTTGGTCCTGTCCGTCGTGCGCAAGCCCTACGATCATTTCTCCTTCAACCCATGGTTGCACAACGTCCCCTCGTGGCTCCGGTCCGGGGAGGCGACGGTGGGGCGAAAGGTGGACTTCCTCTGGAACGCGGCGGTGCTGTGGTTCATCGCCTCCAGCGAGTATGACGAGGCGGAGTGGGGGTTTACTGTCACCGTGCGAGACGTCGCGCGATGGGTCCTCATGGGGACACTCTTCGGGGCGTACTTCAGCGTGTGGCTGCAGCGGCGCAGTCAACTGAAGCACGCGGGGCTGGCGGCAGGGCGGCGGGGCGGACGCGGCGGGGTGGTGGGGAGTGTGTTGAGCACGCTGGGAGTCACCACCATGCCGTGCAGCGTGGCCGGGTGTGGGGCCCCCGTGTTGCCGGTCGTAGGTCTGGCACTGACGGGGCTGTCTAGCGGAACGATTGCGTTGATGTCCAACGCGTCGCGGGTTCTGGTGTGGATTGTGATCGCCGGCGTCACCGCCTCCATCATCGTCTTGGCGAAGCAGGTGAGCGAGGGGAGTCTGAGCCCCGCTGCGCGCCTCTGAAAGCTGGGCGCAACCGACCGATGCGTCGTAGTCCACACCCTGCCGGCCGATCGCATGCGGCGCTGGCCGCGCTCTCCGTGGCCGTCGGCGTGGTTGCGTATGGACTTCTGTCGACCGGCTCCCGCTACGTCGATCTCGGCCAGTTCCCGGAGCCCGTACGCCACCTGCTGAGGGCCTCAGTCCTGCCCCCGCCCCAGGATCTCGTCGACACCGTCATTCAGCTCGCGCAGGGGCGCACCGTCCCGATCGGTGACCCTCGTCACGTGAGTTCTCACCTGGAGACGCTGGCTCTGGCACACGTGACCTTGCAGGGGTCTCTTCTAGTGAGCACGCTGCGTGTGCTTATCGGGTTGAGCCTGGGCGTGCCCGCGGGCATCGCACTGGGGTTGGCGCTGGGATGGAATCAGAGGCTCGATGCGTATGGGCATCCTGTCTACATCCTTTTCCGCTCCATTCCCCCTCTGGCGCTGATCAGCTACGCCATGTTATGGCTGGGGCATACAGAGACCCACGTGCTGATCCCTGTTGTGTATGCGGTCTGCACTGCGATGGTGATTCCCACCTACCACGGGATCCGTGACGTCGCGGGCGTTTATGTCTTGGCGGCGCGCACGCTGGGGGCGCCTCGGGGTCTGTTCTTTTCGCGGGTCATCCTCCCGTCCGTCGGACCATCCATCATGTCCGGTCTCCGGTACGCGCTCGTCATTGCGTGGATGACGACCGTAGGTGCGGAGATGTTGATGGCTCGGACCGGAATGGGCGTCTTGCTTGTGGGGGGCGGGATCTGGTCATCTCGGTCTGAGATCGGCGTGGATCCCGCGGTAGTTATCGTGGGGATCCTGAGTCTGTCCGCAGCGGCATATGCGATGGATGCGGTCATCCGGCTCGCCTCTCGCCTCCCCGCGGCCGGATGGGCAGACCGATGAATTTCAAGCGGGCGGTCCTTGCGTTCGCCGTGTTGGCGATCCTCTACGGCGTTGCCGCACAGGTTGGCAGTCCGTATCTCCCCCGCAGGGTCTGGTGGATCGCCCACCATGTGGATAATGTGGAGCTCCTCCCCACATACGCGTCACTGGCGGACGAGACGGTTTTCCTTGTCCGATCGGGCATCTTGCCTCAGGGTGTGGTCGTGAGCACCGGTCGCGTCCTGGCAGGTCTGTTGGTCGGCGTGGTCGTCGGTGTGGCCGTCGGCGTGTCCATGGCCCGGATGACCCACGTGGACGACATCCTGAGTCCGTGGGTCGCTCTGGTGCGGTACACTCCGGCGCTCGCCTTGCTTCCTCTTTATGTGCTGTGGTTTGGTTTGGGAGAACCCTCCAAGGTATTGTTGGTCGCGACCGCAGTCGGCCCTGTCATGCTGTTGGGCGCCTACCAGGGGGTCCGCGCAATCCCGCGCGTGCACCTGGATGCCGCCACACTGCTCGGCGCGCCGGGCAGCATGATTCTGAGACGGGTCGTCCTGCCGGGTGCGCTTCCCCATATCCTGTCGAGTTTCCGCATCGCCTTGGGTCTCGCTTGGGTGACCATCGTGGCCGCCGAACTGGTTGCGCCGACCATACCGAGCCTAGGGTATCTCCTCGCCGTGGCGGCGGCGTTTCCCCGAGTCCCGACGATTGTCGTCGGGATCGTCACTATCGGCGGCCTCGTGCTGCTGTCCGATGCGATTACGCTCGGTGTTTACCGCGCGGCGACACAGTGGATGCCACGACGCGTTGAAGATTAATCCCGCTCCCGCCGTCAAACTCGAAATTACCGACCTCGCCTATACCTATGCCGGTCGAACTTCGGTGCGGGCCCTAGACGGCGTCACCCTTGTCATCTCGGACAACGAATTCCTGGCGATCGTCGGACCAGTGGGGTGCGGAAAAACCACGCTGCTGCGCTGTGTGGCGGGTCTTCTGCGGCCCGCGCGAGGCACAATCACATGTGACGGCGCCCCCGTGGTCGGTCCGAGTCCCCAGCGCGGGTTCGTCTTTCAGGAAGAGGCCCTCTTCCCGTGGATGACGGTCGCGGACAACCTCGCTTTTGGCCTGCAAGCCCAGGGCGTGGAGGCGTCCCGGCAGCGGGCACTCGTCGACGAGATGATCGATCTGCTTGGGCTTCGCGGGTTCGAACGCGCCTACCCGAAAGACCTGTCCGGCGGGATGGTCAAGATGGTCGAAGTGGCCCGGGTGCTGATCGTTGACCCCGCCCTTCTCCTGCTCGATGAGCCATTCGGCCTGCTGGACGCGCAGACGCGTGTGAGGATGCAAGATGTCCTCATCGGGCTGTGGGAGAAGCGGACGAAGACGGTGATCCTGGTCACCCATGACATTGAGGAGGCGGTGTACCTGGCGGACCGCGTCGTGGTCTTCTCCTCGCGACCAGGACGGGTGAAGGCCGAAGTGCGCGTGGATTTTCCACGCCCGCGGCGGCCGGCGATGCGGTATACCGCGGCGTTCTTAGAACTGAAAAAGCAGATTTGGGACAGACTCGATGCGGGGTCGGGGGAGATCCGGGACGGAGGCCGCTAGCGACCTCCGTCCCGACATGTGAACGGTCTGATTACCCTTTGACCTTCGGCCAGGTCTGGTCGATCCAGGTGTACGTGGACGTCGGCTCCCCCTTGGGCCATCCCGGGGGGGCCGTGATATTTCGGATCGGGATCGTGAACATCCGGCTGGGGTCCAGGACGAGGAACGGCAGGTTCTTGTCCCTCATCGAGAAGCCGGTCATCGCGTCCTTATACGCCTGGTGGTTGTCGGGTCGGATCTGGATGTACCCGGCGGGGGACTCCCAGGACAGGCCCTCCAGTTCGTGAATGATGGCGTCGTCCTCCGGCCACCCCCCCGTGAGTCGGTTCGCCCGCTTCATCGCGTTGTGGAGCATGTTGACGGCGGTGTAGGCGCCCTCCGCCTGGAAGTTCGGGTATTCCTTCCAGCGATTGTAGTACTTGCGCACGAAGAGGGTGTTGAGGGGCCACCTATTGCCCGGCGGGAAATTCCAGTAGTAGTTGGAGTGCACGCCGGCAATGACGCCTTCCGGGTGGTCGTTGCCGATCGCCTGCGGAGCGACCCCAAACGCCAACGTGCTGGCGAACTTCATCTTCTCGAACAGCCCGTAGCCCAACGCCTGCTTGTAGAAGGCGATGTAGTCGCCGCCCCAGACGGACGACATCAGCAAGTCGGGCTTGGCGGAAATCGTCTTCGTGATGTGCGCGATGAAATCGGCGGTGCCCAGCTTCGGCCACGCCTCAGAAACGACCTCGGTGCCCGGGAGCAACTTGCTGATGGCAATGCGGAAGTGGTCAAAGGCGTTGCGGCCGTAGGAGTAGTCCGGGTTGATGTACGCGATTTTCCGCACCTCCGGCCAGGTCGCAGCTGTCGCGATCGCGCAGGTGACGCCGTCCGCCGACTGGATGTTGGTGACGCGGAAGACGTACTTGGGATTCGGCACGGCTTTGTCAAAGAGGAAGTCGGTGCACCCGTCCACAAAGAGCGTGAGGACCTTCAAATCCTCGGCCACCGGGCCGATCGCCGGCGTGTTGCTGCTCGACGTGATCCCCGTAAAGGCATCGATCTTCCCTTCGAGCTTCATCCGTTTGAACTCTTTTACGTTCGCGTCCGTGCCCGCATTTTCGTCGGCGGTGATGGTCTCAATCAACCGCTTGCCGAGCAACCCGCCCTCGGCGTTGATCTCCTCGGCGGCCAGCGTGTGCCCCTTGAGCATGGGCGCGCCGAGGACAGCCGCCGGGCCCGATTGGAAGGTCATGTGGCCGATTTTGTAAGCCGTAGTGGGGATCTTCCCCTGCGCGGGAGCCTGTGCCTCGGCAGGTGGCGGGAGCACCGTACTGGCGAGTCCGCCGATGGTGGCTGCGCCAACGGTCACGCCCAGTCCCTTGAGAAAATCTCGACGATTGACTTCACGGTCAGGCATCGTTTTGTCTCCTCCTTGCTAAAGAATCCGCGCCCAGCCTGAGTGTGTTCGGGCCTGCGCACATCCCGTCCGGCCGTTTGTGCCTCCCTTCCTCCTCTGGTCGCCCGGGATGAGAACTATCAGGCCGCTTCTGCACCTGGTGGAGTCATCCCTCCCCCCGAGGCTTGTCCCTGGTCCTGGCTCGCGGGTTCCGTATAATGGGGTCACGATGATCCCCGCCGCCCTCATCGCCCACCTGCAGGAGATCGTCGGTCCTGCCCAAGTGTTAGTCCGCCCCGAAGACGTCGTCGTGTATGAGCAGGATGCCTTTCTCGTCGCACATAGCCTTCCTGATCTCGTCGTCCTGCCTGGGTCCACAGAGGAAGTCGCCGCCGTGGTGGGTGCAGCTGGCGAGGCTGGGGTGCCCATCGTCGCCCGGGGGGCCGGGACGGGCCTCAACGGCGGCTCGATTCCCATCCGCGGGGGGGTCATGGTCGTTCTGACACGGATGAATCACATCCTCGACCTCGATGCCCCCCACCGGCTGGCCGTCGTGGAGCCGGGTGTCGTCAACGTCGATCTCACCACTGCCGCTGCTCCCTATGGATTGTTTTACGCCCCCGACCCCGGCAGTCAGTCGGTATCGACCATCGGAGGCAACGTCGGCAACAATGCGGGAGGGCCCCACTGCCTGTCGTACGGCGTGACCAGCAATCACGTGCTGGCCCTACAAGTCGTGCTGGCATCCGGGACGGTCGTCTGGGTCGGCAGCCACGCCGTCGATTCCCCCGGTTATGACTTGTGCGGTCTCCTTGTGGGATCCGAGGGCACTCTGGGCGTGGTCACGGCGGTCGTGGTCAGACTGTTGCGCAAGCCTGAGGCGGCGCGGACGCTCCTCGCGGTCTTCGAGTCAATCGACGATGCGTCACAGACCGTGTCAGATGTGATTGGGGCGGGCATTGTGCCCACGGCAATGGAAATGATGGATGGTGTCGTGATGGCCGCGGTCGAGGCGTCCATCCACGCCGGCTACCCGGAAGATGCCGGGGCGGTGCTGCTGATCGAAGTGGAGGGGACGCAGGAGGCGCTGCCTCGCCAGATCGATCGGATCGGGGAAATCTGCCGGCGGCATGAACTGCGAATGCTCCGCACGGCGGAGACCGAGCAGGAACGCCTCCTATTATGGAAGGGGCGCAAAGAGGGGGCCGGTGCGCTGGGTCGCCTGGCGCCCTCATATTATCTGCACGACGGCGTCGTGCCCCGCACCAAGCTGCCTGAGGTGATGCGTCGGGTCATGGCGATCGGCCAAGCGCATGATTTGCGCATCGGCAACCTCTTCCACGCCGGCGACGGCAATTTGCATCCCATCATCCTGTTCAACCCCCGCGAACGTGGCATTATGCAACGCGTCGTGCAGGCAGGCGAGGAAATTCTCCACGCCTGCGTGGACGCGGGCGGCACGATTACAGGCGAACATGGCGTGGGGATCGAAAAACGAGAGTACATGCGCTGGTTGTTCACAGACGCCGATCTGCAGTCCATGCAGAACGTGAAGCACGTCTTCGACCCCGGCGGTATCATGAACCCGGGGAAGCTGCTCCCCGTGGGCGAACCAACGGACCTCACCGTGAAGCGGGCGGTCGCGCCCGGGATGTGGACCTGAGGCTGTGTGCCAGATCGTAGTCGGACGAGGGCTTGGGTGATGGCGAAACTCAGTCCATCGGAACAGAAGGCATCGCGTGTCACTCGAGACGCCTTGCTCCGGGAACTGCGAGCCGTCGTCGGCGACGCGTATGTCCTCGTGGAAAAAGAAGACATCATCGTCTACGAGCAGGACGGCTCAATCCTCCAGGTGATGCCAGAGATCGTCGTCTTGCCCGCGAGTACGGAAGAGGTCGCCGGTGCGGTCCGGGCGGCGAAACGGGCAAACGTCCCAATCGTGCCGCGAGGGTCGGGGACTGGTTTGGCGGGGGGAGCAGTCCCCGCCGAGGGCGGGGTGATGATCTCGCTGGCGCGGATGAACCACATCCGGGAGGTCGACTTGCCGAACCGGCTTGCGGTCGTGGAGCCCGGCGTCATCAACCAGGACGTCACGAAGGCGGTCTCTCCCGCGGGCTACTTCTATGCTCCCGATCCCAGCAGCCAGGCGGCGTGCTCCATCGGCGGAAACGTCGCGAACAACTCCGGTGGCCCGCACACGCTCGCCTATGGCGTTACGACTAATCACGTGCTCGGGCTGGAGGTCGTGCTTGATGATGGCCGAGTGGCCTCGCTGGGAGGACGCGTGTCGGATATCCCTGGCTACGACCTCTGCGGCGCCTTCGTCGGGTCTGAGGGGACCGTCGGCATAGCGACAGGAGTTGTGGTTCGTTTGATGCGGACCCGCGAGACAGTGCGGACGCTGCTGGCCATCTTCGACCGCATGGAGGCGGCCACGCAGGCGGTAGTGGAAATCACGGGGGCGGGCATCGTCCCCGCCGCGTTAGAGATGATGGACCGCCTGACGATCGAAGCCGTGGAAACAGGCGCGCCAGTCGGGTATCCGCGCGACGCCGAAGCGGTGCTGCTCGTGGAGCTCGAGGGCGTACGCGAGGAGACTGCGCGAGCGGCGTCCATCGTGCAGACCATCTGTACCACCCGGGGGGCACGTGAGGTCCGGCTCGCCCAGGATGAGGCAGAACGGCAACGCCTGTGGAAAGGGCGCAAGGGCGCATTCGGCGCTCTGGGGGCTCTCGCGCCGAACTACTACGTGCAGGACGGCGTCGTGCCGCGCAGCCGACTGCCGGAGGTCATGGCGCAGATCGCTTCGATCAGCGCCCGGTACAACTTGCGCATCGCCAACGTCTTTCACGCCGGCGACGGCAACCTGCATCCGAACATCCTATTTGACATGCGTACGCCGGGTGATTTGGACCGGGTCATCGAGGCGGGTGCGGAGATCCTGCGTGCGTGCATCGCCGCGGGCGGCAGTATCACGGGTGAGCATGGCATCGGGCTGGAGAAAAAGGCGTACATCGGCCTCCTGTTTTCTCCCGCCGATTTGGACGCGATGGCGCGGGTCCGCCGCGTCTTCGATCCGGACGGCCGTTTCAATCCCGCGAAGATGTTTCCGACGCCTATTACGTGTGCCGAGATGCGGCGAGCGCCCGCGAAAATCCCGGCAGGACTGTGGATATGAGTGAGGAGGTCGGGAGGCGGCACCCTTCCGTGAGCGAGATCAGACCATGACCAACCATCACGTCGCAGAGGCAGACCTGACAGCTGAGCACCTTCCCGGCGATGCTCGTCTGAGCATTGCGGAACTGGACCAGTGCGTCCATTGTGGCCTGTGTCTGAATCATTGCCCGACCTACCGTGTCACCCAGCTGGAGCCCGAATCGCCTCGCGGCCGGATCCACTTGGTGCGCGCGGCGGCCGAAGGCCGCATCGAGCCGAACGCGAGGTTCGGCGAACACATCTACTTGTGCCTGATGTGCCGCGCCTGCGAGACGGCCTGTCCGTCCGGGGTGCAATACGGCCGCATCGCCGAGGCTGCCCGCGAGGTCTTGGGCCCCCCCGGCGGCCCGTTGGCGCGGACGCTCACCCGGCTGGCTTTCACGCAGCTGTTCCCCTACCCGCGTCGGTTGCGACTCGCGGCGACGCTGCTGCGTTTCTATCAGCGCTCCGGCTTGCAGTGGTTGGCCCGCCGCCTTCTGCCGCGGCGGTTGCGCGAGATGGACGCGATGCTCCCGCCGATCCCGCGGAAGTTCTTTGCCCCGGAGTCCGACGTCCTGCCGGCGATCGGCCCCCGCCGCGCGCGAGTGGCGCTGCTGTCCGGCTGCGTGATGAGCACTCTCTTTGCCGACATCAACGACGCCACTGTGCGCGTCCTGCGACGTAACGGGTGCGAGGTGGTGATTCCGCGCACTCAAGTGTGCTGTGGGGCGCTCAACGTGCACAATGGAGAGTCCCATGCGGCCAAGAAGATGGCCCGGCGCAACGTTCGCAGTTTTCTCGACGCCGGAGTCGACGCGGTGATCGTCAACGCATCCGGATGTGGTGCAGCCATGAAAGAATATGGGCACTTGCTCCGAGATGATCCGTCCTTGGCCGAGCCGGCCGCGCGCTTCGCGGCGCTGGTCAAAGACGCGAGCGAGTTCTTGGCCGCGTTGGGGCTGCTGCCCCCGACCGAGCGGATGGAGATGACCGTTACCTATCAGGATCCTTGCCATCTGGCTCACGGACAGAAGATCCGCAAGCCGCCGCGGCAACTGCTGGCTGCCATTCCCGGGCTGCGACTAGTGGAGATGGAGGGCTCGGATCGGTGTTGCGGCAGTGCCGGTATCTACAACATCACGCATCCCGAGATGTCGATGCAGCTGTTGCAAGAGAAGATGACCGCCGTCTCCCGTGCCGGGGCGCAGGCGATCGTGGCCCCCAACCCCGGCTGCATGGTGCAGCTGCGCGCAGGTGGTCTGCGGTACGGGCCAGCTCTTCCCGTGTACCACCTCATGGATTTGCTCGATCGGGCGTATGGGGACGGGGACGGTAGTTCGTCCCCCTCTCCGGACGCCCGTGAGTGATGAGCTAACGACCCGATGAGATCTCCCGCGGCACGGGAGGGCGCATGGCGCTGAAGCTGGACGAACTTACCACTGCGCTGCATAGGGCCCTGGGATCCGGGGGGGTGCAGCTGGCCCCGGGCGCGCTGCGAGCGTGTACTGTCGATGGGATCACGCCCCACGTGCGGATCGCGCCGGCCGACGTTGAGCAGATCGCGGCTGCGCTGCGTCTGTGTGCCGAGCACGAGGCGGCGGTTGTCCCCTGGGGCGGGGGGACGGCGATGCACTGGGGCAATGTGCCTCGCCATGCCGAGGTGGCGCTCAGTCTGGAACGGTTGACGGGGCTGGTCGAACACGATGACGCCAACCTGACGGCGACCGTGCAGGCCGGCGTGCCCTTAGTGTCGCTCCAAGAATTACTCGGGCGACGAAATCAGTTTCTGGCGATCGATGCGGCGCGTCCGCAACGGGCGACCGTAGGCGGCATCGTGGCCGCCAACACGAACGGACCACGACGCATGATGTATGGAAGCGTGCGCGACTTAGTGATTGGGATGAAGGTGGTCCTCGCGGACGGCACGCCGATCAAAGCTGGCGGCAAGGTCGTAAAGAATGTCGCCGGCTACGATATGTGCAAACTGTTTGTGGGATCTCTCGGGACGTTGGGCGTCATCACGGAGGCGACGTTCAAGATGGCCCCGCAGCCCGAGACGGCCAGAACAGTCATGGCGCGTGGATCGTTCCCCCAGGCGGCCGAGCTCACGCGTGAGGTGTTTGCCTCGGCGCTCCTCCCGGCCGCCGTGGCCGTCGTGCACGGGGAGGTGGCCGCATCCGCCGGATTCCCGAGTGAGTCGGTGAGCGTCGCCGTGTGGGCCGAAGGTTTCGAAGAGGCCGTGGTGCGTCATGTCCGAGACGTGACGGGTATGGCCGAGCGCGGGGGGATGGCAGTAGATGTAGTCGACGGCGCGGGGCACCTCCGGCTGTGGGAGGTCCTGCGCGACTTCGGCGCGGATGGCATGGCCCCCGCCGTCGTGCGCGTGACAGTTCCTCTGGCGGCGGTGATGGATGTGATTCGCTTCGTGCAGCAGCCACACGATGGGGCGCTGCCCCAGTATGTGGCCCACGCTGGCACGGGTACCGTCTGGCTCACGATCGCCGACGCCGCCTCTGCCCCGACGTGGGTCGGCCGTCTCACTACGATGGCAACGGAGCGTCACGGCCACGTTGTCCTGGCGTCCGCTCCGCCTGAAGTGAAGCGCAGACTTGATGTGTGGGGTCCGCCCCCGCCGACCCTCAGCTTGATGAAGGATCTCAAGCACCAGTTCGACCCCCACGGGCTGCTCAACCCCGGTCGCTTCGTCGCCCGGCTCTAGCGTCGTCGATGTCGGGTCGCGTCATTCTCTCGCTGGCCATTCACAATCATCAGCCGGTCGGTAACTTCGCTCACGTCTTTGAAGCCGCGTACCAGCAGGCGTACCTGCCGATGGCCGACGCCCTCGCGCGCCATCCCGCCATCCGCGTCGGCCTCCATTACAGCGGCCCGTTGCTGGACTGGCTCGCGCAGTCGCATCCAGACTTCTTCCCTCGCCTGCGTGCACTGGTCGCCCGCGACCAAGTGGAGGTCCTGACCGGCGGGTATGACGAGCCCATTTTGGCCATCATCCCAGACGCCGACAAAGTCGGACAGATTCGCAAGCTCACCGCCTACGTGCAGCGACAGTTGGGCACCCGCGCCCAGGGGCTGTGGCTGGCCGAACGCGTCTGGGAGCCGCACCTGCCCAAGCCGATTGCCCAGGCGGGCGCCGAGTACACGATCGTGGACGACACGCACTTCCTGGCCGCGGGCCTGTCGGACCAAGACCTGGCCGGCTACTTCGTGACCGAGGAAGACGGCGCGCTATTGAAGATTTTCCCCAGTCTCAAGCGGTTGCGCTATCTGATTCCCTGGCAACCTCCTGATGAGGTCTTGAGGTATCTGCGGGCCGCGGAGGCCGCTCCCGGCGCGGACGCCCCCGTTCTTCTCATGGGCGATGATGGTGAGAAATTCGGGCTGTGGCCGGGTACCTACGCGCTCTGTTGGGAGCGTGGGTGGATCGAGACGTTCTTCAGCGCCGTCGAAGCCGCCTCGGACTGGCTCACGGTCCTCCCGCCCGGTGAGGCGGCTCAGCGTCCCTCCGAAGGTCGTGTGTATTTGCCCACCGCGTCCTACGACGAAATGATGGAGTGGGTGTTGCCCCCCGACCGTGCGGTGGAATTTTCCGAGATCACACACCGCCTGGCAGACCGCGGCGATCCGGCCGTGCGCTACCTGCGCGGGGGATTCTGGCGGCAGTTCTTGGTTAAATACCCTGAGATCAACACGATGCACAAGCGCATGTTGCGGGTCAGCCGGAAAGTTCACGCGATGCGGGCCGGACCGCGGCGCACCCAAGCCCTCGAGGACCTGTGGGCGGGTCAGTGCAACGAACCGTACTGGCATGGCGTCTTTGGGGGGATCTACCTCCCGCATATCCGGCGCGCAACCTTCGGACACCTAATCGCCGCCGAAGCGTTGGCGGATCGCGGGCGCGCGGCCGGGACCGAACAGGCTGACCTGGACGGCGACGGTGCCCCCGAAGTCGAGTTGGCTTCCCCGGCGATGGTCATTACTGCCGATCCCCAAGATGGTGGGGGAGTGGTCGAATGGCAATGGCGCGCGGCCCGCGTGAACCTGGCCAATGTTTTGTCCCGGCGCCCTGAAGCATACCACCGGCAGCTGCAGCAGCGCCCCGCCGTCGAGTCGAGCACGCCGGGGGTGGAGACGATTCACTCCACCCGGGTGCGCGTCAAAGAGCCCGGTTTAGAGCGGCTGTTGATCTATGATCGCTACCGGCGGGCAAGTTTTCTGGATCACGTGCTGGCCCCCGACGCGACGGCGGAGGCATTTGCTCGTGGAGAGTATCAGGAGCTGGGCACCTTCGTGACGGGGCCGTACGAGCCGACGCTGACGCGCGCGGCGAGTGGCGTGGCCGTCGCGCTGGTGCGCACGGGGAGTGTCACTGTCGCCGGCCGCTCTTTGCTGCTGCGAGTCGAGAAGCAGCTGGCCGTTTCCCGTCGTGCGCCTGAGCTGACAGCATCGTATCGGTTGCACAATCCCGGCAAGGAGCGTCTGGCCGTCCGGTTTGGCGTCGAAACAGTGTGGGCGGTAACCGATCCAGCATCGCAGATTCTCATCGATGAGCGATCGGCGCCTGCGCGCGAGATCGCGATGGCGCCTCTGGCAGGCGTGGTGCGGTTCACGGACTGGGGCTGGCCCGCGGCGGTGTCGCTGCGGCTGCCGCCTGGGGAGGTCTGGCTGCACCCGCTGGAGACGGTCTCCAACTCGGAGGCGGGATTTGAACGCATCTTTCAAGGAGTGGTCTGCCTCTGTCTGTGGGATGTCACCCTGCAGCCTCAGGAGTCGTGGAAGGCTGCGTTGCAATGCGTTCTGGGTGAAGGGATCAGCGTCTGAGGCGGATAAGGGAACCCTAGCAGTCGGCGGTCTCTTCGATCTGGTGTCTCACGGCAGTCTGTACGGTCCCGCGTCCCTCACGTCCGCATGGGAGGAACTCACTGATTCGGTGGATTGGCGGGTCTCAATCCGGTCGGAGTACGCTCGCTTGGATCGTCCGTGTCGCCGTGCTCATGATTCTGATCGGCGGCCTGTACGAGTACATGGGCCGAACCGGAACGCTCCCGGGACAGAGGATCGGCGGCACGGTCACGGTGTTGGGGGTGTGGAGCGGGAGCGAGCTGGAGAGTTTCCTCGCTATGGTGAAGCCTTTCGAGGCCCGGACGGGAGTGAAAGTGCAGCTCGAAGGGATTCAGGAAAACGGAGTGCTCACCGCACGCATTCAGAGCGGGACCCCGCCGGATGTTGCTGTTCTGTCCGCCCCTGTGCAGATGAGGGAATTCGCCCGGGCCGGAAAACTGGTGCCGCTGAACAGCGTCCTGGACATGAACGCCATGAGAAGCCAGTACGGGCAGAGCTGGATGGACCTGGCGTCAGTCGACGGGAAAATCTACGGCATCTTTGTCAAAGTCGCGCTAAAGGGATTGATCTGGTATAACCCCAAGGCGTTGGCGTCTGCAGGCTACACCGTCCCGACCACGTGGGACGAAATGCTGGCTCTGACCGAACGCCTCGCGACCGAGGGGAAGACGGCGTGGTGTATCGGCCTGGAAAGCAGCGCCGCCAGCGGCTGGCCGGCGACGGACTGGATCGAGGATATCGTGCTGCGCACGGCAGGGGCCAACGTGTACGACAAGTGGTCCCGCCACGAGATCGCGTGGACTGATCCGGCCGTACGACGCGCGTGGGAGCTCTTCGGCCAGATTGCTACCAACTCCAAGTACGTGTATGGCAGCCGCTATGGGGCACTGATCACGAACTTCAAGGAATCCGCGATCCCGCTGTTCACCGACCCTCCGGGGTGTTTCTTCCACCATCAGGCCACATTCATCCAAGATTTCATTCAGCAGCAATATCCTGCCCTCAAACCAGGGGAGGGCTTTGACTTCTTCGCGTTTCCGCCGATCGATCCGGACGTGCCGAAAGCGGTGGAGATCGCGGGGGACTTGTTCGGGATGTTCCGCGATACGCCGCAGACCCGGGCACTCATCCAATATCTCACGACGCCCACCGCACAGGCGATCTGGGTCAAGCGCGGCGGGACAGTGTCGCCTAACCGCCGGGTGCGTCCCGAGGACTATCCCGATCCGCTGGCGCGCCGGGCGGCCCACATTCTGACCTCGGCAGACGTCGTGCGCTTCGACGCGAACGATCTGATGCCCGAGGCTGTGAACGCGGCGTTTTGGAAGGGGACGCTGGATTACGTTCAGAGTCCGGCGCAGCTAGACGCCATCCTCCAGAATCTGGAGCGCGTTTCCCTTGAGGTCTACGGGAAATGACCCGCCCGCGCAGGCGCGGACGGCTAAGGCGTCCCCATCCGGTGCCGGCGAATGATAGGGTCCGCCAAGAACTCAGCAGTTAGTGGACTCTCTGATCGGGAGAATCGGGTCCCAGAGTCCGGACCAGACGTCGAAACCGCCGCCGCTGCCGCCACCGTCGGAACCAGACGATAGGATTCACGGTCCGCCGGTCCTGCTCGCGCACTCGCGCGCCGCGCGACGGTGATCGTCCCCCGCGGGGCAGGAGCTGTCCGTACCGCCCCCAGCGAAGGAACCACACGGCAACTGCGGGCCCGGCTAAGGCAAAGATCCCTAGTGGGGGGGGAAACGAGAAGACGGTTAAGACCAAAATGATCAGGCCGAGCCAGCGGGCCTGTATCGGGATGACGAAATACGCCAGGAGCACCTCGGACGGATTCATCGTCGCCCAGATGACCACGATAGACGCAAGCGGGAGTGCCACGCCGGCCAGCAGCACGTATCGGCCCGTCAGCATGCTGCCTACCTCGATTCCCAAGGCGGAGGTGACTGTGACGAGCGCCAAAAACACGACGTACTGTCGGCTGCCCCACGCGCGTTCGAGACTACCGCCGAACAGCCACAGGATGTAGGCACTGAGGAGGACCCAGATAATCTGCCCGCCAGCGACCAGAGGATAGGTCAGGAGCGTCCAGGGTTGCTGAAGGAAAGTTCCCGTGCCAAAAACCAATGCGTTTTGGAGGGATCCCGAACCGATAAAGCCGAGCAGAAATGTGAGCCCGTTGGCGATGATGAGTGCCCAGGTGACCGGACAGTCTCCAGGCAGCGGTTGGCGCCCAGTGGGTCTGTACAATGAACGGACCATGCGATCTCCGGCGTGGTTCTTCGGCGCGGCGCCAGCCCGAGTCCGATCCCGGTGACCCGGAGCACATTCTCCGTCCCGGCGCGGGCGGATTCTTGGGCAGTGGTGACGTGAGTGGACGCCTGTCGACACTAGATTATCCCGTCGCCCCGCAGGATGCCAGGGGGGATGGGTTCCAACCCATCCCGTGAACGATCAGGAAAACTCTCAACCAGAGGGCGGGACCCCACTAGGCACGGGCCGTGCCAACCTCTCCGGGTACCCGTTGCGATATGCTTGATCACGTCCACGAGGCCCGGCGATCGCCTTCCGGCGCCAAGGGACTCCGATGATCAACACACGAGCTACTGACATTAGGGCACTCTTGGACGGTCGCCCGCTGGTTGTTGTCAGCAACCGGGAGCCCTATGAACATCGCCACAGCAGTCGCGGGATCATGGTCCATCGTCCCGCGAGCGGTCTGGCAGCGGCGTTGGATCCCGTGTTGCAAGCCGTCGGCGGGACGTGGGTAGCTTGGGGAAGCGGGGATGCCGACTTCGAGATCGCTGATCACGCGGGGCATGTGCAGGTGCCGCCGCAGGCACCGGCGTACGCCCTCCGCCGCGTGCGGCTCCCTGATGCGGAGATCCGCGGGTATTATTACGGCTACGCGAATCAGGCGCTTTGGCCGCTCTGCCACATGGCCACGCAACATGTGCGGTTCGTGCCGTCCCATTGGGAGGCCTATGTCGCCGCCAACCGTCGCTTCGCGCACGCTACCTTGGCCGAGGTGAGTGCCGGGGCAATCGTGTGGGTCCACGACTATCATCTCGCGTTGTGCCCCCGCTACTTGCGGCAGGGAAAACCCGACCTGTTCGTGATGAGTTTCTGGCACATCCCCTGGCCCGAGTGGGAGGTCTGGCAGGTCTGTCCCCAGCGAGGTGAGTTGCTCGACGGTCTGTTGGCGAATGACCTGGTGGGTTTCCAGCATTCCCTCGATGTTCAGCACTTCCTCGAGTGTGCGGAGCGCGAACTTGGTGCGCAGGTGGACCGCGAGGAATCCATCGTGGACTACAACGGTCACTTGACCCACGTCCAGGCGTTTCCGATTAGTGTGGACGCCGCGGCGCTGGAGCGCACCGCACGCTCGCCCGCCTGCGAACGGTGGATCGCTCGCCTGCACGACCAGCTCGCCCTCGACGGGCGCCTGATCGCCGTAGGCGTCGATCGGCTGGACTACACGAAAGGAATCCCGGAACGGTTGCACGCGTTGGAGGTCCTGTTCCAAAGCGCTCCGGCGTATCGGGAGCGACTGGTTTTCATTCAGAAGACCGCACCCAGCCGCACGGAGATCAAGAGCTACCGGGATCTTCAGCAGCGCGTGGAGGAGGAGACTGCGCGCATTAATGCGGCCTATGGCACGCCGCGCTGGCGCCCGATCATCCATTTGCAGCAGGCCATGCCGCAAGAGGGCTTGGCGGCTCTGTACCGGATGGCGGATGTGTGCATCGTGAGTTCGCTGGCGGATGGGATGAACTTGGTGGCCAAGGAGTTTGTGGCATGCCAGGTCGATCAGCAGGGCGTGTTAGTGCTCAGCGAGTTGGCAGGGGCGGCGGACGAGCTGCCCTGGGCGATCTCGATCAACCCGCATGACGCCAAGGGGTTCGCCGCTCGCATCCAGCGGGCGCTTGAGTTAGAGCCAGAGGACCGTCGGGACCGGATGAAACACTTGCGCACGTACGTGGCGGATCACGACATTTTCCGCTGGATGACCGAGCACCTGCGATACGCTCGACACCTTCTTGCGTCCCGCGTCACCACCCACGCGGTGCTGGAGAGTGCGGCGCAAATCCGTAGCCGCATCAGAGGTCGGCCGCTTGCGCTGCTGCTGGACTTTGACGGCACCCTCACCCCCATCGTGTCCTCTCCCGAAGGGGCGATGTTGGCCGGAGGCGTACGGGAGACGCTGTCCAAACTGGCTGGTCGGCCTGATACCTTGGTGGCGGTGATCAGCGGTCGGTCACTCGAGGACATCCGTCACCGCGTAGGGCTGCCCGAGCTGATCTACGCAGGCAATCACGGTCTCGAAATCGCTTGGCAGGACTCCCTCTGGACGCTGCCCGAGGCCGAGGCGGCACGGGGGGACGTCGCGGAGGTCTGCCGGAGGTTGCGGGTCCGGTTGCGTCGCGTGGCGGGAGTGATCGTCGAGGACAAGGGGCTCACGGCGAGCATCCACTTCCGGCTGACGCCGTCTTCTCGCCTCGAAGAGGTGCGGGTCGCGGTCCTTGAGGAAGCCGAGCGTGCTCCGCAGCTTGTCGTGCGAGGGGGCAAGCAGGCGTGGGAACTGTGGCCGAACGTGGCGTGGAACAAGGGCGCGGCGGCCCAGACGATTCTCGGACGCGCCTTCGGCTCCGAGTGGGCACCGCGGGTCGCCATAGTCTACCTCGGTGATGACCGGACCGATGAAGACGCCTTCATGGCTCTGCCGGACCCGGCCGTGACCGTGAAGGTAGGAAGTCCCACCTCCCTGACGGCTGCCCGGTATGTCGCGGCGGATGTGGACGAGGTGGCCCAGTTTCTGGAATTGCTGGCCGCGTGAATGGCTAAGAGGTTACCGCAGAAGGGTCACCATCAACGCGAGGTGCTCGGCGAGGTCCCGAGTGATGAGGAATTGTTCGCGGACGTACTCGCGGGCATTGCGGCCCATCTGGGCAGCCTCATCGGGGTTGTGGAGCAGACGGCGAATGCGGAATGCGCATCCCTCCGCCGAGTTGACCGTGTAGCCGGTGACGCCCCAGATGATCTGCACCGTAATCCCGCCCGCGAAACCTCCAATGACGGGTTTGCCTTTCCACATTCCCTCGGCCACGGTGAGACCGAAGCCCTCGCGCGTGGACTTTTGAATGATGACGGTCGCCGCCCGCTGGAGGGCGTTGATCTCCCGGTGGGCGGTCGGGGGCAGCACGAGCACATGGATGTCCGGATCATCGTTGCGCGCGGTCAGGACCTCGGCTAAGACCTGCGCGCCTTCCGGGTCATCCTCGGCCGACCCTCCGGCGAGTACCAATCGGCAGTCATCATGCTTTTTCAACAACCGGTAGGCGGTGATGACGCCGAGCGGATCTTTGAAGTGGTCGAAGCGAGACACCTGCAGCAGGATGGGCTTGTCCTGGGGCACGCCGAGGCGCTGGAGCGTCGCCGTGATCTCCTCGGGGGTGAGGTCGCGGTTTTTCTCAGAGAGGGGGTCGATGCTCGGATAGATGAGGTATTGGGGAATCGGGAGACGCTGCGCAAACTTCGGTAAGGAGAAGATCGCGGCATCATACTGCGTGACAAACTGCTGCAAAAACGTCCAGGCGCGGCGTTGTGGTCGCGAGGCGTCGATGTGGCAGCGCCAGACCCACCGTCCGCGCCGCGTGCCATCTGCTTTGGGTTTGGCAGACGCGATGAGGGCGGCGGGTTGGGGGTCGTGGATGAGCACGACGTCGGCGTCGAGGTTCAGCCGTCGGGCATTTTCCTGATTCGTCTCCACGTACGTGCGGAGCATCGCATCCGTAAACGATTGGGACTGGCCCTGCAAAGCGTTGTGAAAACTCTTTGTGACCCGGAAGAACTCCTCCGTCCCGCGGACGACATCCCACCGCGTCGGCACGCCTAACTCTTCAAGCAGCGGCACGTAGCGCTGGAGGAGTTCCGCCACGCCCCCGCCCACCCGCGTGGAGTTAATGTGGACCAGCGAGCGGCCGCGGACCCGATCAGCTAGCCGGCGCAAGAGGTCGAGAGTCGAGGCAGGGACGACCGCACGGTAGTCGTCCAAACGCACGGGTTCGTCCGCGACGCGTTGGCCCGCGGCCTGCCCCTCCGGCATCCTCACGGGGCGTCTCCCAGGGCGGTATCACAGGCGGTCAGCAGCTGCGCTCGCATGCCTGCGAGACTGGTCACATACGGATTCAGACGGCGCATCTGAGTCACCACATCGTCCCGCCCGAGCTCAGTCTGGAGCCATGCTAAGGGGTCGGCCTCCGGCCGGCGGTAGGACTCGTAGAAGTGGTAGTAGATGGCGCTGGTGTCGACCCGTTCTAGCCCATCGCGGAACGCGCGCAGGGTCGTCACCGTGATCCCTGTCGGCACCTCGATGAGAACCGAGCGCATAAAGTGAAAGGGCTCGCCGTAGTCCGCGCGCGGGACGGTCTGCACGGTCGTGAGGTGGTGGTCGATGATGGTCACAAGTTCCGCCCGCAACTGTTCGATGTCCGAGAAATCGAATGGGTCGACCACGGTGAGGCGCTCTCCGAGCACCCGATCGCGGATCTGAATGGCGGCCCATGTGGCAAAGTCATTCGGGTAGGGGGCGGCCAAGTACCGGCTGCGGAGGAAGTAACTGCGAGTGTGGTAGGCGATCGATTCTGCAGGGACATCCTCAATGCCCGCCAGCAATTCGCGCTCGTCCCACGCCGTACGGCCGAGCATCTCGCGGAGCTCCAGGCACTCGACAAACTCAAATGGACGCGCCGCGGTCACGGGTGTGCCTGCAAGATTTCCGCACTCAGGCGGTCCATGTTGAATCCCAGCCGGTCTCCGAGGGTGCGTAGCTGCGGGCCCGCGTCCTGGGCGCGGGCCGTTCGCAGAAGGCGATAGAAGCGGTTTTGCGCCTCCCACAGATCCAGGGTCAACTCCGCCGCGGCGGCCAGGTCCAAGACCTCGGTGGCCCGTTGGAGGCGGGTGGAGATGGGCAGGGGGCTGGAGAGGATCTCCTCGAGGCGCTGGCGGAGTAGGGGCTCGAACCGGTCCGCGCGCACTTCGCGTCCCCAGGAGCGGAGTTCGCTAACCAGCGTATGAGTCTTCGGCGACAAGGGCTGGTCCGCGGGGGTGGAGAGCTCATCTTCTAAGTCATGGGTCAAGACAGCGACGGCGGCCATGACGATGGCCGGGGGAATCGGGGCATGCGCGTCCCGCAGGTACTCCATGAGCGTACGATTCTCTTGGTAGACACGTCGATATGTGCCGTCTAGCACCTGCAGTTGCTGTGCGGTGAGCGCGGCCAGCACGCGCCGGCGGTCGTCCAACAGCAGGTCTCGAAGCGTGAAGTACCCGGGTCCCAGCGCGGTGTCCAAAGTGCGAATCACTTCGCTAAGCACATCACGGCCGAACTGGCGCAGGAGAGTGGTCCGTAACGCTGCGTAGCGCTCGGCGGGGACTCCCACCTGCACGACGCAGTGAAACTCGTGGCCCCCGAAGTGGACGACCGCATAGGCGGCTTCTTGGTCTCCCGTGACCACCCATGTCACGCGGATGCGCCCGATCACGAGGACGTGGCCACTGGCTTCGGTCCGATCCGCGTCAAGCTGACGGATCGTGACCGCTGGCGTGGCAATGTGCACCGACGGCTCGACAATCGAGCGGATAGCATGTGTTGCCACGAGCCGCGTGGCGGGAACGGCCTGCGGCCGCACGAGTTGTTCGTACACCACCGCGCCGTCCGGATACGCCGTCGTGTTCCCGGGCGCCCCCCGCAGCCGCCCGACGTAAGGCTGCTCCAGTGTGTCATCCCAGGCACTGGCGAGGTCTATCGCACGGGACGCGTGTGTCAGGATCTGGACCGTCTCCCCCCCGGCGACGTCGTTGAAGAACCAGCCGTCGCTGCTCTGCATTAGCATTCCCTGGCGCTGCATTTCCAGCAGCCGAAGCGCAGTACTGCGTTGCTCCGTGGAGAGCTTGGTCGCAGCGTGCCGACCGAAGAAGGCTTCCAGCGCGCCGGGCTCGGGATCGATGAGGTCGATGGCGTCATCCCGCGCCGCCCAGGGGTCTTTGAGCAGCGCGCTTCCGTGTTGCTCGTACAGGCGGTCCAGCTCCTGCTTCAGCCACGTCATGGCCTCGCGCACAGGCGCCCGCCACCGCTGATGCGTGTTGGGGTCAGTGCGGTCCCCACAGTCTGCGCGCCACCGCTCGACCCCATGCGGGCAACTCCACGATGTGCGCTCGCGGATGTCAACTTCTCCTGTGGGCGGGTGCATCGCGAGATAGGCCCCCAAGTTGGTCAGGCGGACCGCACCGTCGGCGGTCAGCCCCTGCAGCGCCGAGGCGAGCGCCATCTCGCCGAAACGGTGGTGGTGACCATAGGATTCGCCGTCAGTGGCGACGGCGCGGATGCGGGCGCCCCCATCGGGTAAGGGCGCTGCGAGCCTCTGGGCGAGGGCGGCACCGTCATTGAGGAGGCCTTCGAAGGCGATCGCCCGCGAGACGCTTGCGTCGTAGAAGAAGATGACAATCGATCGCCCACTGGGTAGACGGCACCGGTACGGGACCGTCGTGTCGAACTGTCCGTCGTGGACCTCGGTCCAGGGGCTTTCCGGGCTGCTGCGAACTCGTCCCGCTTGATGGGGGGCTAGAATGGTGAACGTCACGCGTTGGGCGGCCAGCACCTCCAACGTGGGCACGTCGACCGCGGTCTCCGACAGCCACATTCCTTCTGGCTGGCGGCGGAATCGGCGCGCAAAGTCCTTGATGCCCCAGACGACTTGAGTGACCTGATCCCGAGGAGACGTCAGGGGCATGATCACGTGGCTGTAGACCTGCGCCATGGCGTTGCCGTGTCCGAACTGCGCCTGCCGGCTGGTCCGATCCGCCTCCAGGATCGCCGCGTAGACCTCGGGGCTCTGACGCGCGAGCCACCGCAGCAACGTCGGACCGACATTGAAACTGATGCTGGCGTAGGTGCTGATGATGCGCACGATGCGCTTGGCGTCGTCGAGGATGCGCGCAGCTGCGTTGCGCGCGTAGCATTCGGCGGTCACGCGCTCATTCCAGTCGTGGTAGGGTGCGGCAGCCTCTGCGGGCGGGACGGCGTCAAGCCAGGGGTTTTCTCTGGCGGGTTGGTAAAAGTGTCCGTGGACGCAAACCCAGTGTGAGCTCATCTCAGGCCGCCCCAGGGTGACAGCCCGACCAGCGCAGGGGGGCGTCGGCAGTCGGGGGCGTCCTCATTCCCGCGCGCGCGTGGGTCCCCTCGGCAGTACCGTGATCCCCGCTTCTCCGGCGCTCCCGTCGACGCCGAGACGCGTTCCGTTCTCGATGACGTTGTAGCGGTCGGCGATCACCCGTCGCAGCCGTGCCCCGGCGCCCACGACCGTGTGGTCGAGGAGGACCGACTCGTCCACAACCGCTCCCGGCAACAGGCGGACATCCCGTCCGAGGATTGACCGGCGCACGGTGGCGCCGTCGATGATGGACCCTTCGCCGAGCTGGCAATCCACGATTGTCCCATCGACGATGCGTGCGGAGGGGCCGCGGTAGGGGGCCGTGTGGATGGGCCAGGACCGATTGGCCAGTTCGAACTTGGGCGTGCGCCCGAGCAAGTCCATGTGCGCCTGCCAATACGCCTCAATCGTTCCGACGTCGCGCCAGTACCCGACTTCCTCGTAGGGCTGGATCCCTGGGAGGGCATTGTCCAGAAAGTTGTACGCATACACGCGCGTGTGGGGGACAAGTTCAGGCAGAATGGTGCGACCAAAATCATGGTCGGTGCTGCGTCGGGCATCTTCGATCAACGCGTCCACCAACACCTCACGCGTGAAGAGGTAGTTGCCCATGGAGGCGAGACACCGGGTCGGATCCCCCGGCATCGGCGTGGGAGACGCGGGCTTTTCTTCAAACCGCACGATCCGACCGTCCGCCTCTGTGGCGATGATCCCAAAACTGCTGGCTTGGCTCACCGGCACAGGGAGAGCGGCCACGGTAATGTCGGCCCGGCGCTCCTGCGCGAACGCCAGCATCTGCGTGATGTCCATGCGGTAGATGTGGTCGGACCCAAAGATGGCGACCATGTCCGGAGCGAAGTCTAGCAGCAGGTTCAGGTTTTGGTACACGGCATCGGCCGTGCCCTGGTACCACGTCTCGCCCCACCGCATCTGCGGGGGGACAACGATGACGAAGTGGTCCGGCAGCCCCCCCAAGCGCCAGGCGTTGCGCAGATGTTCGATCAGTGACTGGGCTTTGTATTGGACCAGGACATACAGCGCGTAGACGCCCGAGTTGACGAAGTTGGACAAGACGAAATCGATGATTCGGTATTTGCCGCCAAAGGGCACGGCGGGTTTTCCCCGCTCACGGGTGAGCGGGTATAGCCGTTCGCCTTTGCCGCCGGCGAGGATGAAGGCCAGGACACGCGGACGGGTCATCGAGGCCGTCACGCCGCGGTGGTGCGGGAGGCCTCCACGACATGCGTCAGCACGTCAGGGAACACAAAGTTTTGCGCTTCACGGGCTGCCAGGAATTCCTCATCCCCCGCAGGCATCGTTCCTCCGGATGCGACATGATGGAGCATCTGCGCGAGGCGGGTAAACGTCGCATAGTGCTCGGCGACGCGGGCCTCGGCGTAGTCGCGCGCGGCCCACGTCGTAATCAAGAACTGCCAGTCCGACGCCTGCAGCAAGAGCAGTTCGCGAGCGAGTTGGCTGAGAAGGCGCCGGCCGGACTCGCTGGCTCGCATGTTGGGTTGCTTGGCTAGGGTCCAGAACTCGTCCTCGGCTCCGTACACCCGTTCCCACGTCCACTCTGTCTCGTGGTTTAACCAGACCCGGTGATCGCCGCCTTCTCCCCACGACCCTTCAAGGAGGGTCGTCGTCTCTTGTGGGGGGCGGGCTTGGAGCGCAGTGACACAGTCCTGCGGCACAATACCGGCCTGCGGCAAGCGGGCGAAGACTTCCTGCAGCCAGCGGGGACCTTCAAACCACCAATGCCCAAACAACTCCGTGTCGTAGGGGCTGCACACGATCGCCTGCGGTCCATCGGGGGCCGCCGCGAGCACGCGGTGCAAGAGATCGGTAAAGTGTTCAGCGTGTGCGCGGGTCTGCTCCTGGGCCCGAGTTGGATCGTAAGGGAGTTTGGCGCCCAGATCGGTCTTCGCCTCGGTGACCCGCCAATAGCGCAGTCCTCCGGGGAAGTGTTTCTTGTGAAACTCGAGGTACCACCCATCGCCTGGGTAACCCCGTTCTCGGCTCCAGACCTGTAGGGTCGTCTCGGGATCCCGCACGAATGCGGCGGCGCTTCCTCCTCCTCCACGGGACGCGATGAGGTACGGCCGGTATGGCGAGCGATCGGGTCGATAGGAGGGGGGTTGAGGACCGGGCACTAAGTGCAGCGCCGGGTAATAATCACGGTACGCGGACAGCGGACTTCCGCCGCGCATCAGGTGCGTATCGGTGATGAAAAACTTGATGCCGAACTGGGCCAAGAATTCTTCGATCCCGCGGCGGCGGAGATGGACGCGGCCCTTGTGGGGACCGACAGGCGGCGTCCACTCGTAGCGGGGGCGGTACCCGCACTCCGGTAACCAGATGCCTCCCGGAGGTCGGCCAAAGTGCCGCTGATGTGTGGCCACGGCGACGCGCAACTGCAAGTCCACCGACTCTTCGCGGCTGAGAAGCGGCAGGTACCCGTGGGTGGCCGCGCAGGTGATGAGGGTCAGGTGCCCTTCATCAGCGAGGTGGCGGAAGCGGCCGAGCAGATCTCCATTGAGACGTTCGAACTGCTCGAGCCGGTCGCGATAGAGACGTTCCCACCCCGTGGCGAGGTTGGCCAGATCCCCCCGTCCTGCGGCTTCAAACTCCGTGCGGTTCTCCCGGGCTGACTGGATGCGGGCTCGCAAGTAGTCGTCGAATTCGGTGCGAAACGCGGCCGAGGCAAGTTGCTCAGCCAAGACCGGGGAGATATCGATCGTCATGTGGGGCGAGATGCCGGAAGCAGTGAGCGCAGTGGCGGCGTCCAGCAGGGGGAGGTAGCATCCGACCGCCACTTCCATCAGCCAGTCGCTCCCGTGCGGCCATTTCCCATGTCCTATGACAAAGGGGAGATGCGAATGCAGGACGAGGGCAAAGTAGCCGATGGGTTGCGCCGCCACCTAAGGCTCCTTCATTTGGGGGAATCCGTGCTGACCCTTTCGCTACCCATCATGGGATTACCCCTACAAATGAGGTTGTCAGAAAGGGAGCGGGCCGCCGGAGCTGGCGCAGCGGATTAGCGCGCGATCCGGCACCATTCCACCGTCGTCCGCAGACCGTCCACCAGTGGAGTGGTGGGCGTCCATCCCAACCATTGCGCCGCGTGAGACGGGTCGATCGCAATCCGATAGACTTCGCCGGGACGCGGAGCAGCATGCAGCGGGTCGCCCTGAAAGCCGCTGAGCGCGGCGAGGTGGCGCGCGATATCGTTGACCGATGTTTCCACGCCGGTGCCGATATTCACCAATCCGGACGTCGGAACTGCGGTCGCCAGGAGATTGGCCCGCGCGACGTCTTCGACGAAAACGAAGTCGCGCGTCTGTGTGCCGTCTCCGAAGATCGTCGGTGCCCGCCCATCGAGCATCGCCGCGGCGAAAATCGCAATGACACCAGCCTCCCCGTGGGGATCCTGCCGCGGACCGTAGACGTTGGCGTAGCGCAAGATGGCCCACGTCACCCCGGCCCCTTGAAAGTACCGCACATAGTACTCGCCGGCGAGCTTGCTAATCCCATAGGGCGAGAGGGGAGTCGCGGGGTGATCTTCTGTGGCAGGCAGGGCGCATGGCTCGCCGTAAATCGCGCCTCCGGTCGATGCAAAGACGATGCGGCGTACGCGGTGTTGCGCGCACAGGGTCAGGAGGTGCAGAGTGCCCAGCACGTTGACGTCCGCATCCGCCCGGGGATCGGCGACTGAGGCGACGACCGACGCCTGCGCCGCATGGTGGTTGACGACCTCGGGCCGTTCGCGTTCGAAGACGTCACGAAGGCGCGGGGCCCGGAGATCTACCTCATATAGGCGCGCGGAGGAGTTGACGTGGTCGCGCTGACCCCTCGTGAGGTTGTCCACCACGGCGACCTGGTGGCCGGCGGCGATGTAGGCGTCGACGACATGCGAGCCGATGAACCCGGCCCCTCCCGTGACAAGGACTTTCATTAGTACAGCCCCCCTTGGGAGTCCGGCTCACTCCTGCCGGAGTGCGATGAGTCCACGGTACAACATATGCGGAGACCGGAAGGTTACCGAGGAGGGCCGGACTGCGGGCCTCTATTCCCGAATACCTCGAGCCGTCCGTTCGGAATCGTCCACACTTCTCCGCTGGATGTCCGGATCTGGATCGTTCGGATGCCGACCCGTTCCACGGTCCCCGTGTGCGTTTCGTAGGTGATGACATCGCCAACGTGGACCAGACCCTCCGAGAGGAGAGCGATCCCCGCCAGCACGTCGCGGACCAGATGCTGCGCGCCCAGACCGAATGCCAAACCCACGACCCCTGCGCTAGCAAGAATTGCCGTGACGTCCACGTTCAGGCGTTGCAGGATTATGATGAAGGCCGTGAAGTACACCACAAACCGGACCGCCCTCTCCACTAGTGGCTCCAATGTCTGCCAGCGCATTTCGTCCATGAGCCGGGCGGCAGGCGCCCGTAGCGTCCGGCGGATTAGGACCCCCGACAGACGTAGGGCCACTGCGGCGCCGATGAGGATCAGGGCGATCGTTCCCACAGGGTCGAGCCAGCGGATGGCGTCGCGCAGGGCAGCCCACCGATCGGCGCTCATGACGTGCTTGGGACGTGGACACGACGTATCGCGCGAGATGCCGATCGCATCGGACTGATGCGGGCAGGAGTCGTGCGCTTCATGACCGGCGGCGACGAAACGAGCGCGGGGGAGGCGGGACGGGCGCCGGGGCGGCGGGCCGCCGCCGCGGACGGTGTTGCGTCACGAACTGGGCCGCGGTGGTGACGCCCTCGAGCGGTACGGTCCCGAGCCGCCAGCGGATGGCGCGGATCACTTCGCCGCGCGTCATTTCAGGGACCGGACGCGGGGAGATCTTCCAGGGGCGTGATTTCTCCAGCAACGCCAGGAGCTGTCGCTGCACCTGCATCGGCAACTGGACGGAGGCGACTTTCACCTGTTCGCGCAATTCACGCAGTCGCCGGATTTCCGATCCTGATAACCGCGTCGTCCCGCGGGGAAACGGGAGGTCACTCACCACCGTGTAGTTCGCCTTGGGGGAGGTTGTCTACCTGTCGGTCCTGTGGGCAGGTGTTGCCTACGCATCGGCGAAGGGGAGCACCGTGATGCGGGTGGAATCCTCGGTGCGCGCGCCGCGCGATCCTCACGGGATGTTGCAATTGATCCAGCGCTTCCCCCAGATGTGTGAGGAAGCGTGGGGGCTCCCCGCCGAGCCGGCAGGACGGATCCCCTCGCCCCAAGCCATCGTCGCGTTGGGGATGGGCGGATCCGGAATCGGGGGCGATCTCCTCCGCGCTGTGCTCTTCGATGAAGCCGTCGGCCCCGTCATCCCCGTCAAGGAATACCGTGCGCCCGCCTTCGTGGGGCCGCAGACGCTCGTGATCGCTTGCAGTTACTCCGGGGACACCGAGGAAACGCTAGCGGCCTATGACGAGGCGACCAACCGCGGCGCGCCCTGCGTGGCGATCACCTCCGGCGGGGCGTTGTTGAAGCGCGCGCAGCAGAGGCGGCACCCTGCTGTCGTGGTCCCGCCCGGGCTGCCTCCCCGCGCGGCTCTCCCGTACTTGTTCCTCCCCATGCTGGCGGTGTTGGCGCGAGCTGGGGCGGTGCGATCCTTTGATGCCGACCTGCGCGAAGCCGTGGATGTGCTGCGGCGTGTCGTTGCCGACTACACTCCGGACCGCTCCGAGAGCCCCGCGCGGCGGCTCGGGGAGGCGCTGAGCGGGCGCATCCCCGTAGTCTACAGCGGCGTCCCGTTCCTCGAGCCCGCCGCCGAACGCTGGAAAGACCAATTTAACGAGAATGGCAAGACCGCAGCGGTGTGGAACACCTTTCCCGAGCTCAATCACAATGAGACCGTCGGCTGGGGGTTGGATGCCGCGCTGGCCGCAGTGCTGCACGTCATCATTCTCCGGGATGCGGTCGAGGCGGACAGGCTGGCGCGGCGTGTGGCGATCACGCGGGAACTCGCGTTCGCGCGGGCGGGAGGGATCGACGAGGTGCGCGCCATCGGGAAAGGGAAGCTGGCGCGATTGCTCTCGACGATCCTGATCGGCGATTTTGTCAGTTGGTGCGTGGCAGTGCAGCGCGGGGTCGATCCCTATCCGGTCGCCGTGATCGATGAGCTGAAGCGCCGTTTGGCGCAGCCGTGACGATCGCGCCGTCCCCTGGTGCCAGACGAGCGGGCTGCGACGGATTGGGGGGCCCCGCGGACTCGGATCGAACGCGGTAGAATGAGACCAGCCCCATCAGGTGAACAAGGAGGATAGCTCGTGGCGAGGGTGCAGCTGCAGGGAGTGACCAAGAAGTTTGGTGCCGTCACTGCCGTGAACGACATCACGCTCGAGATTCCCGACAAACAGTTCACGGTGCTCGTGGGGCCCTCGGGGTGCGGGAAGACGACTGCCCTGCGATTAATCGCGGGACTCGAAGAGGCCAGCGGCGGCGACATCTTCATCGGAGACCGTCGGGTGAATGACGTTCCCCCGAAGGACCGCGACATCGCGATGGTGTTCCAGAACTACGCGTTGTACCCCCACATGACGGTGTACGACAATATGGCGTTCGGCCTGCGCCTACGCAAGTACCCCAAGCCGGAGATCGACCGGCGGGTCAAAGAAGCGGGCGAGATGCTGGGCATCGGCACGCTGCTCGACCGCAAGCCCAAGCAGTTGTCCGGCGGACAACGGCAGCGCGTGGCGTTGGGCCGGGCCATTGTCCGGGAGCCGCAGGTCTTCCTGATGGACGAGCCCCTCTCCAACCTCGATGCCAAGCTCCGCGTCCAGACCCGTGCGGAGATCAAAAAACTCCACGCCCGCCTTCAGACGACCACGATCTACGTGACCCACGACCAGATCGAGGCGATGACGATGGGGGACCGCATCGTCGTGATGAACGTCGGTCAGATCCAGCAGGTGGACACGCCCATCAACCTCTACGAGAAACCTGCCAACCTCTTCGTCGCAGGATTCATCGGCAGCCCGGCTATGAACTTCATCGACGCCACGGTAGCCGACAGCGCGGGGCGGTTGTTTGTCGATGCGGGAAGCTTCCGCGTGGAAATCCCCCCGAGTTGGGTGCCCACGGCAAAGCCGTGGGTCGGTCGTCGCGTGATCTTTGGGATTCGGCCCGAGGATATTGCCGACCGCGCGTTAACAAACGGGGCCTCGCCGTCTGAGACGATCCAGGCTACGGTCGACGTGCACGAGCCTCTGGGATCGGATGTTATCCTCTACCTCACGACAGGCCCCCACTCCATCGTGGCGCGCGTGGAGGCGCGGTCGCAGGCGAAGATGGGGCAGAATATCGAGGTCGTGATGGGGATGAGGAAGATGCACCTGTTCAATCCGGACACGCAGCAGGCCATCATCTAGAAATCCCCGGCCCGGCGGGGGCTCCCCCGCGGGCCAGGTCTGTCGTGGGAGTCGCTCTACTTTTGGCCCTCCGCCTCGCGGACGAAGTCCGTAATCGGCTGCAGCAGTCTCGTGAATTCCAGCGGGAAGATGAACTTGGTGGACGCGCCCTCGCCCAGCACCTTCAATGCTTCCAGGTACTGGAGAGTGAGGGTCTTGCTGTCGATGTTCTTGGCCACCGAGAAGATTCTGTCGAGCGCCAGCGAGAAGCCTTCGGCGCGCAGAATCGCGGCCTGACGTTCCCCTTCAGCGCGCAGGATCGCCGACTGTTTATCTCCTTCCGCGACGGTGATCGTGGCCTGGCGCTTGCCCTCCGCCTCGGTGACCACAGCCCGGCGGGTTCGCTCGGCGGACATCTGGCGGGTCATCGCCTCCTGCACTTCGCGCGGCGGCAGGATCTCGCGGATCTCCACCGTCGTGACCTTCACGCCCCACCGTTCGGTGACCTCGTCGAGTTTCGCCCGCAGCACCTGATTGATTTTCTCGCGCTGGGCCAGCACGTCGTCGAGGCTGATGTCGCCGACGACGGCACGCAGGGTGGTCATGGCGATGCCGCGGGCGGCGCCGGCGAAGTCAGTGACCTGAATCACCGTCTGGTCTGGTTCGAAGACCTTGAAGTAAATCAGGAAGTCGATGTTGATCGACGCGTTGTCCTTGGTGATACACGTCTGCGACGGGATCTCCAAGAAGAACTCACGCAGATCCACCCACACCGGTTTGTCGACGATGGGAATCAGGAAGACCAGGCCGGGGCCCTTTTGGCCCTGGGATCGGCCGAGCCGGAAGACGACCAGCCGTTGGTACTCCCGGACGACTTTGATGGCGGAGCTGATGATCGAGAATCCGACGATCAGAATCGCCGCCACCACTGTCAACAACGTCAGAAACGAGGACATCCCGCTACCTCCTCAGACCTATATCTCGCGATCCGGCTTTCGTACTCTTCCTGCCTCGCGTAGGGGATTCCTATCCGCGACCCACGCCGCGGGGGCCCCGACACCCTTGAGAGCAGAGCAATCAGTCGCGGACGGCGGTGAGGCGGGGGGCGAGGGCGGAGAGGTCGATGCGACGCTGCACGAAATTCGTGTACACTTCGCCCCGGCGGAAGAAGGCATTATCCAAGACCATGAGGTGGAACGGGATCGTCGTGGGGACGCCGCTGATCTCAAACTCCATGAGGGCACGCCGCATACGGGCGATCGCCTCCGGGCGATCGGCGCCCCAGGCGATGACCTTCGCGAGCAGCGAGTCGTAGTACGGAGGAATGACATAGCCCGCGTACGCGTGGGTATCGACCCGGACCCCTGGACCTCCTGGAGGGACAAAGGCGGTCAGCGTGCCGGGGGAGGGGCGGAAGTCGTGGTGCGGGTCTTCCGCGTTGATCCGGCATTCGATCGCATGCCCGCTGTAGTGCACATCCCCCTGGTTGATCCCGAGTTTCTCTTTGGCCGCGACGGCGATCTGCATCTTGACGATGTCCAACCCGGTGATCATTTCGGTGACGGGATGCTCGACCTGGATACGGGTGTTCATCTCCATGAAGTAAAAACGGCCATCGCGATCCATGAGGAACTCGATCGTTCCGGCCCCCGTGTAGTTGATGGCGTGCGCCGCGCGCACGGCGGATTTGCCTAGCGCCCCGAGGTACCGCTCCCGCAAACTCGGGGGGGGCGATTCCTCGAGTAGCTTCTGGTGCCGGCGTTGAATTGAGCAATCGCGGGCGCCCAGATACAGGGTGTTTTTGAAGCCATCCGCCATGATCTGAATCTCAATGTGGCGAGGTTCCTCGACGTATTTCTCGAGATAGACCTCCCCACTCCCAAACGCCGCCTCGGCCTCGGCTTGGGCGGTCTGGAGCGCCCGGCGCAGATCTTCCCGCGTGTGCACGATGCGCATGCCGTGGCCCCCACCGCCGGCGGCAGCTTTGACGATGAGCGGAAACCCAATCGTCTTGGACACTTCGATCGCCTCCGCCTCATTGCGCACGGGGCCGTTACTGCCGGGAATGACGGGCACCCCGGCCGCTTTCATGCGCTGGCGAGCCGCGGCTTTGTTGCCCATGATCGCGATCGCCTCCGGGGTGGGGCCCACGAAGGTGATGTTCACGTCTTGGCAGATTTCGGAGAAGTGCGGGTTTTCCGCATGAAAACCGTACCCGGGGTGGATGGCGTCGACGCCGAGGAGTTCGGCCGTGCTCATGATGTTGGGGATGTTGAGGTAGGATTCCGCGGCCGGCGGCGGGCCGATACAAAACGCCTCGTCTGCCAGACGCACATGCAGCGCGTGGCGGTCGGCCTCCGAATAGACGGCCACGGTGCGAATGCCCAGTTCGCGGCACGCGCGGATCACACGCACCGCAATCTCGCCTCGGTTGGCGATCAGAAGCTTGCGAAACATCGGCATGGGTTCGTACGACCGGTCCGTCCGTCGGGGAGAGAGCCCCCGCGTCCTACCTTATGGGGCGGTGGTGTCCACGAGCATGAGCAGCTGCCCGTATTCGACCGGGGAAGCGTTTTCCACCAGAATCTTCGCTACGCGTCCCCGGACCTCACTTTGGATCTCATTGAAGAGTTTCATTGCCTCGATGACGCACACCGCTTGTCCGGGTTCGACCGCGTCGCCTTCGGCGACGAACGGCGGTGCGTCGGGCTTGGGCGCGCGGTAAAATGTCCCGACCATCGGGGCGGTGATGGGCACGAGCTGGTCGGTCGGCCCGGTCGTCACCGAGGGCGGGGCGAACGGGACTGCTCCAGGGGAGGTGGAGGGGGAAGCAGAGGGGGTCGAGACGACCGCCCGGACTGCGCCCGCGACCTTTCTCACAACAACCTTGAGGGTCTCCGACGCCACCTCCAACTCTGCGACGTCCGGCGACTCACTGGCAATCTTGATGACAGCCCGGATCTGATCAAGGTCGAGCTTCGGCTCGGTCACCATCGCCTCCCGCGGCCAGGGTCTCGACGACCCGGCCGATGCGGCGGTACTTCGCGTACCGTCGGTCTAGAAGAACTTCGCGGGGCACCTCGCGCAACGCCTTCAGGTGTCGGCCCAGCCCATCACGCACGACGCGAAAGACCGCCTCGGCATCCCGGTGCGCCCCGCCCAGGGGCTCGGGAAGGACTTCGTCTATAATGCCCAGGTCCTGGAGGTCGCGGGCGGTCAGCTTGAGGGCGGCGGCCGCATCGCGCCCGCGCGAGGCGTCGTGCCAGAGGATCGCGGCACAGCCTTCGGGAGAGATCACCGTGTAGACGGCGTACTGCAGCATCAAGACCGCGTCCCCGACCGCGATCGCCAGGGCCCCTCCGCTGCCGCCCTCGCCTGTGATCACCACAAGGATGGGGGATTTTAAGCGGCTCATCTCTTGGATGTTGCGGGCGATCGCCTCCGCCTGGCCCCGTTCCTCCGCTTCAGCACCCGGGTGAGCGCCAGTGGTGTCGACAAACGAGATGACCGGGTAGCCGAATTTCTCGGCCAGCCGCATCGCCCGTAGGGCCTTCCGGTACCCCTCGGGATTGGGCATCCCGAAGTTTCGGGCAACGTTTTCCTTCGTGTCCTTTCCTCTATTATGGCCCACCACCACGACCGGCTGGCCGTCGAAGCGACCCAACGCGGTCAAGAGGGCGGGGTCGTCCCCGTACAGCCGATCCCCGTGGATCTCGATGACGTCGGTAAACAGAGACCCCAGAAAATCGACCAAACGGGGTCGCTGGATCTGGCGAGCGAGCTGCACGATGTGCCAGGGCGAGGGATTGCGGTAGATCTCCTCCCGCAGTTGCGCCGCCCGTTGCTCCAGCGCGGCGATCTCCGTTTCCCGCGACCCGGACTGGTCGCGGGCCCGCACGCGCACGATTTCCTCCTCAAGTTCGGCGAGCTGATGATCGAGATCAACAGCCGGGCGCGGGGGGCGTTGCGTCATGGCTGCGCGGCGGGAGCGGGTTCCTGCGGCGTTGGCGCAACGCGAGGAGCACCGAAGAAGGCGAGGAGCCGGGCCACGGTGGGGCGCATCTCGACGCGCGAGACGACCATGTCGATTAATCCCCGCTGCAGGCAGAACTCGGCGGTTTGGAAATCGTCGGGGAGTTTGCGGCGAATCGTCTGCTCAATGACCCGCCGACCCGCGAACCCGATGAGCGCGCCCGGCTCGGCCAGGATCACATCGCCCAAGAAGGCGAAGCTAGCCGTCACCCCTCCGGTCGTGGGGTCGCACATGACGGAGAGGTAGGGCAATCCGGCCTCGTGGAGCCGGCCGATCGCGGCACTCGTCTTGGCCAGCTGCATCAGGGAGAGGACACCCTCCTGCATGCGGGCACCGCCGGAGGCGGAAAAGACAACAAGCGGCAAGCGGCTCTGCACCGCCCGTTCCGCGGCGCGCGTAATTTTCTCTCCGACCGCCGATCCCATCGAGCCACCCATGAAGTTGAAGTCCAACGCGGCGATAACGGTGCGCCAGCCGTCAATTGTGCCATCGCCCGTGATCACGGCCTCGGCCTGGCCCGTTTTCTCTCGCGCCTCGGCGAGTTTGGCGCCGTACCCCTCGAAGCCCAGCGGGTCGGTCGAGGTCAGCGATGCATCGTACTCCTCAAACGCATGCTCGTCTAGAGTGATTTCCAAACGCTCCACGGCCGAGAGGCGGTGATGGTAGCCGCACTTCGGGCACACCATCAGATTCCGCTCCAGTTCTTTGCGGTAGATGAGGTTGCGGCAGCGCGGGCATTTATCCCAGATGCCGGCCGGCATCTCGCGGCGCTCCAGCGAACCGTACTTGGGCCGGCGCAACCAGTTCAGCACGTCGCACCTGCCGGGAGAAGAGAGGATGACTGCGAAATACGATTATAGCCTACCCGCGTCGTGCCGAGCAAATCTCGGTTACGCGCCGGCGGACGCGGATCGCACCCGCGCGCGTGCAGAAGAGAGAGTCCATCGACCGCTCGCGCATCCAGATGCGATGGAAAGTGTACCCATCTGGTCATTCTTTCAGTCGGCGCGCGTCGACGATCCTGACGCAGGGGGATCCATCCCAGAGTGCTTGCGTTCCCGTCTTCAACGTCGAGTACGTGCTGAACCTGGCGCCGGATGCCTACGCGAAGTCCTACGCCCATGGATTTGTTCCCGATGTCACGCGGAGCTCGCTGGGCGCGCTGACCACGACACCGCCACCAGACTCCCTCAAGACGGACGCGCCCAAGTAGGCATCACGGCACCCAACTGGGCTACCTTCCCCTGCGTTGCTGGTGCGCATTCAATTGTTATAATGAACAGAGCAACTATTCGTTCGCGCAAGGACTCATTGCGATCGGCTTGAAGCAGCCAATATGGCGGGGCAAGACAGTCGATTTGCAACCCACTGATCCCACCACATAGGAAGCGGGGCTGAGGCGTTCAATGCGCATGCGTTTGAACACGACGCCGAACAATTTTCTCGTCCTGGTCGTGCTTGCCGCGGTCGTGGGCGGCACGGTAGGCACCGCCGTTTTGCCGAAGTACGTCGGCGGGGCTTCGCCGACCAACTCGGCCCCCGCGCCTGAGATGCTACCCCCGCAGATTGCTCAGACGCCACCTCCGCCCCCCACGACGCTCACGCCAGAAGAGCTCACGATCATCCACGTGGTCGAGCGGGTGCGCCCGTCCGTCGTGAACATCGATACGGTGGCCCAGGTCCAGACGGCGGTCGGGATCTTCCCGCAGAAAGGCGCGGGGTCCGGGGTGATTGTGAGCCCCGATGGCTACATCTTGACCAATAACCACGTTGTGGAGGGTGCCCAACAGATCAGGGTCACCTTATTGTCGGGCAAATCCTACACGGCACGGCTGGTGGGCGCCGACCCTTTTTCCGACGTCGCGGTCGTCAAGGTGCAAGCCCCCGATCGCCTCTCCGCCGCGCAGCTGGGGAACTCCGGGGCGCTACGGGTCGGTCAGCTCGCCGTGGCGATCGGAAACCCCTTTGGGTTAGGGCACACCGTGACGGTCGGCGTCGTGAGCGCGCTGAATCGTAGCATTGAGCGGGAGAGTGCCGCGGGTCCGAATATCGAAAACCTTATTCAAACCAGCGCCGCAATCAACCCGGGCAACAGCGGCGGAGCGCTGGCCGACAGCGCCGGGTCGATCATCGGTATCAACACCGCGATCATTCCCTACGCCCAGGGCATCGGCTTCGCGATTCCGATCGATGCGGCGCGCGCGATCATGGATCAATTGATCCGCAACGGGCGCGTCATCCGGCCGTATGTGGGGATCACGTTCGGCGGCGACATTGACCCCGGCACCGCCAACCAGTACAACCTCCCGGTCGACCACGGCGTGTTCGTGCGGGAGGTCAGCCCCGGCGGCCCCGCGGCCGCGGGGGGATTGCAGGCCGGCGATATCATCGTGGCGGTTGACGGCAAACGCATCAGCAATTGGAATGAGTTCATCCGCGAGCTATTCAGCAAGCGCCCGGGAGATCGTGTCCGCATCGAGTACTTCCGCGAGAGCAAGCGGGGAACGGCGGAGGTTACCCTCGGCCAACGCCCCTAGCAGCCGGTCTGGACGGACACCACGCCCCGGCGGCCACCGGTGAGTTCGACGCCGCGGGTCCCGCGTTCCCCATCCCGTAGAGAGCCGAGTTCGCACTGACGTGCTGTCCACGCAACGATGTACACATACGAACAGACCAAACGAGACATCGTAGAAGCCATCCGCCGGGCCGCAGGCGCCGACGTAGATCTCGCCCTGTCCGTCCCCCCCTCAGGGGTCATGGCGGACTTGGCTCTTCCGTGCTTTCCGCTGGCGAGCCGGCTGCATAAGTCCCCGCACGAAGTCGCTTCTTCTCTCGCGGGGGTCGTGCACCCCGGACCGCGGGTGGACTCGGTACGCGCTGACGGCGGATATCTTAACTTTACGTTGGCCCGTGCCCCGTTCGCCGCCGGTGTGATGTCCGACCTAGCCCGGTGGAAAGACCGCTACGGTAGTCACGACGTAGGGGCCGGGCGTGCAGTAGTGATCGACTACTCCTCGCCCAATATCGCCAAACCGATGTCGGTTGGCCACCTGCGCTCCACGGTCATCGGTGCCGCGTTGCACCGTCTGTATGCCAACATCGGGTATGCGCCGGTGGGCATCAACCACATCGCCGATTGGGGGACGCAGTTCGGCAAGCTATTGTATGCCTTCACGGTCTGGGTCGATCGTCAAGCGTACGCGGAAGCCCCCCTCCGCGAGTTGCTGCGTCTCTATGTAAAGTTCGAGCAGGAGGCGCAGCGTGATCCGACCCTTGAAGAGCGCGGCCGGGAGTGGTCCTTGAAACTCGAGCGCGGTGACCCGCAGGCGCGGGCGCTGTGGCAGGAGTTCGTCCGGCACAGTATGAGTGAGTTCAACAAGATTTATGATCTCCTCGACGTCCGGTTCGAGCACACACTCGGCGAGAGTTTTTACGCGGATAAAGTCGACGAGGTGATCAACGAGGCGATCCGACGGGGGGTCGCCGTCGAAGATCAGGGGGCGCTCATCGTGCGGCTGGACGACGTCGGGCTGTCCACGCCCCTGATTCTCCGGCGCAGCGATGGAGCCACCCTGTACCACACCCGCGACTTGGCCGCGGCCATTTACCGCATCCAGACGTGGAATCCTGCACAGCTCATCTACGTCGTCGGCGCGGATCAGCGACTGCACTTTCGCCAGCTATTCGCGACGCTGCGGAAACTGGGCTACGAGGGATTGTTCGTCCACGTCGACTTCGGACTGATCACGCTTCCGGAAGGGCGGATGAGCACGCGCAAAGGCCGGGTTGTGTTTTTGGAAGATGTCTTGGAGGAAGCGATGCTGCGGGCCCGGCGGCTGGTAGACGAAAAGAACCCGGAGCTGTCCGCAGACGAACGCGCCGAGGTGGCGCGGATCATCGGGATTGGCGCCGTCAAGTACGCGGATTTGTCTCAGAACCGCGTGAAGAACATTGTCTTTGACTGGGACCGGATGCTGTCGCTGGATGGGGATAGCGCCCCGTACCTGCAGTACACGTACGTGCGCGCCCGCAGTATCCTGCGCAAGGGTGGCGAGGTTGCTCCCGAGGGTGTGTTTGACCCGCGAGCGGCCGCCTCCGCGCCCGAATGGGGGCTCATCGCCCTGCTGGCGCGGTTCCCCGAGATCGTGCTCGAGGCGGCGCAAAGCTACCATCCGCATCTCGTGGCCACCTTCCTCCTCTCGCTGGCGCAGGCCTTTCACGGGTTCTACCATGAGGTCCCGGTGCTGCAAGCGGAGGACGCGCCGCTGCGGCAAAGCCGCCTGCAGCTTGTCGGGGGGGTGGCGTCGGTAATGCGATGTGGGCTCGACTTGCTGGGGATTCGTGTCCCCGAGCGCATGTAACGCCGAGGATATGTGGGGCCCAACTAGGGGTATAATAGAAGGAGATAGGGGACCGGCAGGGATTCTCTTCCCTGAGACGAACCGTCCCCGACGAGCCTCTAGACAGCTAGACCCCGGACGGCCGGCACTCCAGCCCGGTTTTGGTCGCGTGTATCGAGTGATTCCAGTCCACCCCGCCGGCGGTCACATAGGATTGCCAACCAGGCCTTCCCAACTGGTAGACGATTTAGAGGAGACAGGATGAGAAGACAGATAGAGCACCGCTGGCACCTAAGCGCGTGGACGGCCGTCGTGCTGGTGGCCGCCGTCGCGGGGACCGCGGCAGGGGCGATCTTCGGCGACGTGGTTGGCCTGCCCGCGCAGCGAGCGATCGAGCGGTTGGCGGCAAAGGGCATCTTCAAGCTTGGGGATGACAAATTCACCCCGGCCGGTACGCTCTCGCGGGCGGACTTCTCCGTGTTGCTGACTCGTGTCCTGGCATTGTCTGGCCAGGGGGTGCCGTTGCCTAATTTCAAAGACGCGGCCGAGATTCCGAAGGATGCCCAACCGGCCGTCGCCGCCGTGACCAATCTGGGAACAGTGTCGCCAACAAGGGCAGAGGTGCGCACCGGCCCGCTGGTTTACGTGCTCGCCACCGACAAGACGGTCTATGGGCCCACCGACACAGTGCAACTGACCTTTACCATCTCCAACACCGGCAAGGAAAACGTCAAATTCGAGTTCGCGAACTCGCAGCAGTACGATTTCCTCATCAAGAATGGCGAGGGAGCAGAAGTCGCCCGGTGGTCGCTGGGTTTGGCGTTCCGCCCGTTGGACGGGCCGATCACGCTGGCGGCAGGGAAATCATTCGAGTACCACACTATCTGGAAGCAGCTCGATCAGAACGACGAACCGGTGCCTCCCGGTCGCTATGAGCTCCAGGCGATCCAGACGACCAAGAGTTCTCCCACGGTGCTCTCGGTCGTTTTGTACCGTGGAGTCCTCCCTGGGTATGCGGATAACACGTTTCGCCCGAAGGAGGACGTCACGCGGGTCGATGTAGCGGCCGTCATCGTGCGGGTGCTAGGCTGGGGCGAAACTCCCCAACAGTCCCTCGCCGTGACCGATGTAGACGCGATCCCCTCCGCGTTGCGTGGTGTCGTCGGGGTCGCCCTAGAGCGCGGCGTCATTAACGCCCTGCCTGATCGGACGTTCCGACCGGCGCGAGCGGCGACGCGTGCGGAGATCGCCTGGGCGCTGGACAAGGTCATGGATACTCTCCAGCGCTACGACTTCTCCGCGGGCAAGCTAAAGGATATCCGAGTGGGCACGCCGACTCTGCTCGTGGTCGAGGATCTCAAACAGGCTCAACGCACGTACCGCGTGGCTCGCGCGCATGCCGTGTACCGCAACAACGCCGCAACGGAGCTCGCAGCGCTGAAGCCCGGCGACGCCCTGCTGTTCCTGAAAGTCGGCGACGTGGGCGACGTGGCCTATATCGAAGCGACCGGCAACTGATCGGAGGGATGCGCCGATGAAGTTCTTTCTTGATACCGCTAATGTCGAGGAGATTCGCAACGCGCATCGTTGGGGCATCCTGGATGGGGTCACCACCAACCCCACTCTCATCGCGCGGGAAGGGGCCGACTATCGCACGGTAGTGCGGGAGATTGCCACCATCACGAGTGGACCAATCTCGGTGGAAACCACCTCTGATCGCGCGGAGGAGATGATTACGCAGGGGAGGGCTTATGCCACGTGGGCCCCCAACGTCGTCGTGAAGGTCCCGGCCACGCCCGACGGAATCACAGCGGGCGCCACGCTGGCACGCGAGGGGCTCCGGGTGAATGTCACCCTGATTTTCTCTGTGAATCAAGCATTGCTCGCCGCGAAGATCGGCGCGTACTTCGCGAGCCCGTTCTTGGGCCGGCTGGATGATATCGGCCAAGACGGCATGCAGGTGGTTCGTGAGGCGGTCCAGATCTACCGGACGTATGGGTTCACGACGCAGGTGCTTGCCTCCAGCCTGCGCCACCCGCTGCACGTGACCCAGGCCGCGCTTGCAGGCGCGCACATTGCCACCATGCCATTCAAGGTGGTCTCAGCGCTCTTCACCCACCCCCTGACCGCCCAGGGGCAGGAACGGTTCTTGTCCGACTGGCGACAACTCCAGGTTGCACTCGAGCAGCGAAAGACAAAAGTGTAGAGGGGATCAGGCGACCCGGCCCGCGCCGTCAACGGCGGAATCGCGGGACCACGGCGCTGTCTACCTGCACAAACACGGTGGTATACCGCACCCGAGGGGGCATAGGCAGTGACGGCAATTGCTGAGCTAGAGACCAAAACAATGGCGGAGCTCCAGGATATGGCCAAGGAGCTCAACATCGCCAACTTAAAGCGCTATCGCAAGCAAGAACTAATCATGCGTATCCTGCAAGCCCAGACCGAACAATCCGGCTTGATGTTCCGGTCAGGCATCTTGGAGATCATGCCGGAAGGGTATGGATTCCTCCGCCATGAGGGCTACCTTCCGGGGGCCGAAGACATCTATGTTTCGCCCTCGCAGATCAAGCGCTTTGGGTTGCGCGTGGGCGACGAAGTGTTAGGCCAAGTGCGACCGCCCAAGGACAACGAGAAGTACTACGCGCTGCTGCGGGTCGAGGCCGTCAACGGATTGGATCCTGAGCAGGCGCGCAACCGGCCCGATTTTGAACGGCTCACCCCGGTCTTCCCCCATGAACGCATCAAGCTTGAGAGCGACGGCGACGTCACGACACGCATGATCGATTTATTCGCCCCGATCGGCAAAGGGCAGCGCGCGATGATCGTCTCCCCGCCCAAGGCAGGCAAGACCACCATCCTGAAGAAGGTCGGGCAGGCTGTCGTGAGCAACTTTCCGGAAATTTACGCCATGGTGCTGCTGCTGGATGAGCGGCCCGAAGAGGTGACGGATATGCGCCGCTCGGTGGAGGCGGAGGTGGTGGCGTCCACCTTCGACCGGCCCCCCGAGGAGCACATTCAGGTGGCCGACCTGGTCCTGGAGCGGGCCAAACGCCTGGTCGAAGGAGGGCGCGATGTCGTTATCCTGCTGGACAGCCTCACCCGATTCTCCCGCGCCAACAACCTGGTCATCCCACCCTCCGGCCGGACGCTGTCGGGAGGCCTGGATCCGGCCGCGCTGCACCGCCCCAAGCGCTTCTTCGGTGCCGCGCGGAAGATCGAGGAGGGCGGGAGTCTCACGATCGTGGCCACCGCGCTAATCGACACCGGCAGCCGGATGGACGACGTGATCTACGAAGAGTTCAAGGGTACCGGCAACATGGAGATGCACCTAAACCGCAAACTCCAGGAGCGGCGGACCTTCCCGGCAATCGACATCAAGATGAGCAGCACGCGGCGGGAGGAGCTGCTGTTGACCGAGGACGAGTTGCGCAAAGTGTGGGTGCTGCGTAAGAGCCTGGAGCAGCTCGACACCGTGGCGATGACCGAGTTAATCCTTGACCGACTGCGCAAGACCGCCAACAACCAGGCATTCCTCAAGTCCATCGTCAAGAGCGCCGAGGAGGATGCCCAGTAGGGCGACGGCACTTCGGTACCTCCTGCGGATGACACGCAGGCGGCCAAGGGGCGAGGTGTCTGCGCGCCACCCTCTCCGGAGGTCACTGCCCCGCTTACCGTGGGCGCGTCTTCGTCTCGGGGCCTCGATGCCTGGGCAGAAATTCGATGCGCTGCGTCGGAGATGGAAGACATCGATTGACGGCCTGCGCACGCCGCCCGCTGTGATTCGCCCGGCCGAACGCACCGAAATGGCGATAAGGACCCGGAGAGTGCGGCGGTCGTGGCTCCAGGTGTTTGTCTTAGGCTTCTTCCTCCTTCCGGCCTTCAGCGCGCCAGAACTTCCCAACTGGCCCTTCGTCTCAGACTCCGTCGCGTTCTTGGATGCCGTAGAGGTCCACAGGCACGCCGTGGAGACCTTGGTTTCCAACGCGATGATTCCCGCGATCTCTTTGACCCCATCGCTGCCAGCCGCCATGGACCCTAAAGTGTCGAGTACGCTGACTGCCGCCCGACCCCGGTTCCGGGGGACGTCAGCATCGCTCGTCTCTCGGAGCAACGGAGCTTCCGTTGACCCTTTCGTCATCGTGGCCGAGGGGCAGACGTTGTGGGGGATCGCCCAGAGCCACGGCGTCGCCGTCGAAGACCTGGCCGCTACCAACGGCCTCGGTGTCAAAGATCTCCTGGGGGTCGGCCAGCAGCTGGTTATCCCGCCGAAAAGCTCCTTGGCAGGGCGTGGTGGGCTGGCTGGCGCCGTGCCGGCGGTGTCCCGGCCGATCGGCGCGACCCGACCGGTCACCGTGCGAGTCCGTGAAGGGGAGACGCTGTGGGAAATTGCTGAGGCTACGGGCCTCCCGGTGGACGCGATCGTGAACGCCAACGAGATCCCAGATAGCGCCTCGGTCCATACTGGGCAGCGGTTGACGATCCCGGGTGGAGCACTCGATGTGTTGAGGCGTGTCACCGCAGCGCGGAGAGTCGTCAGTATCGCTCAGAACTTCGTGTGGCCCGTGCGCGGCCAGTTGACGTCTCGCTTTGGCTGGCGCCTGACCGGTCATCACAACGGGATCGATATCGCCGCCCCGCGAGGCTCGCAGATCTTAGTGGCCAAGGATGGCCACGTTGTCTATGCGGGATGGTTCTTTGCGTATGGACTGGCCGTCATCGTGGATCACGGCAACGGCATCAGCACAGTGTACGGGCACGCATCCAAGCTGCTCGTTCCTATCGGGGAGGTCGTGGAGACAGGGCAGGTGATCGGCCTGGTGGGTTCGACCGGGGATGCCACAGGTCCCCACCTGCACTTCGAGATCCGGAGCAACGGAATCCCTCTCAACCCCATGAAATACCTCTAGTCTGCAGGCAGACCTCCTCGTGCTCGGAGACCGGTGTGAGAGGGGGGCTGGTTGTCCGAGACGTCATCACGTGCTACAATGCTCTGGCTTTTCCGGCGCCTCTCGCCTGAGGCGGGGGGCGTCAATTGACGCCGGGGCTTAAAGCGTGCGGCGTCCGAGGTGTTCCAGATGAAAAAGGGAGTCCATCCTGCGTACTACCAGGCGACAGTGACGTGTGCTTGCGGCAACACGTTTTTGACGGGGTCGACCAAAAAAGATATCCGCGTCGAGATCTGCTCACGCTGCCACCCGTTCTACACCGGCGAGCGCAAGTTTATTGATGCCGAAGGCCGGGTCCAGAAGTTTGCCAAGAAATACGGGCTGAAGGTGTAAGCGCGTTCGACGGGTCCAAAAAAGATTAACGGTGGGGGTGGCTGGTCCGCCCCCACCGTTGACGTCTGAGGGGGACGCACGGGCGGGAGACCAGTCCCTCAGTCTATCCTCTTCCGTGGGGTGGGCCGTGGATGGCGGTCGGGCAGTAGGCCGCATTGAGGTCATTTGCGGCAGCATGTTCAGCGGAAAAAGTGAGGAGCTGATCCGGCGGGTGCGCCGCGCGCAGATCGCCCGCCAGCGCGTGCAGGTGTTCAAACCAGTCCTCGACGACCGGTATGGCCGGCAGCAGGTCGCATCGCATGATGGCTCGCGCCTGGAAGCGGTTCCCATCGCCCGTAGCGAGGAGATTCTGACTCACCTGCAGGCAGGTGTCACGGTCGTCGCGGTGGATGAGGCCCAGTTTCTTGATGAGCAACTGCCCAATGTGGCCGGACAGCTCGCCGCCCGTGGCCTCCGCGTCATTGCTGCGGGCCTCGACCTGGACTTTCGTGGCGAGCCCTTTGGGGCCATGCCCCGCCTGATGGCGATGGCCGAAACCGTCGACAAGCTGCAAGCCATCTGCATGGTCTGCGGGGCTCCCGCTAGTCGCACCCAACGGCTGGTGAATGGTTCTCCAGCGAAGTACACCGACCCCGTGATTCTAATTGGCGCGCAGGACGTCTATGAAGCCCGCTGCCGTCTCCACCACGTCGTGCTGGGCGGACGATAGCCGTGTCCCATCCGGGGAGAGAGCCCCTGTCATTCGTGGTGGAGGAAGTCGAGCGGAAGACGCGTCTGCTGCCCGGTGCGCGCACTCGTCTGCTGATCGGCGGTCAGGCTGTGATCGAGGGTGTGATGATGCGGTCTCCCCAGTGGACGTCGACCGCGATCCGCCGTCCGGACGGGGCGATTCGCGCGGTCACCGAGCCACATGCCTCTCTCCTGTTGCATTTCCGCTGGTTGCGGGCCCCCGTCGTGCGGGGGTGTGTGGCCCTCTATGAGTCCCTCACGATCGGCATCAAAGCGCTGCTGCTGTCGGCCGGTCTGGCCACCGCAGAGCAGGCATCTCTCACCGGTCGGCAGGTCGCTGCGACGGTGAGTGCCGGGGTAGGAGTAGCCCTGGGTCTGTTTTTCGTGCTGCCGGCTGCGGTCATCCGATCGCTGGACGTGTACGTTCCAAGTGTCGTCGTGTCGAATTTGGCCGAAGGTGCCTTGCGTGTCTTGATCCTCCTCACCTACGTTGCCGGGATTGGCCGCTTGCCCGACGTGGCCCGCGTCTACGCGTATCACGGCGCCGAGCACAAGGCGGTGAATGCGTATGAGGCGGGGGCGCAACTGCGGGCGGAGGCGACCCGCGGCTTCAGCCGGTTCCACGTGCGGTGTGGGACAAGTTTTCTCCTCATTGTGATGATCATGGCGATCGTCGTTTTCTCGTTCCTCGGACGGCCCCCGCTTGCACTTCGCCTCGCCTCTCGTATTGCGCTCATCCCGCTCGTCGCCGGGTTCAGTTATGAGCTGATCCGCGCGGCCGCACGCTTCCGGTGGCTTCGTCCCGTAGTGGTCCCCGGCCTGTGGCTGCAGCGGCTGACCACCCGGGAGCCGGACGACCGGCAACTTGAGGTCGCCGTGCGGGCCCTGCGCGAAGTGGTCGAACGCGAAGACGCCGCGCCCTCGTCCGGACCCTCGCCTGCAGCCATCTCGTAGCGTTCTCCTGTTCGGTATAATGGACGTGCGATGGGAGTCCAAACGCCGCTCATGCTGGATAAACTAGAGGCGCTCGCCGCCCGCCACGAGGAACTCCTCCGCGGCATGGCCGATCCCAAGGTCCTGGCGAGCCCGGATCGGTTCCAGCAGTTGGCGCGTGAGCAGGCGTCACTCGCGGATACGGTGTCTACGTTTCGGGAGTTCCAGCGCGTGGCACGAGAAGCGGAAGAAGCCGCGGCGATGGCTCAGGGCGAGCAAGACCCCGAGATCCGCGAAATGGCGCGGGCCGAGGAGACTCGCCTCCGCGCCCAGCAGCGGACGCTGGAAGCAAAGCTGCGCGAGTTGCTCATGCCCAAAGATCGTCTCGCCGATCGCAACATCATCATGGAAATCCGCGCGGGGGCGGGCGGAGATGAGGCAAGCCTCTTTGCCGGCGAACTGCTGCGGATGTACTCGCGATACGCCGAGCGCAAAGGCTGGAAAGTCGAAGTCTTGGAGAGCAGCCCCACGGCCCTGAGAGGATATAAGGAGATCATCTTCGCCATCCAGGGCAAGGGGGTGTACCGTCAATTGAAGTACGAAAGCGGCGTGCACCGCGTGCAGCGGGTGCCGGTGACCGAATCGTCCGGCCGGATCCACACCTCCACAGCTACCGTCGCTGTGCTCCCCGAAGCGGAGGAAGTTGACGTGCAGATCCGCCCGGATGAGATCGAAGTTGATACTTACCGTGCCGGCGGCGCCGGCGGGCAAAACGTCAACAAGGTCGAAACCGCGGTCCGCATTCGCCACCTGCCTACTGGTTTAGTCGTTGCCACCCAAGACGAACGCTCGCAGCACCAGAATCGGGAAAAGGCGATGCGCATCTTGCGCGCCAGGCTGCTGGAGATGGAGGTGCGGCGGCAGCAACAAGCCATTGCCCAACAGCGTAAGCAGCAGGTCGGCACAGGGGAGCGCAGCGAGAAAGTCCGCACGTACAACTACCCCCAGAATCGTGTGACGGATCACCGCATCGGCCTGTCGCTCCATCGATTGGACGCCGTCTTGGATGGCGACCTGGATGAGTTGATTCAAGCGCTTGCGTCCGCCGAATTTGCTGCTGTGGCTGCGGCCCCGTAAGGTCGCTCAAGTCTGTGGTCAGAGCCGAACGTCCCGATCACTTACAGGTCGTCCATCCCCCCGTGCCGACCATCCACGAGGGGTATCTGTGGGGGTGCGAGCACCTCGCGGCCTCTGGCAGTGCGGAGGCGGCGATTGAGGCCGAGGTGCTCCTGCGCCACGTCCTGGGCCTCGACCGGGCTGGCCTCTACATCCGATGGATGCAATCTCTGACAGAGGAGGCGTGGGGGAGATACCGCCGGCTCCTGGAGGAGCGCGCCACCGGCCGTCCTGTTCACTATATCGTCGGGCAGCGAGAATTTATGGGGCTGCCATTCACGGTGGATGAACGGGTGATGATCCCCCGGCCGGAGACGGAAGGACTTGTCGAATACGTGATCCGGGCCGCTCAGACGGCCGACGCCCCGTTGCGTCGGGGGGGAGATCGCCGCACGGGACCCAAGGCTGACGTCGTGGTGGTCGACGTCGGGACCGGCAGCGGCTGCATTGCCGTGAGCGTCGCGCACTACTTGCCTGAGGCGACGGTGTTTGCCATTGATATCTCGGAAGACGCCCTGACGGTGGCTCGGAGTAACGCCATCCGCCATGGAGTTGATGGGCAGATCCGGTGGCTCCACGGCGACCTGCTTAGTTCTCTGCCAGTCGACATGGCCGGGCGTGTGGATGTGGTCGCTAGCAATCCTCCGTACGTGTCCCGCGGCCAGCGCGAGGGGCTCCCCCGCGAGATCCGCGATTTCGAGCCATCAGGGGCAGTATTTGTCGACGGCGACGGGACCGCTGTCCATCGGCGCCTTATCGCTGACGCTCCCACCTGGCTGGCAAAGGCGGGGCAGCTGGTGATGGAGGTCGGTTTCGGTCAGGCTGACGCTGTCGCAGACGCCGTCCGGCAGGATCACAGGTATGCCACCGTCTCGATCATGCCGGACTACGCCGGCATTCCGCGCGTCGTGGCCGCCACGCGACAGCGCTAGGGGATGCCTGCGGAGGGACGCCGGAGGGTCGGGCGGAACTAGTAGACGATGTCCTACTCCGGCCTCACCTTTGCTAACCTTCAGCCGTTCGATCCACGTCCAGTTCCGATCATTCGAGCGATAGGCGAGGACTCGCAGGTCCCCCGGCGCGCCATCGAGGCTCTCCGGCGGGGACAAGCGATTGTGTTTCCCACCGACACCGTCTACGGTCTGGGATGCCGCATCGACGACGAAGGGGCCGTCCGGCGCATCTACGAGATCAAAGGCCGGCCGCCCACCGAACCACTTCCGGTTTTGCTGGCCGATCCTATTCAGGTGCAGACCTACGCGCGCAGCGTGAACGCCGCAGCGCAACGCCTCATGAGCCGCTTTTGGCCCGGGGCCCTGACACTCGTGTTTCTCCGTTCCGATCGCATCCCGCTGGCTGTGGCGGGGGGCGGGGAGACGGTGGGATTGCGGGTCCCGGCCCATCCTATTCCGCGTGCGCTTGCGCGCGCCATGCTGATACCCATCGTCGGCACCAGCGCGAACTCCCACGGCATGCCTGCGCCCGTCACCGCGCAACTTGCCGTGTGGGACCTGGGCGACCGCGTGGACCTGGTGCTCGATGGCGGCCGCGCGACGCTCGCGCGGGAGTCGACGGTGGTGGATGTGACGGGCAGTGTTCCCCGCCTCGTTCGCCAAGGAGCGATCCCCGCAGGAGAATTGGGCCTGTGAGCCGATGAAGATAGCGATCGCAAGCGACCATGCCGGGTTCCGCCTGAAAGAGGAGATCAAGCAACTCCTCCGCGAGCTCGGGCACGAGGTGCGGGATTTCGGCGCACACTCCGAGGAGCCGGTGGATTATCCCGATTTCATTGTGCAGGCAGCGGACGCGGTGCGGCGAGCGGAGTGCGAGCGCGCCATCGTGCTCGGCGGGTCCGGCAATGGCGAGGCGATGGTTGCGAACAAGGTGCCGGGAATCCGGTGCGCGCTGTGCCATGATGTGACGACGGCGCGCCTGGCCCGCGCCCACAATGATGCGAACGTGCTCGCCCTCGGTCAGCGCATCACGGGGAGCGAAGTCGCCAAGGATGTCGTCGAAATGTGGCTGGACACTCCCTTTGAGGGAGGGCGCCATCAGCGGCGACTAGACAAGATGGCAGCCGTGGAAGCCAAGCTGGCCGGACGGGCCGCGCCGGCGCGCAGTGGAGCACACAAGACCCGACGAGGGGGATGAGAGATATGAGCAAAGGGTCGGCGTCCCGCGCCGGGGGGCAAACACGCGGCGGTGGTACCGCGGCGACGGGGAAGCTCTACGTCTTTGACCACCCGCTGATTCTGCACAAACTGACGATCCTCCGCGACAAGCGCACGGGCCACAAAGAGTTTCGGGAGCTAGTCGAAGAGTTGGCTATGCTCATGGCGTTTGAGGTCACACGCTCCCACCCGACCCGGGAGATCGAGGTCGAGACCCCGCTGGCACGGACGAAAGGCCGCAGTATCGCGGGGCGGGAGATCGCGGTCATCCCGATTCTGCGCGCCGGCTTGGCGATGGAAGTGGGGATCACGCGACTGATTCCCACCGCTCGCGTCGGGCATGTGGGCATCTACCGGGACCCCGAGAGCCTGGAACCTGTTACCTACTACTCGAAGCTCCCCGTGGACATCGCGGAGCGCGAGGCGATGATCGTGGACCCGATGCTCGCGACCGGGGGGTCCATTGTCGCCTGCATCGACGCTCTCAAGCAGCGGGGATGCAAGACGATCAAGGTGATGACCATCATTTCGGCGCCCGAGGGGATTAAGAAGGTGCACGAGGCCCATCCGGACATTGAAATCTACACCGCCGCCGTAGATAGTCACCTCAACGACCACGGCTACATTGTCCCCGGGCTCGGCGATGCAGGCGACCGGTTGTTCGGGACAAAGTAGAGGAGTGCGATGATAGAGCGATTGGCTCTCATGAACTCGATGACGGCGGGGCCGGCGACGCGGGTGCGGCGGCGGAACCCGACCCGAAGGGCGTCCTCCCCATGAGCAGGCCCTCGTGGGATACATATTTCATGCGAATGGCGCAACTTGCTTCAACGCGCTCGACGTGCGTCCGCCGCAAAGTCGGCGCGGTGATTGTCAAAGACCGCATGGTCCTCACAACCGGGTACAACGACACTCCTCGGGGGGTGCGCAATTGTGGTGACGGGGGATGTGCGCGCTGTGCGGGAGATGCACCGTCGGGCACCGGCCACGACACATGTCTGTGCATTCACGCCGAAATGAACTGTGTCATTCAGGCAGCCTACCATGGGGTCTCGGTGGCCGCCGGGACGCTGTACTGCACGTATCTCCCGTGTCTGACGTGCGCGAAGACTCTCCTCAACGTCGGGATCAAGCGGATTGTTTTCGAAGGCGACTACCCCGATGCGCTCTCCTTGGATCTTCTCACGACTGCAGATGTCGATTTGGTCCGCTACGCGAAAGAGAGCGTCCACGGGTAGGCGTTCGGGCCTGGGTGGCGCCCTGCTCGTGCACGGAATCCGCGCATTTCCCGTTTCCTGTAGGTATGCTATAATCCGCTTCGGCTTTCGGCCGGATGGCAGCCGGCTTTTTCGTTTGGAGACGGGATGGAACGGGTCACCCTAGAAGCAAAAACGCGTGAGGGCCTAGGCAAAAACCAGGTCCGCAGACTCCGCCTTGACGGGCGGATTCCGGGAATTGTGTACGGACGTGGTCGCGAACCGCTGCCAGTCGCAGTAGACGCCAAGGCGCTGGGAGCGGTCCTGCACACCCAGGCCGGGCGAAACGTCCTCATCGACTTGGCCATCGGCAATGGAGACCGCGGCGCCGAAACGGTCATAGTGAAAGAACTCCAGCGTGACATCTTCCGACGCGACATCACCCACGTCGACTTCTACGCGATCGATCTCACCCGCCCCTTGGAAGCCTCTGTCCCCATCACTTTCGTCGGTCAGGCGGCCGGGATCGCCGACGGGGGTGTCTTCGAGGTGCACCTGCGTGAGGTCGTTGTAAAGTGTCTGCCCACGCAGATTCCCGAGCACATTGAGGTAAACATCAACGCGTTAGGCGTGGGCGATGCGATCCACGTTCGAGACCTGGTCCTCCCCGCGGAGGCCACGGTCGTGACCGCTCCGGAGGAAGTTGTTGCGACCGTCGTGGTTCCGAAGGTAGTGGAGGAAGTGACGACGACGGCAGCGGCACTTGCGGAGGCGGGAGCCCCCTCAGCAGCAGCGGCGCCTGAAGCTGCGGCAGAAGCGAAGCCGGCCGAGGCCAAGCCTGCTGCGGCCAAGTCTGCAGCTGCGCCCGAGAAAGCCGAGAAGGCAAAGACGGAGGCATCAGGGGCCAAGGCGAAGACAGAGACAGGACCGAAAGCGAAGCCAGACGCAGGGGCAAAGGCAAAACCAGAGACAGGCTCAAAGGCATAGGCTGCCAGCCGTCTAGAGGGGCAGCAGGCAGGATGCAGAAGGCAGCGATGACGCTGTCTGGTGCGATCTGCCTGCTGCTTCGTGCTGACTGGGGACCGTGCGGATGAAACTCATCGTCGGTCTCGGAAATCGCGATCGCCGCTATCGACGGACCCGCCACAATGTGGGATGGGACGTCATCGATCGGATGGCCCGTCGGTGGGGGGTAACGGTGGACCAGGAAGACGGCTGGGCCCAGGTGGGGAGCGCGAAGGTCGGCCGTAACCGTATCCTCCTGGCCAAACCTCAAACCTACGTGAACCGCAGTGGAGTGGCGGTCGCTGATTTGCTCCGGCGGCACCGCGTGAAGATTGGAGACCTTCTAGTGATCGCAGACGATCTCGATCTGCCGTTGGGGCGGCTGCGCCTGCGGGGTAGGGGCAGCCACGGCGGGCACAACGGCCTGCGGTCCATCATCGAGGCCCTCGGCCGCGACGACTTTCCGCGATTGCGTGTGGGGATCGGTCGCCCCCCCGCTGGCGTCGATCCTGCCGAATTTGTGCTCACGCCTTTTCACGAAGACGAAGACGCCGTGATGCAGGGAGCTCTGGACCGTGCTGCGGACGCCGTCGAGACCGTTCTCCGCGAGGGGCTGCCAACGGCCATGAACCGTTTCAACACCCGGGGGCCGGGGAACGAGGGCACCGATAAGGCCGCTCGGCGCGTGTCGCCCTCTGGCTCCTGATGCTGGGACTCATATAATAAATGAAGTGAGATTGCGCCACGCGGGAGGGCCGCGGCGGCAGATTGGACAGGGGGAGCGATGAGCGAGGCATCCTCGAGACTACCGCAGTTTGGCCCATTAGAGACGACGTTGCTGTGGATTGTGCTCCTCAGTAGCGTCGTCGCTCTCGTTTATGGTTTCTATTTGCGTTCCCGCGTGAACAGCCGTGATCCAGGGCCGCCGTCGATGACGGCTGTGGCCGCCGCCATCCAGGAAGGCGCCATGGCGTATTTGTGGCGGCAACTCCGGACGATGTTGGTGATCATCGTCGCGATCACGGTCGGACTGTACTTGCTCTACCGACCGATCTACGCGGACCACCCCGTGCTAGCCATCGGGATTGCCGTGGCGTTTCTGCTCGGCTGTTTCGCCTCCTATGGCGCAGGGTTTGTCGGCATGACCTCGGCGGTCCGCGGCAACGTCCGCACGGCGAATGCGGCTCGGCGCAGCTACCCGGAGGCCCTTCACATCGCCTTCCAGGCCGGCACGGTCTCCGGGATGTTTACGGTGGGATTAGGGCTGCTTGGCGCCACGATCATGTTCATGCTGTTCCGCGAAAACGCGATGCGTGTGTTGGTCGGCTTTGGTTTCGGGGGATCCCTGGTAGCCGCGTTCATGCGGGTGGGCGGGGGCATTTACACCAAGGCCGCCGATGTTGGAGCGGATCTGGTGGGGAAGGTTGAGGTAGGCATTCCGGAAGATGATCCGCGCAATGCCGCTGTCATTGCCGACAACGTTGGCGACAACGTGGGAGATTGCGCCGGGATGGCCGCGGACGTGTTTGAAAGTTATGAAGTGACGCTGGTTGCCGCCATCATCCTGGGCGCCGCGACGCTTCTCGACCCGGCCTTCGTGGCTCACTACGGCGGGGCGGCCGGCGCCGGAGCCTTCGCGCTGAAACTGATCATTTTCCCGCTACTGGTCCGAGCCATCGGGGTCTTCGCCTCGATAATCGGCACCTGGGTCGTCCGCGGTCGGGATGAGGAACGCGATCCGATGCGGCCCATTAACGCGGGTTTCTACGCTGCGGCGATCGCTTCGGTCATCGGCTTTGGTCTCGTCAACGTATTTTACTTGCGCGATCCCGCCACCGGCGCGCCGGACTTTCGGTTCTTCTTCGCTACGCTGACCGGGATACTCCTGGCGCTCGTAATCGCGTGGCTTACCGAGCAGTTCACGCATCCAGATCGTGGTCCCGTCACTGAGATCGCGTATGCGACCAAGACGGGGGCCGCCACCATGTTGCTCACGGGCCTAGGCACGGGGCTGGAGAGCACCGTGTGGGCCATCCTCGCCATCGCCGTGACGCTAGGGGCCTCCTACGCCATCTTTGGCGGATCCGTCGCACTGGCCGCCTACGGGATCGCCCTGACCGGTTTGGGTCTGCTGACGACCACCGGGTACATCCTCGCGATGGACACGTTTGGACCGATCGTGGACAATGCCAACGGGATTTTTGAAATGTCTGGCATTGAACGCGGGAAGTCTCAAGCGGGGCGCATCGTGGCCCGGCTCGACCAGATCGGCAACACCACCAAGGCGCTCACCAAGGGGTTTGCCATTGCCACAGCCGTCGTCGCCGCCATTGCGTTGTTCCGGTCTTTCATCGACGAGGCGCGCCTGTTCACCACTGTGCAGGAGCTGGCAACCGCCGGGGCCCAGCAGGCCGGGGCCTTGCTCTCGCGCATTGGCATCCAGGTGAACCTCCCGCTCGTCTTCATCGGGTTACTCCTCGGGGGCGCGGTGCCGTTTCTTATCTCCGCATTCCTAATTCGTGCTGTTGGTCGGTCGGCGTTTTTGGTGGTCGAAGAAGTGCGCCGGCAGTTTCGGGAGATTCCCGGTCTGCTGGAGGGCCGCGCCCGGCCCGACTACTCTACGTGCGTCGACATCGTCACCCGCGCCGCGCAGCGCGAGCTCCTCGGCCCGGGGATCATCGCGATCAGCGTGCCGATCCTTGTGGGGTTCGCCTTGGGCCCCGCACCCCTCGGTGCGTACTTGGCCGGGGCCATCCTGACCGCGCAACTGCTCGCGGTGTTCATGGCCAATACGGGCGGGGCCTGGGACAATGCAAAGAAGAAAATTGAAGACGGCTACCTCGGCGGAAAAGGAACAGATGCCCACAAGGCCGCGGTCATCGGCGACACGGTGGGAGACCCCCTGAAGGATACCGCCGGCCCGGCCCTCAACCCGGTGATCAAGGTGATGAACCTCGTGGCGATTCTGATCGCCCCGGTCGTGATCAAGCCATTGCCTGACGCCGTGCGGTTCACCGTCATCGGGGTGGCACTAGTACTGGTGGTGACCGCGGTGACTATCAGTCGGCGCACAACCATCCCCGTGGATGCGGCCCTGCCCGAAACTGCAGGAGTGGGTAAGCGCTAAGCCTGCGAGGACACCAAACCCGTCTTAGGGGGCAGCCCACGACGGGATTTTCACCACCCGGTCGGACTCCACAGGTCGCCGGAGCACGACGAGGGCGGACGCGACCATCCGCTCAAAGCCGTCAGACGGCGTATTAACGATGCGGCCTCCGACGACCATGGTCGCGGAGCCGCCGCCATCCAAATTCATGGCGTCCTGGGCTCCCAAGCTAACCATCAGGGCGCCCATCTCCGGCAAGGTCATCCCCGGATTCTGACGACTTCCTCCGTCCACCGTCACCAGCAGTAGTTTGCCTAAGGTGGTGATCCCGACCGCCGTGCGCGCCGCCCGCCGCCAGGTCAACGGAGACGAGAACGATTCCCATGCAAACGGGACGAATGCCCGACCGCCTTTTACGAGCCGGGGGCCTCCTCCTAATGCATTCACCACGTGGAGGTCAGGATCGAGATCGAGCGACAGGGCGAGGCGCTGCCCAGGGTGCAGGTGCGCCAGAAACTCGGTATCCCCTTCGCTCGCGGTGAGCACGTATCCGTCGCGCGGGATGAGGATGCGTCCAGACGGCACGCGTTCTACGATGTCGCGCCGCACGACTGCGCCCAACGCGACGGGCGGGGTCAGGGGACCGTACTGCGGCATGAAGACGGTCATCCCTCCGGGTTGGGGCAGGCTGTTCACGCCCGTGATGGGAGCCCACTGGTCTTTCTGCGCGTAGACGCGTCCAGCAAATTGGAAATCGCGAATCAACGGCGGCCCCGCATGCGGGAATGCCAGGACCGAGCGCCGAGGAAGCGGGAGGGACACGAGCTCGCCATTGATGACGACAAGACCCAACGGCATGGCCGGACCCCCGAAGTAGCCCCCGTTCACGGCCGCCACCGCCTCGTGTCGCGTGGCGATCGTACTGGTTGTTTCCGTCCCGGAGACCATGTCGACAGCCAGCACGGGCCGGATCTCGAGTTCCGGATCTTCGGGGTTGATGCGCAGCAGGTGCACCCCTGTTGTGCCCGCCCGGGTGTGGGCTCGGAGCGCTTCGTACGCCACGCTCCGCGGCAAGGAAGCGGTTGCCAGCTCAGGAGGAATGATGACCACAGTCACCGTTGACGGTTCTGTGGTCATGTAGGTCTTGTACCGGGCCGGCCGGCGGAGGTCAATCTGGACGCGGGCGACATCTGGGGTTAGTTGGTTGACGCGGACTCCCTGGACGAACGGATGCACCACCGTCTGCGATTGCCATTCGCCCAGGCGAGCCTGCCAGAGGTCCACCAGGATACTGGTGGGCGAGGCCATGGTACGGTAGGTGACTGGCGCGTCAAGGCGGATAATCACTTTGCCAACTTGAGCATCCGTCTCCCAGGCAATGGTCGTAACGCGGGCTCCGTTAACCTGCGCGGCGGGGAGAGGAGCCGCGCTTGCCGTGAGAGCGCCGACAAGCATCGGCAGAATGGCGCGTTGGACTCTGGTGAGGCAGTAACTCATCCGACCCGGGCACGTCCTCTACTCCAAGCTGCATCTCCCCGGGGGCCGAGAAATACCTGGCCCGGTTCAGGGGGGTGCGCCGCGCGATCTCGCCCTTACCATGCCCCGGTCGGAACGGAGTCAGTCAAACTAGGTCGGGGAAAAGAAAAGCGTCCCGGCCCACAAGCCAGGACGCTGGGTGTTAGGCACAGACGGCAAGCCGTCTTACCCGAACATCAATCCTATCTGGTGGGCCGGGACCGTACTACACATCGTCGGCTCACCTCCTTCCTTTTTTCGCCATCTTCAGATGGCTAAACCACGGTGAGCGTAGCATGGGGTCTGCGAGAGTGTCAAGGGTATGTACTGGTCCAGTAGATGCGAAACACTTTCCCCCTTTCATCATCGATTGAAGCGACGGAGGAATTCATTCGGGGTGAGATAGCCCAGAGCCTGGTGGGGACGGATGTTGTTGTAGGTATCCTCCCAGGCGCGCAGGAGGCCGCCGATGTTCGGTGATGATCTCGGGGACCTCTGTGATGTCATAGAACTCTTCCCGGTGCGTGCGATGGGCGCGTTCGACGTGGCCATTGAGCTTGGGACTGCGCGGTGGCAGGACGAAGAGGTGGATGCCCTGGGCAG
>DATGVF010000077.1:0-3264 GCA_035300645.1 bacterium
CCGAACGATTTGACCGACGTGCGGATCCTGTCTACCAGCCACGACTGGGGATACGCCGAGGAGCGCAACGACGGGTCGGTGATCCCCGAGCCACGGGCGAAGGTGATGGGCGGCTGTTCCACGCACAACCACTGCGCTGCCGAGTGGGGGATGCCGGAGGATTACGATCGCTGGGCCGAGGCGGGCAACGCGGGCTGGGCACATGCCGGCCTGCTCACCTTGATCGATAAGGTAGAACACTGCGAGCAATCGACCTCTGTCCACCGCGGCAAGAATGGCGCGCTCCCGACGCGGCCTTTCGGGGACAGTGAACTGTGCGCGTGGCAACAGGCGTTCTTGCAGACCGCCGAGGCGGCGGGTTACGCCCGACTCGATGACCTCAGCTTGCCCACTCCGCCCCTTGGCGTCGCGCCCCTCCACGTCAACATGGAGGACCATACTCGCTGGAACGCCGCGTTCGCGTTCCTGGACCCCGTGCGTGAGGTCCTGACGATCCAAAATCAAACCCTTGCCGATCGCTTTCTGCTGGACCAGGAAACGGCCACCGAGTTGGTCTGCCGCAGTGGGGAGGGGGAGATCGCGTTGGCGGCGACCGTGTTCGTCCTCACCGCCGGGACCTACGGGTCTCCTACGATTCTCATGCGCTCAGGCATCGGGCCCGGCGATCACCTCACCGATCTCACGATCCCCCTCGCCGTCGAGGCCCCTGGTGTGGGTGGCAATCTGCACGATCATCCTGGTGTGCCAGTGCGCTTCGGGCCCTCGGCGACCGCGCGGGCGGCGATGGAGGATGAGCGTCATCGCGGCGCGCTCTACCACAGTCAAGTCATCCTGCGGGCTAGTAGCAGCCAGTCTGCGGGACGATTCGATCTCCACCTCCTCCCGTATCTCTTCGAGACAGAAGCGGGGTCGTTGGAACTCATGATGCTGGCCTATGATATGGCCCCGCGCTCGCGTGGGCAGGTACGCCTGCGCAGCGAAGATCCCGACCAGCCCCCTCTCATTGACCGTCGCTTTCTCTCCGACCAGGACGGCGCCGACTTGAGCGTGCTCGTCGATGGCTTCAACTTAATCCGAGAACTGGCCGTCCTTGACCCCCTGACCTCCAGTATTGGCATGGAGGTGGATCCGGGCCCCCGGGCGCGGGACCTGGGCTTGGTACAATCGTTTATTCGTAACAGCGTCGAGGGCTACCGACATCCGGTCGGGACGTGCAAGATGGGTCCGTCCTCCGACCGCCTCGCGGTTGTGGATGCGACGGGTCGCGTCCACGGGACGACCAACATCTACGTGGCTGACGCCTCGGTCATGCCGGAGATCCCGCGGGCGAACACCAACCTCACCTGCATGCTCATTGGGATGAAGGTCGCTGACGCGGTCGCGGCGGCCATCCGCGATTTAGGGTAGATCAGCACGGTCGCACAGCGACCCTTCCTCGCCGCACGCGGAACAGAACACGGAAAGACGCGCAGATGGCCGGAGCGTCGTGGAGGAGTGGCTCATGTATATCACCCGTGGAGGTATCCGGTTGGCGTACGAGGAGGCGGGAGCCGGTGTGCCGGTGCTGCTCTTGCACGGGTTTCCGTTTTCCCGACAGATGTGGCGGCTGCAGGCACCGCTCGGGCGGACCGTCCGGTTGATCACCTGCGACCTGCGCGGGTTCGGCGAGTCTGAGGGCACGCCATCAGCGATGGACGAGTTCGCCGAGGACGTCCATGCCCTCGTCACACACTTGGGGCTATCGACGTTTGTCCTCGGGGGGTTCTCGATGGGCGGGTATGTTCTCTTTCGTTACTTGGCCCGCCATGCGGATCGTGTCCAGGCCTTACTGCTGCTTGATACCCGCGCGGACGCGGATTCTGCGGAAGGACGCCAGCGCCGCTATGACGCCATCGCCCGCATCGAGCGCGAAGGTCCCTCTGGCTACCTCGATGACTTTGTCAAGTTGGTGGTGTCTCCGAAGACCCTGCAATCCCGCCCTGATCTGATCCGGGATCTCCGCGACCGGATGGCCAAGGTGCGACCCGCAACACTGACCGGCGCCCTCCGGGCCATGGCCGAACGCCCGGATAGCACGTCCCTGCTCCCGACGATCCGCCTGCCGACCCTAATCGTTGTTGGCGAAGACGATAAGGCGACACCCCCAGACAGCGCACGGGGGATGCACGCGGCGATCGCGGGGTCTCGGTTTGTCCTCATTCCGGAGGCGGGCCACGTCAGCAATTTGGAGCAGCCCGAGCCATTCAATGCGGCGCTGGAATCCTTCCTCCGAGCGCTGCAGTAGCCATTCATCATACAGGGGGGTTAGGCACGCCCGATCATGATCACGCCGCGTCCGTCGCATTCACGACAGAGAGATTAGGCGGGGAGTTTCCCGCGGAGGTCCTCGGGGCGAAACGGGCCGGGCTGCGCGATCAGCGCACGCGCGTTGTCTACCTGCCCCCAGACATTCCACAACAACACACCACGCACGCGCCCGTCCTTGAAATAATACACGACTCCTTCGCGGAAAGGCTCCTTCCAATCCTCGACCGTGGCGAGGCGTGAGTCGAGGTCCCCGACGGCTTCATAGCCCAAGTCGAACAGGTCCGAGTAGAAGAACGGGAGGTGGTGGTACGGCGCCGCCTGCCCGGTCATGTTGCGGCCCGCGGCGTGGCCCATCGTGTTGGCATTATCCTCGTGTTCCACCCGGAGCCGCATCCCCAGGGCGGGATTGAAAAAGCGCGCGACGTCTCCTGCGGCGTAGATATCGGGATGGCCGGCGTGGAGGAATTCATCCACGAGGATGCCGTTGTCAGTGGGAAGCCCTGCTGCCGATGCCAACTCGTCGTTCGGCTGGATGCCGAGCCCGGCGACAATGCCGTCGGCGGTGATCTCGCGGCCCCCTTGGGTGATGAGAATTGTCTGGTCCCCTCTCATGCGCAGATCGGACACTGTCTCCCCGGCTAGCACCTCCACGCCTTTCTCGCGATAGTAGGCGTTGAGCATCGTGGCCAAGGAGGCGGGGAAGACGCGCGCCCCGATGCCGGCTTCGGGGAAAAGCATGACCACGTGCTTGCCGTTGAGGGACAATGCGGCGGCGATCTCCGACCCGATGAATCCGCCGCCGATCACCGCGAAACGCTGTCCGGTTGCCGCCAGCGCTCGCAGTCGGCGGTAGTCCTCCACCGTTCGGTAGTAGATGATGCGATTGCCTGTGGTATCGAAGGGAAGGTGGCGCGGGGTGCCACCGGTCGCCACTAGAAGCTTGTCGAACGTGAACAC
>DATGVF010000078.1:0-2212 GCA_035300645.1 bacterium
CTGGTAGTTCAGCGTGCCGTCGAGGATGAAACTGAATGGATACGTGGCGCCGAACGAGAGGGTGGTCGCCCCTGACGTCGAGGTGAAGAGGAGGTCGAACGTCCTCCCGCGTTGCACCGGCGTCTGGGCGGCAGCATGAACTGGGGCCCAGAGACTGGCGGCGAGCCCCACGGCCGCCGCGAGGGCGATGATCGAGAGTCGGTTCATAGATGTGATGCCTCCTTGAGGATGTAGGATTGTGCGTTCGCTGGTTGCGAGTGCCCTCTTCCAGTAGGCAGGGGTTAGACGGGGGACGGCCATTTCCTCTTCCTTTTCTTGTGCGAGTGTGGTAAATTGCGTAATGAGGACGTCCCTTTAAGCCGGTCCTGTGAGGCCGGAAAGGCGTAGATGCACGACCGCACGCACGAGCTGCACAACCGAGGTCGCGAGGCAGAGGAGATTTCTCCTCTGCCTCTTGTCTTTTCGGCTCCGGAGGGTTGCTGATGCGCCGCCACCTCCTCGCCCTGCAACAGCTCGACGCCACCGAGATTACGCGATTGCTTGATCTCGCTCAGCGCGTCCTCGATGGACCCCCACGATCCGAGGCACTGCGGGATCACACGATCGCCACATTGTTCTACGAACCCAGCACGCGCACGGAGATTTCCTTTGAGTTGGCGTCTGCGCGACTCGGCGCGACAGCCGTTCGTTGCGATGTCTCCCGCAGCAGTGTCCAGAAAGGCGAGTCACTCGTCGACACCGTCCAAACGCTCGAGGCTCTGGGCGCGCAGGCCATTGTGATCCGACACCCCTCGGCGGGGGTGCCTCACCTCGCCAGCCGTTGGGTGCGGTGCGCGATCATTAATGCTGGAGATGGCATGCACGAGCACCCCACGCAGGGGTTGCTGGACCTGCTCACCGTCCGCCAGCACTGGGGAGGCATTGCCGGATTGAATGTCGCGATCGTCGGCGATGTCCTCCACTCCCGAGTGGCCCGGTCCGCCGTGTGGGGTTTCACCGCTCTGGGCGCTCACGTCACATTAGTGGGTCCTCCGACGCTCTTGCCCGTGTGGCCATGGGCAGACGACCGCTTCCCGCGTGCACCTCAGGTGACGATGACCTCGTCGCTCGCGAAGGGTCTGGAGCACGCGGACGTCGTCATGGCGTTGCGCATGCAGCGAGAGCGCCAGGAGCATGGCTACGTCCCTTCCCTTGGCGAGTACACCGGTCGATACGCCATTACACCCTCCGCCCTCGCGACAGCACGGCCGGATGTCCTTCTCTTACATCCTGGCCCGATGAACCTCGGCGTGGAAGTCAGTGCCGACGCCGCGTACGGACCGCAGTCGGGCATCCACGCACAGGTGACAAACGGGGTGGCGGTAAGGATGGCGGTTTTGCTGTGGGCATTGGGTGACGCGGACACACCCGATCGAGGGACGGCACGACGCGACGCACCCAATGAGCTTCCTGTCCGAGACCACGCAGTCGCGGAGATTGTCCGGACCGTCGGGTGAAAAGGTGAACACAACACCAATTGTGATCCAGGGCGGCCAGGTCTGCGATCCGGTCAGTGGGATGGACCGCCTGGCAGACGTGTTGATCATCGATGGGAAGATCGCCGCCGTGGACCGGAATCTTCCGACGCCCGACTCGCGGATCCTCGATGCCCGCGGGCTTATCGTCGCCCCGGGCCTCATCGACATGCATGTGCATCTCCGCGACCCCGGGCAGACACACAAAGAAGATATCGCCTCGGGGACAGCCGCGGCTGTCCGTGGCGGATTCACTGCGGTGGCATGCATGCCGAACACCACGCCGCCCATCGATCATCCGACCGTCGTGGTGTACGTGCGTAGCAAAGCCGCTCAGGCCGGTGTCTGCCGCGTCTACCCCATTGGGGCAGTGACCGTGAGACGGGAGGGGGCGGAGTTAGCGTCGATCGAGAGCTTGGCGGCCGCAGGAGCGGTGGCGCTGTCTGACGACGGGAATAGCGTTATCAACAGCGGTATGTTGTCCCGGGCCATGCGCTATGCGCAGCATGTCGGCCTGCCGGTCATCGAACACTGCGAAGACCCCTCGCTCAGCACTGACGGCGTCATGCATGAGGGGGCCTGGTCGAGCGTCTTAGGATTGCGGGGTATCCCCGCCGCAAGTGAGGATGTAATCGTGGCTCGAGATCTCGTGCTTGCCGAGGAGACGGGCTGCCGCCTGCACATCGCGCATGTGAGTA
>DATGVF010000079.1:0-3334 GCA_035300645.1 bacterium
TACGCGGGTCGGATCTCCCTGACGGTCGGGTTCACCGCCGCGTTCACCGCGGCTGTCCTAGGGACCCTCGTCGGCGGCGTTTCCGGCTTCTACGGACGATGGCTGGACAACGTGCTCATGCGGGTCACGGATGTGATGTTCTCCATCCCTGCACTTCCTGTGCTAATCGTCTTGGCGCGGTACATGGGCGGGAGCGTGCTGGGGATCGTCCTTGTACTGAGCGTCTTCGCGTGGATGGGCACTGCCCGGCTGGTACGCGGGGATATGCTGCGGCTGCGTACCCAGGACTTTGCCGACGCCGCCCGGGCGTTGGGAGCCTCCGACAGCCGCATTCTCTTCCGCCACCTGGTGCCCAACGCCCTCGCCCCAGTCTTGGTAGCGGGCACGCTGACGGTCGGGGGGGCAATTCTGTCTGAGGCGGGCCTGTCGTTCCTGGGGATCGGGATTCAGCCCCCTACGCCATCGTGGGGCAACATGCTCCAAAACGCCCAGGATTTCATCTGGACCACTCCCTGGCTGGCCGTATGGCCGGGCGCCATGATCTTCTTGACCGTTCTTTCCATTAACTTCCTGGGCGACGGGCTTCGCGATGCCCTCGACCCCCGGCTGAAAGTCTGACGCACTCTATGAGCACGGCCCTACCCGCTTCAGCGTATGGTCCGACCTCCGCTGTGCTCGGGGTGCGTCCTCGGAACGGGCGCATTGGGGCCGGCGCTAACTAGGATGAGGGTAGAGGGCAGGGCGGACCGGTCGATACAGTGGATGGAGGGGGCTATCCGGAGGATGTGGAAACGTGAGGGGACGCGCTCTTTACAATGGGCAGAGCGCGTCGGGAACCTGGCCGCGCTTGTGACCGTGTAGGAACGACCGGGTTCTCGGAAGCGTATGGTGGGGTGACCGCATGGCTGAGGTGTTGTTGTCCGTTCGCAATCTAAAAAGCTACTTCTACACCGACGAAGGTGTGGTTAAAGCTGTTGACGGTCTCTCCTATGAGTTGCGCAAGGGGGAGACCTTGGGCATCGTGGGAGAGTCCGGGAGCGGCAAGAGTGTCCACGCGTTGTCGATCATGCGGCTGATCCCCCAACCGCCGGGCAAGATCGTCGAGGGCCAAATCCTCTTTAACGGTAAAGATCTCCTGAAGCTGTCCGAAGAGGAGATGCGGCGGATCCGGGGCAACCGGATTGCCATGATCTTCCAGGAGCCGATGACCTCTCTCAACCCGGTCCTCACGATCGGCGAGCAGATCGCGGAAGCCATCATGCTCCACCAGAGGCTCGGCAAGAAAGACGCGTGGGATCGAGCAGCGGAAATGTTGGAGAAAGTGCAGATCCCGCTAGCCCGCCAGCGGGTGCGAGACTACCCCCATCAGTTTTCGGGGGGTATGCGCCAGCGCGTGATGATCGCCATGGCGCTGTCGTGCAACCCGTCCATCCTCATCGCCGATGAGCCGACCACCGCCCTGGACGTCACCATCCAGGCCCAGATCCTCGAGCTGATCACCGAACTGCAGCGAGAGCTGAACATGGCCATGATCCTCATCACGCACAACTTGGGCGTGGTCGCGGAAACGTGCGACAACGTCGTGGTGATGTACGCGGGGCGGCCGGTGGAGCGGGCGACCGTGGATGCGACCTTTACGGATCCCAAGCACCCGTACACCTGGGGGCTGCTGCACTCTATTCCCAAGCTCTACGAACGCAAGGAACGCCTCATTCCTATTGAAGGGCAGCCGCCCAGCCTGATTGACCTCCCCCCCGGGTGCTCGTTTGCGCCCCGGTGTCCGTTTGCCATGGAGATCTGCGTGAAGGCGGACCCGCCGGAGTATCCGGTGGGCGCCAACCACACGGCGCGGTGTTTCCTGCACAGCGAGTATGCGACCGAAAAGGAGAAACGCGCCGCCGCGGCGGCGGGGCTGGCGGCTGCGGCCTATGGCCCGAGATCATGAGACAGGTTGGCGCAGGCATGTCACGGAGGGCAACGTGAGCGCGGGACCAGCCAACGACATCCTCTTGGATGTCCGTAAGTTAGTAAAGTACTTCCCCATCACCAAGGGGTTCATCGTGCAGCGCCAGGTCGGCGCCGTGAAGGCGGTCGACGGCGTTTCGTTTGCGATCCGGCGTGGGGAAACCCTGGGGCTGGTGGGCGAGTCGGGGTCCGGGAAGACGACCACTGGCCGGGTGATCTTGCGGCTGATGGAACCGACCAGCGGGGAGGTCTTCTTCGAAGGGCGCAATCTCTTCAAGATCACCAAAGAAGAGCTGCGAAAACTCCGGCGGGACATGCAGATCATTTTCCAGGACCCGTACTCCTCGTTGAACCCCCGCATGACCGTCGGCGACATTGTCGGCGAGCCGTTGGAGATCCACAACCTGGCCCGCGGCAAAGAGAAAGTGCGGCGCGTGCAGGAACTGCTGGAGGTCGTCGGCCTCTCGCCGCATCATACCAACCGTTATCCGCACGAATTCTCAGGCGGGCAGCGCCAGCGGATTGGCATCGCCCGCGCCCTTGCCGTCAACCCTAAGCTGATCATTTGTGACGAGCCGGTCTCGGCTCTGGACGTCTCCATCCAGGCACAGGTGCTCAACCTACTGGAGGAGCTCCAGAAAGAGTTCGGGCTCACGTACCTATTCATCGCGCATGATCTGTCCGTGGTCAAACACATTAGCGACCGCATCGCGGTGATGTACCTGGGCAAGATCGTAGAGATCGCCACGGCCGATGAGTTGTTCAGCAACCCGCAGCATCCGTACACCGAGGCGCTGCTCTCTGCCGTACCCATCCCTCATCCGGGATTCCGGCGGGACCGCATCATCCTGCCGGGAGACGTTCCCAGTCCGGTGAACCCGCCGTCAGGATGTCGGTTCCACACCCGGTGTTTGTATGCTCGGGAGAGCTGCAGTGTCAACGAACAAGACTTGGTCGATTACCGGGGCAGCGGCCACACCGTGGCCTGCGAAGTCCAGCCCTTCAAACAGCAGCGCAGCAAAGCGGCCGTGTTGAAGCAGCCGACCGCCTGACATGAGTGTGGGCGAAGGAGGTGGTGGGGGAGCAGGCCGCATAGCTGCAGCACGTGTTACAGCTACAACTAAAGGAGGATCAAAGTGATGAAAGTGCACCGACATTTAGCGGTTGTCCTCATCCTGGCCTTGAGCCTCACGCTCGCGGCCTTTACGGGCGTGGTACAGGGCCAGGTAGTCAAGAATCCGGACACGTTTGTCTATCAGAGCGCGGGCGACCCCGAGAGCCTGGATCCCGCGTGGGAGTACGATACCACGAGCGCGGCCACGATTCTGTGGAACATCTACGAGACTTTGATTTTCTTCCGGGGAGGACG
>DATGVF010000080.1:0-10097 GCA_035300645.1 bacterium
TGGCATATGCGTTGTCCTTTCGGTCGTCCGACCGGACTCTGTCCGCATCCGATGTCGCCGCCGCCGCCGTGCGCATTACCGCAGCGCTTCAGAAGAACCTGCGGGCGAAGATCCGGGAGTAGGGACTGCGGGCACCCGGCGGGGGATGCGACCCAGAATCGGCGGGGGAAGGCTGAAGGTGGACTGGCGCGGAATTTCGTAGTGGGCTAGAATCGACCCGTGACCTGGATCGATTGGTTGTTCATCGCGATTGTCATGTTTGCGGCGCTGCACGGGATGCGCCGCGGCGTGCTCGCCGCCTTCATCGGCGCGGTGGGCATTCTCGCCGCGTATCTGCTGGCCTCGATCTGGCATGTGTCGCTCGCGACCGTCCTCATAGACGGTGTACACATCGGGCCTGCCTGGGCGGGGACGATCGCATACGCGGCGTTGCTGCTCACAGGCTATGTGTTTATCGGGACCGCGTCCGCCGTACTTCTCGAGCACAGGCTCGTCTCCGCCGCTGACCGTCTGCTCGGCGGGTTGGCGGGGGCGGTCAAGGGGGGGCTGCTGTGTGCGGCGCTGCTGGGGGTCCTGCTAGCGTCTCCGTTGGCAGATCCGGTGGCGCGAGACACTCGCAGGTCGCTCCTGGCCCCCTATGCTCTCCGCGTGCAGCGCGACGGCGCGCGGTCGCTGGCCAAATTTCTTCCTCCGCACATCCACCTGGTCGGGCTCGACGATTCACGCTTTTAGGGTCCGGTCGAGCGCTAACCGCCCACCCTCGGTCGAGCGAGGATGAAGAACCGCGAAATCGCGGCGGTGTTTAACGACATCGCCGACATGCTTGAGGTCAAAGGCGAATCCCCCTTCCGCATCACCGCCTACCGCCGTGCCGCACGAGCCCTCGAAGGTTTGACCGAAGACATCGCAGATGTTGCTGCGCGAGGGGAACTCGATGAGATCCCAGGGATCGGCAAAGGGACGGCCGAGAAGATTCAAGAGTTTCTCCGCACCGGCACCATCAAATACTACGAGGAACTTCGCGCCTCCCTTCCTCCCGGGATTACCACCCTGATGGCCGTCCCCGAAGTCGGACCCAAAACCGCGATGATGTTGTACGAGCGGCTGGGAGTGAAGACCATCGATGACCTGGAGCAGGCGGCCAAAGCCGGTAAGATCCGCACCCTCCCGCGGATGGGCGAGAAGACCGAAGAGAATATTCTGAAGGGCATCGCCTTGCTGCGGCGCACGAAAGAACGCCTTCCCATTGGCCAGGTCCTGCCCCATGCGCAGGAACTGGTGGCGGCCCTGCGGCAGCTGAATGACGTCAAACAGATCAGCGTGGCCGGCAGCCTACGCCGCATGAAGGAGACCATTGGGGACATCGATATTCTGGTCACCAGCGCCAACCCCGAGCCTGTCATGGACGTCTTCACCAAGTTCCCGAGGGTCAAGCAGTTGCTCGCCCGAGGTCCCACCCGCTCTAGTGTGGTGCTGGACGTGGGGCTTCAGGCCGACGTACGGGTGGTTGAGCCCGAGTCCTTCGGCGCGGCGCTGCAGTACTTCACCGGCAGCAAAGATCACAATGTGAAGTTACGCGAGCGGGCAGTCAAGAAAGGCCTCAAGATCAACGAGTACGGCGTGTTCACGGTGCCCGGCGACCGCCGGGTCGCCGGCCGCACGGAAGAGGAGGTCTACGCCTCCGTGGGGTTCCCCTGGATTCCCCCCGAGATTCGGGAGGACCAAGGGGAGATCGAACTGGCTGAACGCAAAGAGCTGCCGAAACTCGTGGAGCGCGCCGACATCCGGGGCGATCTGCAGATGCACACCCGGTGGAGCGACGGGGCAGATTCCATCGAGGAGATGGCCAAGGCAGCCAAGGCCCTCGGGTACGAGTACATCGCGATCACAGATCACTCCCAGTCTTTGAAGTTTGTGGGCGGGGTGACTGTGGAAGAACTCCGCGAGCATGCGAAGGTCGCCAAGAAGGTGAGCGACAAGATCGGAATTGCGGTGCTGATGGGGTCCGAGTGTGACATCCTCCCCGATGGCCGGCTGGACTACCCCGATGAGGTCCTGCGTGCCCTTGATGTGGTGGTGTGTTCCGTGCACACGCGGCTGCAGATGGAAGAAGAACAGATGACAAACCGGATCGTCAAGGCGCTCGAGAATCCCCATGTCGACATCCTGGGTCACCCCACCGGGCGGCTGCTGGGGCAGCGCGAGCCCTACGCGGTGGACATCGAACGGATCATTGAGGCAGCCCGACGGACGGGGGCGGCGTTGGAGATCAATGCCTCACCCCAACGGCTGGACCTCAATGATGTGCAGGCAAAGATGGCCAAAGAGCGCGGCGCGAAACTCGTCGTCAGCACCGACGCCCACAACCGCTACCAGCTGCAGTATATGGACTTTGGCATTGGCCTCGCCCGCCGGGCGTGGCTGGGATCGTCCGCCCTCGTGAATGCACTACCCCTGCAGCAGTTTCAGGCGTGGTTGCATGAGCGCTAGGGTCCCCGGGTCCCCGAGAGGCGCCCGCTCGCCCCGGCGTCATCTTCGGGCACGATTAGTTCCTCTTTCGCGTCAATTTTTCGCCCGGCACACACTGCGGGTCGCTCGCGACCTCCTGGGCCATTTCCTGGTTCATGACACCCCGCAAGGGCGGGTGGTCGGGCGCATCGTGGAAGTGGAAGCGTATCGGGGGCCCACCGATCCTGCCAGCCACGCCTTCCGGCGGACACCGCGCAGCCAGATCATGTGGGGACGTCCGGGGACGGCCTACGTTTACTTCACATATGGCAATCACTTCTGCATGAATGTCGTGACCGAGCCGCAAGGAAGGGCCGGGGCGGTCCTGCTGCGAGCCGTCGAGCCGCTCGATGGCACGGAAATCATGCGCAAGAATAGAGGGGTCCACGACGATCGGCTGCTTGCCTCCGGGCCCGGTCGCCTAACCCAGGCATTCGGTGTGAGTCGCACCCATAATGGGGCGGACCTGGCACGTCCACCGCTGTACTTGGCACGGGGTCGTACCGCACGCGTCCGCGTGCGTACCGGTCCGCGCATTGGTATCCGCGTCGCCGTCGCCCGTCCATGGCGCTACTACATACCCGATCATCCCTGCCTGTCCCGGTGACCACTCGCCAAGTCCTGATGCTGTTTGTGGATGGGCTTGGACTCGGTCCCCAGGACCCCGCCACCAATCCACTCGCGGCTGCCCGCACGCCCAGTCTAGACGCATTGCTGGGACGTCGGCTCGCCGGAATCACGGATCGCGTCGAGTACAATGACGCCCTGTTGATTCCCACCGACGCTACGTTAGGCGTGACAGGGCTCCCGCAGAGCGCCACGGGGCAAACCGCACTGCTCACCGGCGTCAATGCATCCCAACTGGTTGGTCGGCACGTCACCGCTTACCCCACGGCGCAACTCCGCGCTGTCCTCACCGAGCGGAATCTGTTTGCACAGGTGAAAGCGATCGGGGGAACGGTGACATTAGCGAACGCGTATACCGACGAGTACTTTAAAGCGGTGGAGGAGCGGCGGCTGCGCCACGCGGCGATCACGTTTTCCGCGTTGGCTGCGGGCGTCCCGCTGCGCCGTGTGGAGGACCTGCGGGTGGGCCAGGCGGTGTTTCACGACCTGACGAACGCCCGGGTGCGGTCCTGGGGCCACGACGTGCCACTGATTACCCCGCATCAAGCGGGGAACAACCTCGCGGGGATCGCGTCCGAGTACCACCTCACCGTCTTCGAGTTCTTTCTAACCGATCTCGCCGCCCATGGACGGGTTCCCCAACCGCCCGTTCACGTGATCGAGATGCTCGATGGCGTGGTCGCGGGGGTAGTGGAGCGAGCAGACCTCACGCGTATGCTCGTTGCGCTCGTCAGCGATCATGGCAACATCGAGGACAGCCGAACCACGCACACTCGAAACCCCGTCCCCACGCTATTGATTGGCTCGGGCCGGCATGAAGTCGGGGAGCGCATTCGGTCGATCACGGACATTGCGCCGGCGCTGGTGGATTGGCTGGCCGGAGGGCTCCGCCGTGGATGAGCGGACCTTGCGGGTGCTGGAGTTCGCGAAGGTCACCGAGCGCGTGGCGTCTTACGCCGTCACGGGCCGAGGCCGAGAGCTGGCCGAGACGCTTGAGCCGTCGGCTGACCCCGATGATGTGACGCGTCGTCTGGCCGTGACCACAGAGGCGAGAGTCCTCCTCGCAGACGGCGAAGTCCCGCTGCGCGGGACGAGCGATCTGCGTGAGATGCTGGGCCGCGCACGGATCGGATCGATCTTGCAGCCGGCCGACCTCCGGGCGCTCCGCGAGACGCTGGCCGCGATCCGGCAAGTCAAACACTTCATCCAGGCCCGAGGGGACCGAGTGCCTCTGATCGCCGAAGAGGCGGCTTCAATGTCGACGTTTGAGAGGTTGGAGGAGGTCCTGCGGAGGACGATCGCTGACGATGGCGCGATCCTCGACAGCGCGAGCGCTGACTTAGGCCGCCTCCGCCGCGCGCAGCAATCAGCGCACGCTCGAATCCGCGAGAGCCTCGACGATTTGCTGCGCGGCCCCGCCGCCCGAATGCTGCAGGATCCCCTCATCTCCACGCGTGGCGACCGCTACGTGGTCCCCGTGCGTCAAGAGTTCAAAGGCCAGTTTCCGGGTGTGCTGCATGATCAATCTAGCAGCGGCGCGACGGTCTTCATGGAGCCGCTGGCGATCGTGCCGTTAGGGAACCAGCTGCGGGAATTGGAGATTAATGAACGTGACGAGATTCTGAGGATCTTGCGGGAGTTGACTGGGCAAGTGAGCGTTCTCTCCGACCAGATTGGAGCCGCGCACGACGCGTTGGGTCGGATCGATCTCGCCGTCGCCAAGGCGCACCTGGCCGATGCGATGCGGGCAGCCGCACCCCGGATCCGCTCTGATGGCGTCTTACGCCTGCGCCGCGCACGGCACCCCCTGCTGACAGGCGAGGTTGTACCTGTCGATCTCTGGCTCGGTGAGGAATTCACCACCCTGGTCATCACCGGCCCGAACACCGGAGGCAAAACCGTCACCCTGAAGACCATCGGCCTGCTGACACTCATGGCCCAATCGGGCCTGCACGTTCCGGCGGACGAGGGTGTGGAGATCAACGTGTTTGCACAGGTGTTCGCCGACATCGGGGATGAGCAAAGTATCGAGCAATCGCTCAGCACCTTCTCGTCCCACATGCGCGCCATCGTGGGAATCTTGCGGCAGGTGTCGCAGCCCACAGACTCCCCGGCGCCAGGCGGGGGGCCGAAGTCCGTGCTCGTTCTTCTTGACGAGATCGGCGCGGGGACCGATCCCACCGAAGGCGTAGCGCTCGCCCGCGCCTTGATCGAAACCCTGCATCGCGGGGGAGTCCGGACGGTGGTGACGACCCACTACAACGAGTTGAAGGCCCTGGCGTACACACACCCCGGCATCCAGAATGCGTCGGTAGAGTTTGATGTCAACACGCTGCAGCCGACGTATCGCTTGCGCATCGGCGTGCCCGGCCGCAGCAACGCCCTGGACATTGCCGGACGGCTCGGCCTCGACGCCGCGATTGTGGCCCAGGCACGGGAGCTGCTCGGACCCGAGGTGGCAGCGGTGGATCGCATCCTCAGCGATATCGAATCCGATCGCCGAGAGTACGAGTTCGAACTGGGCGAAGCCACGCGGCATCGCGTGGAAGCGGCGGACTTGCGCACACAAGCCGATCAGGAACTCCAACGGCTGCGGGCTGAGCGCAAAGAGGTGCTGGCGAGACTGCGCGCGGATGCAGACGCTCTGCTCCAGCAGGCCCGTCGTGAGGTCGACGCGATCCTTACCTCGCTCAAGGCCTCTGGGGGTCCTGTGGCAGTAGGGGATGCTCGGAGTCGGCTTCGGCAATTAGCGGACGAGTTGGCGGCTAAGGCCCCGTCGGAACCACCTCCCGGGGAACCACTTGCTCATGTGACCCCGGGCCAGTCGGTCTTCATCGTGCCCCTCAACCGCGTTGGGACGGTGTTAGCATCGGAAGACGCGCGCGGTGAGGTAGAAGTCGAAGCTGGCACCATGCGGATTAAGGTGCACATCGCGTCACTGTTGGCGGCTCCCAGCACCTCGGCCATAACGCGTCCACAGGTACCTGCGCCGTGGTCTGGAACCGAGAAGAACGCGAAGGCGGCCGAAGCGCCCCCAGCGGTGCCCATGACGGTGAGTCTGCGCGGCCTCACGGTCGATGAAGCCCTCCCGATTCTCGACAAGTACCTGGATGATGCCGTCTTGGCCGGTTTGCAGCGTGTCACCGTGGTCCACGGTAAGGGCACCGGTGCACTCCGCAAGGCCGTGCACGAGTTCTTGCGCACCCACCCGCTCGTGCGAGAATTCCGGCTCGGAGGGCGGGGCGAGGGAGAGAGCGGGGTGACGATTGTCGAGCTGCACAGTCCGTAACCGAGAGGGGGGCGTCCAGTGACACCTGAGTCCGATGCAGGTCGCGCTCCCTTTGTCCTGCGACCCTCCGGACGTGGTCTGTTATACTTTTTGCGGCCATGAAGATCCGCTCGCCCGAAGAGCAACTCGATCTACTGCGCCGCGGCACCGTAGAGATCATTTCTGAGGAAGACCTCCTGGCCAAGCTCCGGCAGGACCGCCCGCTGCGGGTGAAGTTGGGTGTCGATCCGAGTGCTCCGGACATTCACCTTGGCATCGCCATTGTGTTGCGGAAACTACGCCAGTTCCAAGACCTCGGCCACCAGGCCATTCTCGTCGTGGGCGACTTTACTGGCATGATTGGGGACCCGTCCGAGAAGAAGAAAACTCGGCCGATGCTCACTCGCGAGGAGATCCAACGCAACATCGCGACCTATCGGGACCAGTACAGTAAGATCTTGGATCCGCAGAAGACCCAGGTCGTGTCCAACAGCGAGTGGCTTGGCCGGATGATGTTTGAAGACGTCGTCCGCCTGGGCGCGAAGACGACGGTGGCCCGCGTGCTGGAACGCGACGACTTTGCCAACCGCTTGCGCGCCGGCATCCCTGTCTTCATGCACGAGCTGCTCTACCCGTTGTGCCAGGCGATGGACTCCGTCCAGCTGCAGGCGGATGTAGAGCTTGGAGGCACGGACCAGAAGTTTAACAATTTGATGGGCCGCGATCTCCAGAGGGAGTTCGGTCAGGAACCGCAGGTTGTGCTGCTGACCCCCCTCCTCGTCGGGTTGGACGGCGTGGAGAAGATGAGCAAGTCGCTGGGGAATGCGATCGGCATCACTGATCCCCCCGAGGAAATGTACGGAAAGGTGATGTCCTTGCCTGACGGGTTAATTGCACACTACTTTGAGTTCTGTACGGCTGTACCGAGAGACGAGGTCCAGGCCATCGCCGCGGGTCTTGCCGACGGCAACCTCCACCCCCGGGAGGCAAAGGCGATGCTCGCGACTGCGATTGTGACCCTGTGGCATGGGAAAGCGCGGGCCACCGAAGCGCAACGAGCGTTCGAGCGTCTGTTTGTGGACAAGGATTTGCCGGCGGAGATCCCCGAGGCCGCCGTGAGCCGCGACGAACTCAAACAAGGCCGCATCCGCCTCGTCAAGCTGTTGGTGCTTACCGGGTTGGCAGAGAGTAATAGCGAGGCGAAACGCCTGATTTCCCAAGGCGGGGTGACCGTCGATGGCGAACGCGTCCATAAGGTCGATGCTGACGTTGCGCTCAAGAACGGGGCGGTGCTCCGGGTCGGCAAACGACACTTCGTGCAAGTGCATCTCGACTAGAGGAGAGCTCTGATGCGGGAGGCGATCCTAAAGGCAATTGACGACGCCGCGGACGAACTGGTGGGCCTCGCCCGCAGGATTCACGCGACTCCAGAGATCGCTTTTGAAGAAGCGAAGGCCTCGCAGTGGCTGTCCGAGACGTTGGAGAGGCACGGATTTAAGGTGCAGCGCGGGGTCGCTGACCTTCCCACGGCGTTCCGGGCTGAACGCGTTGCCAGCCCGGGTGGACCTACCGTGGCCTTCTTTGCCGAATACGACGCGCTGCCGGAAATCGGGCATGCTTGCGGCCACAACCTCATCTGCACGGCCGCTCTTGGCGCCGGGATAGGTCTCGCCGCCATCGGCTCCAAAGTCGCAGGGAAGGTGCTCGTGATGGGCACACCGGCTGAAGAAGGCGGAGGCGGGAAAGTATTGATGCTCCAACGGGGCGCGTTCGCCGGGATCGATGCGGCCTTAATGTTCCACCCGGCCGACTACACCTTAACGATGCGCCAGTCTTTGGCGTCCTATCGGCTCAAGGTCAAGTTTGTGGGCAAGGCCGCTCACGCTGCAGCCGCCCCGCATGAGGGGATCAACGCTCTCGATGGACTCGTTCAGATGTTCGTCAACATTGGTCTGCTGCGTCAACAACTGCGTGACGACGCGCGGGTGCACGGCATTATCACGTATGGCGGTGCCGCACCCAACATCATCCCGGACCGCGCCGAAGCGGCGTTTAGCGTGCGCGCGACAGACAGCGCGTATGCCGCCAAGGTGCTGGAGAAGGTGATCAACTGCGGGCGCGCCGGCGCCGCGGCAACGGGTGCCACATTTGAGCACGAGACGCAGAAAGGATACGAGGCGATGAAACCCAACCGCCCCCTCGCTGAGGCGATTGGACGTCACCTGCAAGAGCTGGGGTGGGCGGTCGATCGCCCGCCCCAGCGAATACGGATGGGTTCGACAGACATGGGCGACGTGAGCCGAAAGATCCCGTCCCTTCACCCCTATCTGGCTATTGGGAAAAATGTCTCCGGGCACACCGTAGAGTTCCGGGAAGCCGCGAAGTCTGACGAGGGATTCCGCGGCATGCTGACCGCCGCGAAAGTGATGGCGCTGACGGGATTTGATGTGATGACCAATTCGAGTTTTCTTGGACAGGTCCGGGCTGACTTTTCCAGCGTTCCTTGACCCCTCGCAGGACCGTGGCTATACTTGCTCTGTCATTTTCCTCGCTAGGTGTGGGCCCTTAGCTCAGGTGGTGAGAGCGCACCCCTGATAAGGGTGAGGTCCGTGGTTCGAGTCCACGAGGGCCCACCATTCCGCATCTAGAGCGGGTTTTGTGCATCGGTGAACCCCCAAATCTGCCCACTCTAGGCTGGGCTCTAGGGGGTGTTTCGGATGGGCGGACGGCGCGGGAGACAAGAACGGAATAAAACAGATCAGGTGAGCGTCTGCAGGGCAGAAGGGCGACTGAGCAGAGAAGAACGGAATAAAATAGACCTAGAGGACGTCCTGCATAGACACCGCATCTGTAGCGGGTTCTGTGTGGCCCTGAGAACGCACCTCTGATAAGGGTGAAGTCCGTGGTTCGAGTCCACGGGGGCCCACCATCGCACCAACTACGCGGGTTTCCGCAATTTCAGCCGACTCAAGTGAGCCTCCCACCAGATGTGGTGTGCTTACCCCTGCCAGGCTCGCAGAGGCCGTAGAGAGATTCCTGGTGTCTCGCACAGTCGCTGGCCGCTGTACCTCTCGGACCGTCCAGCTCTACCGCGAGGTGCTAGCCGCGTTCGTCAAGGGAGTGCCTTGCACGACCTGGCGATTGCACTTGGCCGTGCGACCTCTGCGGACTCTGCCACAGGAAAGTAGTCCAGCACAGTTGAATATTGTAGATCTGGTCATTGTTGCTAGATAGCAGCTGAAAAAGGGGGAAGCCGAGATGAGATATGCCCGGTTGCTTGCCTTTGTTGCAGTTTTCGTCGTCCCGTTGATGACGACTTATGGGAGTCTGCCAGCTACGGCCGCTCCATCCGTGCATTTGAACTGGGGATCCGCACTCTCCAGCGGACCCGACTCCTGCCCGTCGGGTAACCTCGTGATCAATGTAAAGCAGCGTGTCCTCAGCGACGTCGACTCGGGCGTTGCAGGAAACTTCTGGGCCTTCGATGACTTCGTCCGGAGCATTCAAGTGGTAGAGATCGGTCCAAGCACCTTCTGTGCTACCGTGAAGTATCAGGGTCAGTTTTCCACAATCGCGGGTACCGCACCAGCGGGGATAGGCAACGTCGGTGACGGCGTAGTCGGCACGTTTGAGGGAGGATATGTCTCTACTGTTTTCACAGCGACCCTGTTGGCCATCCCCTCACGGCGCGCCA
>DATGVF010000081.1:0-5923 GCA_035300645.1 bacterium
TTCCCGCCTCGGTCTAGCCAGGGATCCCCGCGTGTGAACACGTGGTCGATGACCTGCGGGGCACTCCCGTCAGTGAACGTGCGACCTCCATCTGTCGAAAAACCATAACCCGAGAGCCCCGGGGGGTTTCCGGGTGTGCACGGGGGTTGCCGGTTAAAGGGTTCGCCACAGAACCCCTGGGCATTGTTGAATCCCACTACGATGTGCTGTCCGTCCTCATCGGCGGCAACAGTCGTTTCACTTCGCCCAAATAAACCTGCACCCGGGAGGATTTGTGCGCGGTTGACACGGACGTTCGGACCGATCTCAACGTCCTGAGACCCCAGCTCCGAGACAGCGGGGTCACCATCCTGCCCGAACTCGACGCCCTGACCTGCGGCGCTGAAACGATCGCTCGGAGCCTCGTCGGCGTCCCCCCCATTCTGGGTCAGACCGGGCGACAGGCTCAGGGTCACGATGACGACAACAAGACCGCCTACGAACGCATCGTGCCGAATCCTTTTCATCTGATTCCTCCCTCGGTTGACTTTCCTACCCGCATCCGACATTCCGACCGACCAGTTTCGCGAACCACTCGCGGCCGAATTTTCGCTCACGGCCGCGGATAAAGACGGCAGGACCATTGGTTTCATGTTCATAAACAACAGGGGGGATTGAGAGCGCTGCAGCCCAAGTCGGTTCGCCACCGGTCGATGCTTTCCTTCTTATTCAAGAGACCCGAGCCATCGGAAATGCGAGCAGGGCGTAAAGTGGGCGTCCGCTTTGTAGAAGTTTGAGGGAAGAAGGCGCTACAAATCAGAGGGAGCGTGACCCGGGCAGATTATCGAACTGGGGGCCGCCCCGACATGACAATGTCTGTGGGCGGAGCTGCTGCTTGGGTGAACCTGCCAACAATGATCGCGTTGGTCACCGTCGCGCCGCGGTCCTGCAGGGAGGCACTGACCAGGAGCGGGTAGGCGGGAGGTACTCCGCTGATATACAAAAGGCGCCCGTTCTTGGAGTAGCGGATTCCACCTGCGACAATCGCGATGCGGAATACGTCTCCGCGGACGTAGGTCGTGACGGTCCGGACCATCCCGCGCTCACGCACTTCGGCCACACCGTCGGGCTTTAGGCGGATGGCGTGCTGGATCTCGCTAGTGTTGGCCCCGGGGCTCCCGCTTTTGAAGCCGATGGTGCGCAGCGAGCCGGTCTCCGAGGCTGTGAATTCCAAGTACCCGTCGCCGGAGGTGATCCGTTGCTGCGAGAGGGCTCCTGCGTCAGCGCAACCATCGCATCCGGAACTCTTTGTAAGAGAGTTGCCGGAGGCTGTCACGTTCACGAGGCTGCCCCAGACGATCGCCTGAGGCCGATCCGGGGTCGAGACACCCAGGAGAGGTCCAAAGCCCTGCAATGGATCGGCGGCTGCGCCGCTCGGGGGTGCGACAGATCCGACGGAGGCCAGTCCGCCTGAGGGGCTGGGGCTTCCTGGATTTTGGACGGTGGCGAAGCCTCCTCCCCCACCCGGAGGACTTCCTGAGCCCGACGGCGCGCCGCCCGCAGGAGCAACGCCTGCAGGAGCAACACCTGCAGGAACACCGCCGCCTCCGCTCGGAGGCGGTGCCCCCGAACCTGCAGGGGGCGGGGGCGGGGGAGGACTGGTGCTGAATACCGCCGTCGTGAACGCAAAATCGGGGGACACCGCCATGTTCGCCGCGGCATCCTTGGACTTCACGCGGTAGTGGTACGGGGTGCCAGCCGCCAGCCCACTGAGCGCGACGACATGCGCGGTCACCAGGCTGGGGTCAAGCGGCGTCGTGCTGCCGTAAGTGGTGGTCGGGCCGTACTCGACCTGGGAGTCGCTGGGTTTATCCGTCGTCCAGGTAATCGCGCCGCCCGACGCGGTGATCGACGAAACCACAACGGAGGAGATGAGTGGAGGCGTGGGCGACGGTGACGATGCGGTTATCAAGGTGAAATCGGCTGACACCACCGCATTCGCTGCGGCGTCTTTGGACATCACGCGGTAGTGGTATATAGTGCCAGCCGCCAGCCCACTGAGCGTGACGGTATGCGCGGTCACCAGGCTGGGGTCAAGCGGCGTCGTGCTACCGTAACTGATGGTCGGGCCGTACTCGACCTGGGAGTCGCTGGGTTTGTTCGTCACCCAGGTAATGATGGCGCCTGAGACGGTGATCGACGAAGCCACAACGGAGGAGATGAGCGTCGGCGCGGGCGGCGGCGGCGCGTTGTTCACCGTAACTGTGACGGGGACGGCGGCGGCCATAAGCCCGGCGGTATTGCGAGCAACCGCTGCGAGGGTGTGAATCCCATTGGGGGCCACTGTCGTATTCCATGCGATTGTGTAAGGTGCGGCGGTCAGCTCAGCGCCCAGGTTCATGCCATCGAGCGTGAACTGGACCCCCGCAATGGGCACAGCACCGGAGGCCGTTGCGGCCACAGTGACGGATGCGCCAGAGACCGTCGCGCCGTTCGCGGGAGCCGTCAGAGAGACGGTCGGAGGCGCCACGGGCACACCCGAGGTGGGAAGTTCGGCGAGGAAGACGTCACTGCGCGCTGAGCCGTTCATATCCGAGGTGAACAAGACATAGTTGCCATCCGGCGAGAACTTCGCAAAGCTGAAGAACGTGTAGTTGGCCGAGGTGTTGTAGCTGTGGCCGAGCAGCCGGCGTTGGCCATTTTCCGTGATGAGGACCATGCCTCCCGGGGCTAACCACGTCCCGGTGGGCGCCAGGCTCCCGTAGTGGAGAAACACCGCCCATTGGTCGCGGAGATCGGTCGGATTCTGAATCCAGTTGCCGCTGCCGTGCACTTGGGTCGCATCGGCTGGAAATGTTGCGCCCGTGCCTAGGTCCACGGCCGAACTGGGGACATCGGGATAGATGCGGTAGAAGGGTGGGGGATACGACTCGTTCCACTGCACGCCCAGCCACCGCCGCTTCAGACTCGCGATGTGGGCAAAGGGCGCGGCGGGGTCGCCGGGATGGATCCACACCACACTGTTGGCCTGCCAATCCCAAAAGATGGCCCCGTTGACGTTGGGGGCATCGAGCGTAATCGCGACGTACCGCCCGGCTCGATCGACACGCGGCTGGATCATGTTGTACCCGGTCCCGGCGAATGTTTTCAGCGTGCCCGTTGCGGGCTCATAGCCGACCACCGGCGTGGACCGGACGCCGCGCATCCAGACGAAGAAGACGTCATTGGCACTCTGGTGGAGCCAGCTCGCATTGGTTTCGGCGAGGAGCGGCCATCCATTCCCCGGCACCTCGGTCATCGTCCGCACATCGAACCGGCGAATCCCGCCCGTCGTGGCCGTATAGGCGTAATAGGGTGTGGCCGGATTGCTGGAGAATGCGAAGGCTAAGTCCATCCACGGTTTGAGGACTCCGTCCAGCATGCGCGGGTTGCTCACGCCCCCGCCGGGCGTGAAGTCGATCAGCCAGTGCCATCCAGAACTGTTGTAGAGGTGGATCGTCCGCGTCGTGCCGGTATGCGGCAGCGAGACTTCGTCGCCGCCTTCGGAGTACGAGTGGGTCCAACTATAGCCGGTGGTAGGGAACGTGGCCGAGGTCAGTTTGTAGATCTTCACGTTGGTGGTGGGGTCCTGGTACGACCCGCCCGCGGGAAGACCGGGCACGTTGAGCGCCGCGTAGGCACCCGTCAAAGGGGACTGCAGCAGCGTGGCGACAGGCAGCAGGGTCGGATCGGGCGTCGGGACCGTCTGCGCCCAGGCCGTCGGTGGCAGCAGGACCGCGTTGGATCCAAACGGCTGAAACACCAGCGCACTGACGAGCAGGGCGAGAAGAAACACCCGAGCGAAAGATTCCCGGACGATAAAAGCCATGGCGGCCTCCTAGTGTGCGGAAGACCGCCAGTCCGGATCATCGCAAACAACTACCCTTTCTTCGGTAGCCCGGCAGTCAGGAGGATCTCCTGATCCGCGGCTTTGCGTCCCCGCCTCACGACGGGTTTGCCCTTGTCGGAAAGGGGTCTTTTCCGCTCTGCTATGGGTCTGACTTTACCTACAGGAACTTCCCTACCTCAAGTCAGGAGAATTCCTGTCGATACTACCTGTTTCCACCTGATTGCATCACGGACAGGGGGGACCGTCAATGAAACACAGACGTTCGTGTATAACACCTAGCGGCGGGTTCCTGGAGTGGCATCCGCGGGTGTGAGCCGAGGGCGAAGATGGCCGGTTTTCTGTCGCGGTGGTTCACGAGGGACCGTGTGGATGATCTAGTTGGAGCCGCCTCATCCTATGTCGTCTGGAGTCTCAGCAACAATAGCCCAATCATCAGTTTCGTCTGCAGTGAAGGCAGCACGTTTAGGGACCCGGCAATAACTCATGCCCATCTCCGCACGAGTACTTAGGTATTAGGACACCCGTGGGTCTTGCGAAGCGCGAGTTACTAGCGTTTCTCGCCCGCGTAGGCGAGGCGCGTGCTGATGACATTGCGTCGGCTATCGGGGTCCGCTATGCCGTTGCGGCAATGGGGCTACTTCGTCTTGTCCGTCAGGGCTTGGCCGAACGATCCCGGCACGACGAGCGGAGCGTCTACCTCTATCGCTTGTCGGAGCGCGGTCGGATCCGCCTGCGCTACTTCCAGGAGCGGTCACAATCGGCAGCCCGCGGCCGATCCGCCGCTACGACGACCCAACCAGGCCAGGAGGGCTGATGGAGGTAGCAGATGTGCAGGATCGTAAGGACATCACCGCCGCGCACTCCCAGTCCGGCTTGATGGACTGATGCGGCTGGAATACCGGGCGAGATAAGTCCGATCGCCAAGGATAGCCGCGCCGAAATTGCCCGCCGAGCCGTGCTGCGGGTTTCCGAATACCGATGACCCACTTGCCTCGCGGCTGGCCATCATTCCTTCAGTTGTTTGACCATCACGTGGCGAGAGTTCGTGAGTCCGATATCGATCAACCCGGAAACTTGGCTAGGAGTGTGACCATCGAATAGCGGCGCAAGCAGTAGGTTTCGCTTGGACAGTAGTTGCCCAGCGGTTTCCGGGACCTGGAACGCTGGGCTTTCGTTTTTGCGATGTTCGCTGCGCAAACTTCGGCCTGTGGATGTACCAATTTCAGAAGGAAGCGCCTACAGGAGGAACGGCGTCCCAGTGTTTCCCGTTCACTGCTCCCTCGCGGCCGCCGTTTCAGCAATTGGAGGCTCGCTGTAAGGCCCACGCGGTCCGGAGTGGAAACCTCACTAGTCCGGAATCACGGGTGCCAACGTACGTCTACTTCCCTCGCCCCGTTTTCATGGTACGTCCTCATACACGCAAGTGGTTCGTGGGGCGGGCTGCAAGTTCGGCCGAAGTTCGATGGAATATCGTTTCGGCCTCTGACGTAAGTGCGGTTGGCAAAGTTACTTTGGACGTTTGACAACCACTAGGTGTTATACACGAACAATCGTCTTTCATTGACCCTCCCCCCTGTCCGTGATGCAATCAGGTGGAATCAGGTAATATCGGCAGGATTTCCCCGGACTTGAGTCGGGGGATTCTGTAAGTTGTAGCGAGACTCATAGCAGGGCGGACAGACCCCTTTCCGACAAGGGCAAACCCGTCGTGAGGCGGGGACGCAAAGCTGCGGATCAGGAGATCCTTCTGATAGCCGGGCTGCCGAAGAAGGGGTTCGTATTTTGACCCGTCGGGGTTGGCGGTCTTCCGCATAACAGGAGGCCGTCATGTTTTTTGCGGTTCGCCACGCACTTGCCCGTCCTATCCTGCTCGCGCTCCTCATTGGGGCACTGCTATTCCAGCCGTTTGGATCCAACGCGGTCCTGTTGCCACCGACCGCCTGGGCGCAGACGGTCCCGACGCCCGATCCGACCCTGCTGCCTGTCGCCACGCTGCTGCAGTCCCCTTTGACGGGTGCCTACGCGGCGCTCAACGTGCCCGGTCTTCCCGCGGGC
>DATGVF010000082.1:0-5548 GCA_035300645.1 bacterium
ACTCGTCGGCCTCAGTTGCAGGCAGCATCGGCGATTGCCGTGGGCTTGCTCATTGTGCAGATGATTCTCGGCGGATTGAACATTGAATACCGACTCGCCGAGGCCGTAACCGTCGCGCACCTCGCGACGGCGGGGGCACTGTTTGCCACCCTCGTCGTGCTTGCTGTGCTGGCCCATGTGCTGCCGGAGTCGGAGGCCTATCAGTTTGAACATGTCGGGAAACCCGGTCGGCCGCGCGTGCAGCGCGTGATGGACTACGTCGCCCTGACCAAGCCCCGCATCATCGTCTTGTTGCTGGTTACCGCGTTCGCCTCCATGCTCGTTGCCGCTCCCGGGCGAGCCTCACCGTGGCTGATCGTCTTCACGCTGACCGGTGGCGCGATGTCCGCAGGGGCAGCCAATGCCATCAACCAGTTGCTGGAGCGGGACATCGACGCCCTCATGACCCGCACGAGGCGGCGTCCGATTCCTGCAGGCCGAATCGCCGCACCGTTTGCATTTGCGTTTGCGGTACTGCTTGGGACGGTCGCCTTCGTGGAGATGGCTTCATTAGTAAACCTGCTGGCCGCCATGCTGTCCCTTGCCGCGCTACTCTTCTATGTCTTTGTGTACACCGTGTGGCTCAAGCGCTCCACTCCGCAGAACATCGTCATTGGGGGAGCTGCCGGCGCCGTGCCCCCACTGGTGGGGTGGGCGGCGGCGACGGGGCGTTTGGACCTCACTGCGGCGGTCCTTTTTCTCATCGTCTTCTTGTGGACCCCCCCGCATTTTTGGGCACTGGCGCTATTCCGTCACGACGACTATGCCCGTGCTCAGGTCCCGATGCTCCCGGTGGTCTCTGGCGAAAGTGAGACGAGACGACAGATTCTGATCTACACGGTCGTCCTAGTGCTCTCCACGCTCCTGCTCGTTCCCATGGGAAGCATGGGCACCGTGTATGGGGTGTCGGCTGTGGTGCTCGGGGGGCTGTTTGTGGCGCTGGCCATGGGCTTGTGGCGCCAGCGGACTCCGAGGGCTGCCATGCGCGTCTTCGGCTACTCGATCGTCTACTTGGCCTTGTTGTTCACGGTGATGGTGGTCGACCGTCTCCTCCGGGCGTAGCGAAAGATGGACGTTTCGCCGGAGGGCGAGCAGGATCTGCGACAAGCAAGATTACCGCGAGTAGGGTGACCGCGGGGACCAGCGCGAACGCCCACTGCACCCCCGCTCCCGCCAGAACTCCGCCGAGGACCGGACCCACAAAGAAGCCCAAATCGGCCGCCGCGTTTAGGCCCCCCATCGCCGCGACGAGATTGTCACGCGGCGCGCCATCCGTGATCCGCGTGGAGAGCGCTGGCGGAACCGCAGCACCCAGGATGGAGGTAAAGAAGTTTACGGTAAACAGGTCCCAGAACGACCCCAGCCACGGTGTGATGCCCACGCCGACCCCACGCGCGAGGAAAGAGAGAACCAGCAACCGCTCGGGGGACACCCGCAGTGGAAGCCGGTGCAGTATTACCTGCGTGATGATGAAGGCGACGCCCCCTCCGGTGAACACAAGACCGACTTCTTCCGGGGTTCGTCCTCGGCCGACAGCATACAGAGGAAGAAATGTTGTGTACACGCCAAACACGACGGTATTGCAGACAATTAGCAGCCACGCGCGCCAGACAGTAGGCGACCGCCGGAGCAACTGGGCATAGGAAGGAAGCGGGTTAGGACTTATGTCCCGCACTGGCCGAATAGCGCCTACGGCCGCGGCGGTGGCCAGCGACACAACGGCCGCGCCGAAGAATGGCGCTGTGAGCGAAACCTGCTGGCCCAACCACCCGCCGAGTGCTGGGCCGAGCAGCTGCCCGACTCCGAAGTACATCCAGAACAGGGCGAACACCGCCGTGACCCGCGTCGATGTGCCGGCTTCGGCGACCTCGGCGAACAGAACCGGCCACAGGAGCCCGCGTGCGGCCCCCAGGATCAGCCGCGTGGCATAGAGGGCAGCCAGCGATCCCGCGAGGGGGAAGCAACTGAACATTATTGCGCTGCCGCCGAGGCTTGCGAGCACCGCGAAACGACGGCCCATCCAGGAACTCGCACCCAGCGCGAGGACCTCCGACACGATCAGAGCCAGCGACATCGCCCCGATGATGCCGCCGATGTGCACCGTCGACAGGCCGAGGCGGCCCAGATAGAGCGAGGTGACCGGTGTCGTGAGCATGGTGGAGAAGACTGCGCCCAAGCCGATGAGACCAAGGCCGTGGATGCGCGGGGGCGTGGGGGACGGAGCAGAGGACGGCTGGGCTGGAGAAGGCATGAGTAGTGGAATCGAAACGGACCGGCGGCCGGGTGAGAACCGCCCAGCCGCCATGTCTTTGTTCATGATATTCAGGGAAGGAGACTAGTGCAACCCCAGCTATTATCCCTAGGTAGGAGTTAGAATATCCAATATGCCGGACCTCAGTCAGCTCGACTGGGCCAAGCTGATTTCGATTTCCTTCACGATCGTCCCGGTAGTTTACAAGTACCGCGCGGCGCTCCGCAAGGTAACCGACGTGCTGGCTGAAGCGATCGGGTTCACCGCGCTCGTGGGCGGACTCTACATGTACACTCGGGTATTTCCCGAGGTGCACCTGGCGACCGCACAGCTGAGGGCGGATCCTTCCTTCAGCCTCGCCGATTATGTCCGGACACTAGACCTCCTCTACTTCGGCTCGATTGGCCTTATGGTGCTGGGCGGGCTGGTATCGGTTTTTGGTCTGATCGGAAGGCTCGAAGCCGCTCTGCGCGACCGGTTCAAGCCCCCCCCGCCTCCTTCCAAGCGAAAGTAGCAATCTAGGAAGACCACGCCAGCTTGTCGCCATGGGGTGAAGCCTTTGCCCCAGAGTCTTTGGGTCCGCCAGAGTTGTGAAATCTCGCAGGGTTGCCCTTGAATCCCGTTGCGGCCACTGCTAGGATTAGGTGTTATCCTCAAGAAACCCACCGAAATCCCATCTGGGGTGACGACAAGTGATCAAGCCGCCTCTCGAGGCGTTGTTGGGCCGGGTCGAGAACAAATACGCGCTCGTGATCGTGGCGGCCAAGCGAGCCCGGCAGCTGAAAGAAGGGGCGCTGCCCATGGTGGAAGTGGACTCCGCCAACCCTGTCACAGTCGCCCTCGAGGAGATTGCGGCAGGGAAGATCCGCTTTGAGATGCCGAAACTCGGCATGAAGTGATGCCCCGCTCTCACCCGTTCCCCTCGCGCGCACGTCGCGTCTGTTGGGCGGAACGCGCACGGCGCCGCCTGCGTATTCTCTGGTAGAAGAGAGTTCGGAGGAGTGGTGACGTGCTGGCGCGATGGGTGATCACATTTGGGGCGGTGGTTCTCACGGCCGCGGCGGGTCCGCTGCGCGTGGAGCATGTGGAAGGACAGCTCCGCTTCGACGCCTCGCTATCCCACGCGGTGTACGGGCCGGGACAGCCTGTCGAGGTGGCGCTCCGCGTGCGCAATGCCGGTAATACTCCGGTGTCTATCACCTTTAGCAGTGGGCAGCATTTTGACCTTGTGGTCCGACGTCCGCGCGGGGACGAAGTGTGGCGGTGGTCACATGATAAGGCCTTCATCCAAGTCTTCGAGACTGCCGCGTTGAAGCCCGGCGACGTTTTGGCGTATGAGGTGACGTGGGACCAGCAAGACTACCAGGGGCGCCGGGTCGATTCCGGTTCCTACCAGGCCATCGCGGTCTTCACGGGACACGTGGGGACCCGGCGGGAGATCAAACTGCCGCCCCTGGAGGTCACGATCGGAGCACAGTAGTATAATGAACAGGACGTGTCACGGCGTGGCGGCGTAGCTCAGTTGGTTAGAGCACGCGGCTCATACCCGCGGTGTCGGGAGTTCGACTCTCCCCGCCGCCACCACCACTTCAAGGTAAGCCCTACCCGCGGACTCACCTACGGCCGGTAGGTGAGGATCGGAGGAAACAAACACCGGAGGGCGACACAGCGTCGCCCCTTTTTGTTGGCGGCACAGGGCCGGGGATGAGGCCGCCGAGACAATCATTATGAACGATCTGCAGGAAAAGGTACGGCGCACAATTGAGACCCACGGGCTGCTGCGGCCCAGGGATACGGTGGTCATCGCTGTCTCGGGGGGACCGGACTCGGTTGCCCTGCTGCACCTCCTCGCGGCGATGCGCCCCGAGTACGATCTGACCCTGCACGTCGCTCATCTGAACCACCAATTGCGCCCGGACGCCACGGAGGATGCCGAATTCGTGCGGGGGTTGGTGTCCCAGTTGGGCCTGCCTGTACACATCGCATCCGTCGACATCCGCAAGCTGGCGGCCGACAAGAAGCTTTCGCTGGAGGAAGCGGGTCGGCAGGGCCGATACGCACTGTATGCGCGCGTGGCTGCGGCCACGGGTGCATGCCGGGTGGCCACAGGGCACACCCGCGACGATCAGGTCGAAACGGTGGCGATGCGCCTCCTGCAAAACGCCCCGTGGGGTGTGCTTGCGGGCATCCCCATCGCACGCCCCTTGGGATCGGTGATGGTCGTCCGCCCGCTGCTTGAGGTCCACCGCGCACAAATCGTCGAATACCTGCATACCCAGCGCTTCATCTGGCGAGTTGATCCTAGCAACCGTGACCAGCGGTTTGTACGCAACTGGGTGCGCGAAACCTGGCTCCCCTCCCTTGACACTGGGGTCCCCCAAGGCCGGCGGCTGCTATGGGAGATCGGCGCCACGGCGCAGGATGCAGACCGGCTGCTCTGGGCGGCGGCCTCTCGGGTGGTCGCGGGGGCCAAGCTGACGCGATCCACGATCACATTTGCTCTACAGGCCCTGCAAGGTCTGCCGCTGGAGGTCGTCCGGCGGGCCGTGCGGCTAGCGATCCGCCAAATTGGTGGAACAGAACTTCTCCCCCGCGACGTTAGTGCAGTAGGACGTTGTGACATCGCCTCCCGCCGGGTGGGCCAGGAAATCAGAGTGGGGCGGTGTACGGTGCGGCGGGGGTACGAAACGGTGGAAGTAACTGTAACGGGGCCAGATGTAGTGAGTACGTACGAACTGCAAGTTCCTGGGCGAGTTGATGCGCGCGACTTCGGCGTCGTCGTGACGGCTCAGGTGGTTGATCGGACTCTGCTACCGCAAGCGGTATCCGGCCGGTCCGATGCCGTGTACCTGGACGCGCACGCGGTCGGGACCGCCGTCGGGGTGCGATCCTGGCGCCCCGGAGACAGGATGGCGCCCTTGGGTCTGCGGGGCAGCAAGAAAGTGCATGACATCTTTGTAGATAGCAAGGTTCCGCGGTGGCAGCGGTCGCGCGTTCCGCTCGTGACCGATGCCCGCGGGCAGATCCTGTGGATCGTAGGCCATGCGATCGCCGACTCGGCCAAGATCACCTCGGCCAGCACAACAGTCGTCCAGCTTCGGATTGGTCCCTAGGGTCACCACTGACTTGATTGCCGGGGCCAGCGGGTGTATGGTGGCGCAAACGCCCATCAGGGTGATGGGCGATAGCTCCGAAGCGCAGGGCAGTGCAACGCTTCCGATGGGGTGTTACGACGGGCGGGGGGTTTGACGAGTGATT
>DATGVF010000083.1:0-3235 GCA_035300645.1 bacterium
ACATGACCATGGGCAGTTTGGGCAACTACAACGGCTTGACCGATCGTCTAATCGGCTTGGCGACGCCTCTCCCGCCCAAGTAGGTTTACGTGGTTGGGGCCGGGCAGGTGCCCGGCCGTTGTGCTTTGGACCATCCGGCCAGCCCTTACTTGGTACTTGCCTTCCCCCGGTCTGCGGTCTCCCAGATAGGCTAGTGGTGGCCATCAGGTAGGCGGGGTGATTCCTGTCGGTGCTGGCAGCGGTGAGAGCGGAGCCTTCTTCCTGTTATCGCCACGGTGGGCCGCGGAGAGGGATGGGCAGCGGCGACGTCAAACTGGCGGCGATGATCGGGGCCTTTTTGATCTGCCTGCGATCGCGATGGCGTTACGGCGTGTCTTTATGGTGGGGACGGGCCTGCTTCTGATTCGCGGCGAGGAAGCGTTCGCAGAAGAAACCTATTCCCCCAATCCCTTCATGAACGCAGGCAGTCTAGCCGCCCTTTTTGCGGCCGATATTCTTATACGGCGGTCTCTCGGATCCCGTAAGATCCAAGCAACTTTCGCGGAAGGATATCGTATCGAGGGTTCTTCGTCGCGTGGCACAGATCATGCTCGCGTCTATGCGCACAGAGGGCAGGGCATGCCCATAAGAGATCCCATGCGTCACAACGCCGTGCGTCACAAATACGGCCACGCGGGCTTTACGCTCATCGAGCTCGTGGTCGTCGTGGGTCTCATCGCGGTGGTCTTGGCCATTATTACGGCCGTTATGCGCGCCGCGAGCAACTCCTTCCAGCTGCGGCGGTCGGCAACGGTCGTGACGTCAGAACTGCGGCGCGCACAGAGTAGCGCGGTGGCGCAGAATATTCCTTACGCCGTGGAGTTTATCCTAAGCAGTCCGTACGGCATTAATGAGTGGAAACAACCTTCGGGCGGAGGATGGGTCGCCGTCCCGCGTCCGGTCACGGGGAGTGAGAACTGGCCATCGCAGGTGAGTATTGTGAGCGTTCCTGGAACACCGAATTGTTCAGGGATCTCGGGGAGCGGGTCCAACTGGTGCGTGACGTTCCAGCCTCTGGGTTTTGCGAACCAGGGTGGTAGCGTGCTGTTGCAAAACCAATCCGGGACCAGCGCGAGCATCAATCTGAATGCCGCGACAGGACGGGTGAGCATCACACCATGATGACCGGCGAACGCGGATTTACTCTGATTGAGATTCTGATATCGCTGGCAATCTTTGCCGTGGTGGTGGTCGGCGCGCTCGGCGTCCTGGGCGCCGCGGGATCCGGCGGGTTCCTCGAAAGCTTCCCGACCGGTTTGGCCGCCACGCGCGTAGCGCGGGACATCACCGCCGCATCCGTCTACCTGCAAACGTTTAACGAGTATGCCATGGGTCTGAACAGTTCTACGCTCACTGCCGGCACGTATACCGCGACTCCGGGGGGGACCTGCAGCACCACCCTCACCCTTACAGGATCTGGGCTGGGATCCCCACCCGCGCCGCCCGGGCCGCCCTGCAATTACCCCTACCAGCTCAATTGGCAGACATTGATCGTGGTCATCGACCTCCCCTGGTACGCATGTTTCAACACGAGTAGTACCCCAGCGCAGTGCACGGCAACCGCGCCCTGTTTCGTGAAGTACAGCACAGGATCGGACGCAAGCTGCACCATCAACAACCTCAAGGAGTCTTTGGTCCGCATTGATGCGAAGCTGACATGGCAGTACTGCCCGCGGCCGACGGCGTGCGTCGCGCGGACCCTCGAGATGGACCGATTTCTCCCATGAGGACGCTGCCGATCCGATTCCACCGCGGCGAACACGGCTTCACAATCATTGAATTGCTCGTGTCGCTCGCCGTGTTTGCCCTGTTTATCCTCATCATCGACGCAGTGTTCAGTGGCGCGCGCACGAATGCCAAGAAGATAGAGGTCGCCGCTGACGTGCAGCAGAACGTGCGCAGTGCCGTGTATCGGATCACCCGCGAGCTTCGGGAAACCAACACCTCCCAGATCGTGACCGGCACTGATCCGTCGAACGGCCAAGGCCAGATTGTGTTTAAGTCGGCCCGCTTGGTGGCAGACAACACGGTGTTCTGTTTGTATACAAAGGTGGGGTCCGGAGTCGGCTTCGACGCGCGGTGCTGGACGGCTTATGGGGGCACGTTCCCCTCCGCCCAGCCCCCCGTCGCCGGTTACGCGGGTACTCCGCCGTCCCCGTGCAACACGACGGATGTCCCGTGCGCCACCTACTCGCCCCTGTGGCAGCAATACGTCGGGTACTCTGCCCAGGGCCTGGCAGCACCGTATACGCTGTACCGGGTGTCCGGTCAGCTCACTCCGTTGCCGAATCAGGCGCTGAGCACCACGTTGCTCTGCACGGGATGCGGCGACGTGATCGCATCGAACATTCAGAGTTTTGGAAATATCTCGATCTCCGGTGGCATTGTGTCGGTGAGCATTCAAGGCCTAGGCAAGCCGATTGTGCAGGGCACAGCACTTCCGGCCCAGCAAATCGCGCTGCCCACCCAGTCGATGGTGCGCAACTGACCTCGCCGGTGGCGAGGATCTTGGAGTGGAGAGTCCGGTGAGTGAAATGCTCAAACACATTATAAGAGAACGCGGGGCCGCACTGGTTACCGTCCTGCTGTTCGTCGTGCTGATCTTCATCCTCATCTCGGCGATGCTGGCGGTGAGCGGCAACGAAGCCATCGTGGCGAGCTTGCAACGCGATAGCGTCCAGGCGGAGGACCTGGCACAGGCTGGCATCCAGGAGGCCATACGCCGGGTAATGTATGGTCGCGACTCCGCCCAATTCAGGAGCGCGGTCCCATGCCCATCCACGGCAACGTGGTGTGGGGCGGGCTGGCCAGGTGTGACCGTGACGGTGACGCGCGTCTTCATCGGCACGAACGCCGGCTACCTGCAGATCGATGCGACCGCGACCGCGGGTCGGGCCACGCGGCACCTGACGGCGCTCGTACTACAACAGGTCATTGCCTTTCCCCCGAATATCACCTTCGCGGCCAGTGTAGCATCCAACGGGGCCGCGACGATCGCCTGCGGCGATGTGTATTCGAGCTCGTTCATCCAGTACAAGAACTACCCGACAAACACCGCCCCGGGGTGTACAAACCCGCCGCCGATCACCTATGCAGGGTGGCAGACCAGCGCGGTTCCCCCTCTGAGCATTGCGGCCTGCTACACCAACGCGTCTTGCAAAACGGCCTACCCCGGGAATAATGACGTGGCCCGTTG
>DATGVF010000084.1:0-7276 GCA_035300645.1 bacterium
CACCCAACTCCAGGTGGATGCGGCGGCCATTCTTCTGCTCAACCCCCACAATCAAGTGCTGGAAGTCGCAGCCGCGCGCGGCTTTCAGTCCGATGAAATTGGCCGGACTCGGCTGCGGTTGGGAGAGGGCTTGGCGGGTCGAGCGGCGCTCGAACGACGCCTGATGCACAGCCCGAACCTGCCCGAGGCTGGACGGACGTTCACACGGAGCGAGCTCTTGAAGAGAGAACGATTCGTGGCATATCATGCGGCCCCGCTCGTGGCGAAAGGACAGATCGAAGGGGTCCTCGAGGTATTTCATCGCAGCCCGCTGCACGCCGACCACAACTGGCTCGATTTCTTTAAGACGCTGGCGGGGCAGGCAGCGATTGCTGTCGATAACGTGAATTTGTTCGCGAACCTGCAGACCGCCAACCTCGAGCTCAAGGTCGCCTACGATAACACCCTAGAAGGATGGGTGCGCGCCCTGGACCTGCGTGACAAAGAAACAGAGGGCCACACGCAACGGGTGACTGATCTTACGGTCCGTCTGGCGCGCTCGATGGGCGTCCCTGAAGCGGATCTTACCCATGTCTACCGTGGAGCATTGTTGCACGACATCGGGAAGATGGCGATCCCCGATGCAGTGCTTCTGAAGCCCGGACCGCTCACCCCCGAGGAGCGGAAGATCATTGAGCAGCATCCGATCTACGCGTACGAGTTCTTATCATCCATCCCTTACCTCCGCCCCGCCCTCGACATCCCCTATTGCCATCACGAGAAGTGGGATGGAACTGGGTATCCCCGAGGACTGAAAGGGGAGCAGATCTCCCAGGTCGCCCGGATTTTTGCGGTCGTGGATGTGTGGGACGCGTTGCGATCCGATCGCCCGTATCGGAAGGGGTGGCCGGAGGACAAGGTGCGGCAGTACATTCGAGAACAAGCAGGGCAGCATTTCGATCCGAGGATGTCAGAGGTCTTTCTCGCGACGGAACCGTAGGCTCAGACGGACACCAAAAAGCTACCCAATCCTACTGCGCGTGCGGGACCCGGCGAGTCTAGAGTGGCCGGCTGGGACCCAGAGATTGCCGACGCACTCTGCTGTCTCCCGCTTCAAGGTCCATCACGTAGACCGCGGCAGCCAGTGCGCCGCTGAGGTGCACCATCCGGCCCTCGATGCGTACGTCCACGCGCTGCGGGCCCACGGCCACGACCTCGGCGACGACACCCGGCAGCAAACCAGCCTCGGTCAATTCTCGCACGATCTTCTCGCTACGGTCGCTGACGCGGACGACCCGCACACGTCCGCCTGGTCGGGCATCGGTCAAAACCTGCCCGGGTTTCGCGATGATACTTCCCGTTTTCGTCGGGATGGGATCGCCGTGTGGATCCAGATCCGGCTGCCCCAGCGCTGAGGCAATCTGCTCTTCCAATTCCTCAGAGATAACGTGCTCCAGTCGGTCCGCTTCGCCGTGCACGCGGTCCAATCGCATCCCTAGCGCCCGGCTGAGGTACAACTCTAGCAGTCGGTGGTGCCGGATCACCTCGAGGGCCACTTTCTCCCCGTGGTCGGTGAGCTCGACGCCGTGGTAGGGGGTGTGACGCACCAGTCGGATTCGGGCGAGCCGCTTCATCATGTTCGTGACGGATGCGGGCGCGACTCCGAGGTGCTCGGCGAGTCGCGTGGTGGTGACCGGATGCTCGCTTTGGGCCAACGTGAAGACCGCCTTCAGGTAGTCCTGGGTGGCCTGGCTCAGTGGCGCCGGCATGGCTCTGAGAACCCCTTCGTTATCGACCGATGCTTACGCATTATCTTACACTCGGAAACCAGCCCTGTCAGTTGTATGCGGCGCCCAGTCTGGCGTGGGTCATTTTATCAGCGAAAGCACGACATGGCCCACGACGATCAGAAAAGGCCAAAATTCGATGCGTGCAACAAGAATTGCGATGCGTGTCTTGTCATTTCATGGCATGCTGAACGTGGCCAATGTAGTTTGAGGACGAAGGCTAGCCAGCCCTAGCCGGGGCAACCTCAATGAGGGACTGGGAGAGCCATCTCTCTCTTAATGCTTGGTCAGGGAGTGACGTTGGAAATCCTGAAGTGAGGCGGAGATTGCCAGTGACCTGCGCAAGACCCTGGCCCTGGTCGTGCCTAAGCGCGACCGGGAGTGCGTATTCGGTTGGAGCGGGGAAACCAGTTTGCACGGAGTTCACCATCCCGACCGCCGACACGTCGAGGTGTCGCTGGCCGCCTAGCCTCGAACCGAATCGTCAGACGCAAGGAAGGCGGCTCTGTGAGGGGCCGCCTTCCTGATGGGGTCGATCACCACAGCCGTCGGCCCGATTTCAGATCCGACCGTATCGCCGCTTCCGTTCATCGGTTTGGCCGCAACCACTCCCCCCAGATGCGCTTGGCGTCTCCGGGTCGAAACACGGTTACTGCAGTCACTCGGATCGTCCCCGTGATGCATGGTGGGCTACGCGGATCGTTCAGACACTCGGTAAGAGTAAACGCAAGGCCAATCGCATCGTAGACATATGTCGCATTATTGCGCCCCTCGAAACGCGGCGGGTGTGGCACGACATCGGGAGCCATGCCGTGCGCACCCTCCATTTCAGACCTGCTTGAACCGTAGCCGACGCCTTGGGCTGTCTTGTATCTGCGAGATGGGTTGTATCCGATGGAAAGTTCCACTATTTCTTTGTCATCAAACGTGGTCGCATAGAGACTAAGATTTTCCCACTTAACGTAACTTCGTGGGGGGTTGAATGCTCTGCCCCACGAATCTGGGGGGCCGTTCACATGAATGAGGTCCGCGAGTGTCATCGCCAAGGTCCACGCCCCTATGCGTTCACCGGGAACCACGATGCCATCATCGGCGGCCTGTGACACAGGTGATTGCAATAGCAAGAGTAGAGGCAGAAGCCAGAGCGTTGAGACAGGCGGTTTCATCCCCGTAGCAACATCAAATGACACCAACTCCGTGGACGAAGCAATTCCACGGTGGCGGCATGTCCAGATAGATTCATCAGGTTTCGGTGCGTCCGACTTCTACAGGCTCTTCGCCAACTCACAAACGTCATGAATAGACTCTAGAATCGGCTGTATCCTCGAAATACCCGAAGGGCTCAGTCTTCAGGCGTGCGGCCCGAGGGCCGGACAATCCTCTCCAACCTGAAGACCGAGGTGGTGATCCGCGCTGACGGGAACGGCAGAGAGCGCGGGCGAGCTACGCATGGCACTGGCCTAGCAACTCCAAAGGGGGACCGGAAAAGTGTAATCCGTGGAGCGGGGAAGGGGAATCGAACCCCCATCCCCGGCTTGGAAGGCCGGAGCTCTACCTTTGAGCTATCCCCGCTCGATCCCGAAACCCCGTAAGCCCACTAACCCCAGGAACCTAGCAGCAACCAAGTCAACGGATCTTGCAAAGGGGATGGTGGGCGGGAGAGGACTCGAACCTCTGAAGACCGTTCGGCCAGCTGATCTACAGTCAGCTCCCTTTGCCGCTCAGGCACCCGCCCGCGTGCCATACCGATTATACGGAAAACCATAGGCGTGTACTACCGCGTGAAGCCCCGCTCTGGAGGCACGTAACTGGACGGTGGATCTGTAAAGTGCGCACACGGGAGGAGCGAGCGCGCCCTGTCAGAACCATAAGAGGCGCAGAGATGGAGAACGCTCGGATTCCCCACCAACAGAACCTGTGGCGGGAGCACTGGCAGGACGAAGGCGATGCGGCGTTCCTGTATCGCCACATCGCCGCCGCCGAGCAGGATCCCACCCGGGCCAAGATCTTCGCTGACCTCGCCCAGGTGGAGGACCAACACGTCGCTCGATGGACGCAGGTCCTGCGCGGGGCGGGGGCGTCATTGCCGCCCCTTCGACCGAGCCTGCGGGCGCGGATCATGCTACTGGTCGGCAGGCTTTTCGGCTGGCGGCTTCTGACCTCGCTCCTGCTGGCGGAGGAGGGCCGCGAGACCAAAGGTTACCTCCGCGATGCTACCCGCTACGACAACACAGACGCCACGCGAACCGCAGCGGAACTGGCCAAAGAGTCTGCTGCACATGCGGCCCAACTGGGCGAACTGCTCGGCACAAAGGGGGAACCCTGGCACCGCACCGCGTCCGGGGGCTTCTTGCGAAACGCCGTGTATGGTTTTAATGACGGCCTCACGGCGAACTTCGGGCTGGTGATGGGCGTCTTGGGGGCCAACGTTCCGCACCACATTATCGTGGTGTCAGGCGTCGCTGGCCTCTTCGCCGATGCTCTATCCATGGGCAGCAGCGGCTTCCTCGCTGCGAAGAGCGAACGCGAAGTCTACACGCACGAGATCGCAATCGAGAAAGAAGAACTCCGGGTGATGCCTGACCTGGAAGAAACTGAGCTCGCCCTTCTCTACCAGACCCGCGGCATGCATCCCGACGCCGCACTCCGCGCCGCTCGGCAAGTGATGGAAAACCCTGACCAAGCACTGCAGGAGCAGGCGCAGCTCGAACTGGGTATTGGCACCGCATCCATGTCTCCGCTCCGAGAAGGGGTGATCACTGGAATTGCCACCGCGGTCGGCGCCTTCATTCCGGTATTTCCGTTCCTCATCCTGAGCGGGCCGACTGCCGTCTGGGTCGCGTTCAGCATCAGCATGCTGTCGCACTTTGGCGTGGGCGGAGCACGCAGCATCTTCACCGGACGCGGCGTGTTCCGGAGCGGGCTGGATATGTTCGTCGTGGGATTGGGAATCGCCATCATCGGATATCTCGTCGGGGAGTGGATCGCAAGCAAGCTGTAAACATGCCCTCCCTTGCCGTCTACACGGCGGCGTCGCCTGGGAACGTAGCGGGTGGGACTCTGCTACACCCGAGTGAAACATGAAGCCATCCGTTGCCCCCTCCGTCCAGCCTAAAGATGACCCCTGGGAATCCGCGTTGCAGCAATTCCACCGCGCGGCCGACCACCTCCCCCTCAAACGCGGCATCCGCGAATATCTCGCGTTCCCCCACCGGGAATTGCGCGTGACGTTTCCCGTGCAGATGGACGACGGGGGCGTCCGGGTGTTCACGGGCTACCGCGTCCACCACAGCTCGGTGCTCGGTCCCACCAAGGGCGGCATCCGATACAACCCACGGGTGGACCTCAATGAGGTGCGGGCGCTGGCGATGTTGATGAGTTGGAAGTGCGCGTTGATGCACCTCCCGTACGGCGGGGCTAAGGGCGGCGTGGCCTGTGATCCTGCGCAATTGTCCCGGACCGAGCTCGAGCACTTAACCCGACGCTACGCCACCGAGATTAGCGTCATCGTCCGCCCGGATGGCGACATCCCCGCGCCAGACGTCGGCACCAATGAGCAGATCATGGCGTGGTTCATGGATACGTATAGCATGCACCTGGGGCACTCCGTGCCGGCCGTCGTCACGGGCAAGCCGATGAGCATCGGCGGGTCTGCCGGACGGCGCGAAGCGACCGGCCGCGGAGTCATGATCGCGGCGCGAGAAGCCGCGCGGGTGCAGGAGATGCCCTTTGCGGGCAGCCGTGTGGTGGTGCAAGGGTTTGGCAACGTGGGATCTGTGTCCGCGTACCTGATGCACGACCAGGGTTGCAAGATCGTGGGGATCAGCGACGTGAGCGGCGGCATCCATGCCCCTGGCGGGCTCGATCCCCGAGCCGTCCTGCGTCACGTCCAGCAGACTGGGGGGGTCGCCGGATTCCCGGGCAGCACCGCCGTGAGCAACACCGAGCTACTGGAGTTGCCCTGCGAGTTCCTCGTCCCCGCCGCTCTGGAAGGGCAAATCACGCGGGAGAACGCATCGAAGATTCACGCGAAGATCATTGTGGAAGGAGCGAACGGTCCGACGACCCCCGAGGCCGACGAAATCCTCGCCGACCGCGGGATCGTGGTCGTCCCGGACATCCTGGCAAACGCGGGAGGCGTGACGGTCTCTTATTTCGAGTGGGTGCAAGACCTGCAGTCGTTGTTTTGGTCCGAAGAGGAAATCAACGAGCGGTTAGAACGGATCATGATGCAGGCGTTTAAGGGAGTGGTCCAACTCGCGCGGGAGCGGGATGTTCTGTGGCGGACGGCGGCCCTTATCTACGCAGTGAAACGGGTCGCAGACGCTTTGCTCACACGGGGCATCTACCCGTAGTGAACGTCACCGGCGATCCCCGAACAGCCCATCGTAGTCTCGACAGATAGCAGCTTGATCGGGTGCCGTCAGATCGGCCGCATCTGGAAGGCGACCTTGAATGCCCGGGACTGCGCTTTGCCCATCGCGGTAAGCAGGGCTGCACGGTAGGCTGATAGCGGAAAGCGGTGGGTGACCAAGCGCCCCAGTGCTAGCCTCCCGCTCGCCATCCAGTCCAGCACGAGTTCCATCGTCTTGGCCGTGCGTCCCCCCCAATGTTCCACCCCGTAGATGTAGCTCCCGGTAACGCGCAGCTCCTTCCACCATACGGGCGTCCAATCCACCGCGGCCACCGCTGCTAATCCGAGCAGCATCACTTGCCCCCCCGGCTTCGTTAAGCGCAGCGCGTCGTCAAGACTGCGGGAGGACCCGACACACTCGATGGTGAGATCCGCCCCGCCGACCAGAACGCGCCGCCCAATCATCGGTCGCCGCAAGACCCCACCGACGAGATCACTGACCGCGTCATAGTAGCCATCGCCTCGGCTGACTTGAACGACATCGGTCGCGCCCAGCTGACGTGCCATCTCACCTTGAAAAGGATGCTTGACCAACGCCACGACGCGGGCGCCACTGCCGAGCGCACGCAGGGCGGCAATCGCACACTGGCCGATGACCCCGCCTCCAATCACCAAAACAGTGCTGCCGTCCGCGGGGGGCGCCCCCAGGAGGGGGTGGAGCGCACAGGCCATCGGTTCCGCCAGGAGCGCCTGCTCATCGGGCACGTCATCGGGGACCGGCAACACCTGGGATCGGTGGGACACGAACGTCTCCCCCCAACTGCCGCCGGTGTCGCGACACGCCCCGACCATCAGCCCGGGACTGACGTGCCCGTCGGACGTGCGCAGGCACAAATTGTACCGGCCGGCCAAGCAGTTCTCGCAAGGTGGCACCCCACGCGCCGCACATGGCAGAGTCGGCTCTACCGTGACACGCTGTCCGACGTACAATCCGTGTGCATCTGGACCGGCCTCCAGGATCGTCCCTACGTTTTCGTGGCCCAGCACAAACGGAAACGATGTCAGAGCTGACAGCGCGGGGCTCGTATCCAGGTGAATCGTGTGCAGATCACTGCCACAGATCCCCCCTAATCGGACGGCGACGCGCACCCAGTCC
>DATGVF010000085.1:0-6938 GCA_035300645.1 bacterium
CCAAGCTCAGGAAACGGCCTGAAAGTGCAACCTGGTGCGAGGTTCGCTGGTCGGGCCGGCCGGACTTGAACCGGCGACCTCTTCCACCCCAAGGAAGCGCGCTACCACCTGCGCTACGGCCCGACGCGACACGGAACTAGAAAGAGTAGGGTGCTCGTTCTATTGCTCCACTTGGAATTCGTCACCCCGTCTCGCCTAGGGATACCATAGCACAACGCTTGTGGGTGTCCAAGGAACGAAGGCCTTCGCTACAAGGAGTCGGTCCCATCGAGCGAGGTCCACTTGGCTCGCCTGGGAAATCGCGCCGGCGATGAAGCGACTGAGGTCGTTGGACTCGCTGCCTCAGGAATAGCACGACGCGGGCGGGAGCAATTAATCCCGGCCGCGTCCCTTTCGCTTGCGGTGCGTTGGTGGGGTGCTAGTTGTTGGCGATACGGGACAGTTCGCTAGAGGTGTGCTCGCGGGGGGTATGCAGTGCGGTCTCGAGTTCCTTTGTGGCCCCGCTCCACGCATCTGGCGTTTCCGGCGTCCAGGTGGCGATCCCGACACTACAGGTTAGCCCCTGTTCCTTGCCGTTGCCCTTGGGTTTGTAGTGGAAGGATCCATCGATACGGGACATCACGAGCCGCGCGTCCTCCTCCCACGTCTCCGGGAGCACAAGGGCGAAGCGGGCCTCGTCCATCCTGCCGATGTAGTCACTGCTGCGAAGGTTACTGCGCAACCACTGGGCAGCGGCCGCCGGCGCATCCGAGGGTAAGGGTTTGCGGGCCCCGCCATCATCGCGCAAGGCTACCAGCGCGACTGTAAACGGGACGCCCGTGCGTTCCGCGCGGCGCAATTCACCTTGGTAGACCTCTTGGATAAAGTCTGCTGTGTACGTACCCGTTGGGGCATCCCGGATCGCGCGGTCCGCCATGCGGCGCTGGATCACACGCCGGAGCGCAAATACGACCACCAGAAGGAGGACAATGGCGACCATAAACAGCTGGACGCGGAACTCCTGACCGATCATCGTAATCACACCCTACCTATGCCCGCAGGCTGGACCGCACAGTCATTGTCCCCGGGGTCGGTCGGTGATCTTGAGTTCTGTCCCAGCGAACAAGCGCGCGATATTCGCCCGATGGCGGTATACGGCAAAGATCAGGGTCACGAGTCCAAATACGAGATGGGGCGTCGGTTCCCTGCGCCACCCCATGGCCAGCGGGACCGTCGCGACAGCCAAGAGAGAACCTAAGGAGGCGTACCGGGTGATCCCCACGACTACGCCCCAGACGATGGCGGCGACGATGCCGACAACGGGTGAAATCGCGAGCAGCGCCCCGAACGAGGTCGCGATGCCCTTGCCCCCTCCAAATCGAAGAAACAATGACCAGTTGTGGCCGACGATGGTGGCCAACCCCGCGGCCACCTGGACCGCCTCCGCGTAGCCCCAGGCCCGGGCCAGCAGCACGGGGACGGCGCCTTTGAGGACGTCGACTGCCAGGACGAGGACCGATGGCCCTAGCCCGGCGACGCGATAGACGTTGACCGTGCCGATATTTCCGCTGCCGGCTTTGCGGATATCTGTTCCCGCTAACAATCGGACCACGATGAGGCCAGTCGGCAGCGAGCCCAACACGTAGCCGCCCAGGAGGCCTCCCAGGAGTTCTCTCATCGCCGGGCGGGACTCCGTTCTCGGGGCCGGAACGTCAATCGGATTGGCGTGCCGTGGAAGTCGAACGTTTCGCGCAGGCGCGCTTCCAAATACCGCCGGTAGTTCACCGTGACCAGCTCCGGATCGTTGACGAACACGACGATCATGGGGGGTTTCGTGGCCGGTTGCGTTGCGTAGAAGATCTTCAACTGGCGGCCCGCTCGGTTGGCGGAGGGTTGGTGGGTCGTCTCCGCGACCTCGATGGCCCGATTGAGAGGGCCGGTCGCGATCCGCCGCTCATGGGCTGCGGCGGCTTCGACGACGCGGTCCATTAGAATCTGGATGCCCCACCCGTGGATCGCCGACGCATACACGACGGTCGCGTAATCCACAAACCGCATGGCCGCACGGATGGGCGCAAGAAGCTGGTCGCGCGGTTGAGGCGTCGTGCTCACCAGATCCCATTTGTTGACCGCGAGGACGAGGGCCCTCCCCTGCTCCTGCGTGTACCGAGCGATTTCTTGATCTTGCTCCACTGGTGGAGCGGACGCATCTAAGACGAGGACGACCACATCCGCGCGGTCAACCGCCTGGAGCGACCGCATCGCCCCATAGCGCTCCAGGGCTTGGTCGATCCGCGCCTTGCGCCTCAGGCCGGCCGTGTCCACGAGGACAAAACGCTGCTCGCCCCGGGTGAAAGGGGTGTCGATCGCATCCCGGGTGGTTCCGGGTGCTTCATCCACGATGACGCGCTCGTCGCCCAGGATGGCGTTGACCAGCGACGACTTCCCGACATTGGGGCGTCCGACGATGGCGACTTGGATTGCAGGGGTGCCGGCTGCCTCAGGAGCGCTCTCCGGCAACAGCGCCACGACCTGATCAAGAAGGTCGTTGATGCCAAGACCATGGAGGGCGGAGATACCAAGGGGATCCCCCCACCCCAGTTCGTAGAACTCGGTGGGCGTGGAAGAGCCGGGTTCGTCGACCTTGTTGACCACGAGTAGGACAGGCCGGCGGGGTGCCCGTAGCCGCTCGCCAATTTCGCGATCCTCTGGCAGCAGCCCGCTACGCGCCTCCACCATGAACAAGACCAGATCGGCGTCTTGGACAGCCCGCTCGGCTTGCTGGAGCACCTGTTCTTGAAGAGGGGCTTTCGCGGGCCACGTCATGCCGCCGGTATCGATGACCGAAAACTCGCGTCCGCGCCAGGACGTAGTGCCGTACAATCGGTCGCGGGTGACTCCCGGCGTGCGTTCCACAATGGCTTTCCGGTGACCGACGAGCCGGTTGAAGAGGGCCGACTTCCCCACGTTGGGGCGACCGACGATCGCAACAACAGGTTTGCTCATCGCATAAAAAATGGCGGCAGCGGCCGCCATCGCCCACCCCGCACTGCCTACGGGTGTTCTGGAGAGGTCGTCTCCGAGCCTCAGCCGTCGACCTGGACCGGCTCTGCGGCACCGAAGGCTTCCAGACGCTGGACGACCTCCGCAATGATCCACTCGGGCGTGCTGGCTCCGGACATCACGCCGACCTGCTGCACGCCCGCGAACCACGCCGGTTTGAGCTCGTCCGCCACCTCGATGTGGTAAGTCGGCACTGTGTGTGCGCGGCCGATTTCCCACAGCCGGGTTGTGTTTGCGCTGTGATGCCCGCCGACCACGACGAGGGCGTCCACCTCTTCGACCATCTTCTCCGCTTCTTCCTGGCGGACGGTAATCGCGGGGCACAGCGTGTTGACGACCTTGAGTTCTTTCGTCCGGAGGCTGAGGTCGCCGACGATCTGGCGGAAGTTCTCTTGCGACTGCGTCGTCTGGGACATCACCGCCGCGCGGCCCCGCAGCTTGACCTGCGCCGCCTCGGCCCGATCGTGGACGATGGTCACCTTGTCCTGGAGGACTTCCTTCAGGGTCACCATCTCGGGGTGACCGTGGTCGCCGACAACCACGAGTTGGTAGCCTTCCTCTACGAGCTTAAACGCCAGAGAGTGGGCCCGGATTACGACTGGGCAGGTGGCATCGACGACGCGCATCCCCCGCGCCTTCGCGGCGTCCAAGACGGCGTGCTCTACGCCGTAGGCGGACACGACAAACGCGTCACCGTGGAGATCGTCAAGCGTATCGGCGACATGCACACCGGCGCCCTCCAGCCGCTGGACGACCTGGGGGTTGTGGATGAGTGGGCCCCAGGTGAAGACCTGTCCGTCGGTCCCCTCGGCGGTACTGCGCGCCATCTCAACGGCGCGCTTCACCCCACCGCAGAATCCCATGTGCTTTGCGACGACGATCTCCATCGCCCCTTAGCATACTATGTGCGTTGCTCGTGCACCAGCCGCGGTACCTGGACGGATGCACCGACGCGACAGGATTGCCGACAGACGTCGGCGTACTGGGTTTAGACCATGTCGTCGTCCGTCCGTGCGATCGCGGTGGTTAACCCGCTCGCGGCGCGAGGCCGCGGCCGACGCGCGTGGCCGCAGATCAAAGCGGAGTTGCTTCGGTCCGGTCTCCCCTGTGACGAGGTCATCACACAGTCTGGCGAAGACGGGATGGCGCGGGTCCAACGTGCGGGTGCCGACGGTTACACAACCGTCATCTCCGTCGGAGGGGACGGTACAACGCACTGGGCCGTCAATGGATTAATGCGGAGCCTGACGACGCCCGCTCCGGCGCTGGCGGTCATTCCAGAGGGGACGGCGAACGATTTTGCCCGCTGCCTAGGTATCCCCCTCAAGGCGTCGCTGGCCGCTCGGGTGTTGGCGAACGGCGTCCGCCGTCGGGTCGATGTGGGCCAAATGAACGATCGCTACTATGCCACGATTTCCGGGGTGGGGTTCGACGCCGAGGTGGCGCAGCGGGTGAACCAATGGCCCCGCTGGATTCGCGGGACCACGGTCTATGTCGCAGGAATTCTTCAACAGCTCCTTTTGTACACCGCCGCCGACACGACCATCACGATCGACGGACATACACAGACGCTGAAGATGTTCTTGCTCGCCGCAGCGAATACGAACTGCTACGGCGGGGGCATGTTGATGGCCCCGCATGCCAAAATCGACGACGGACTGCTCGCGGTCGTCTATGCGAGCGACCTGACCAAACTCGAGACGCTCGCGGTGCTGCCGCGGGTGTTCTCTGGCCGGCACCTCGAACATCCGAAAGTGTCCCACACCCTGGCGCGGGAGGTGCGCGTCGACAGCAAGACGCCTCTCGCGATCCACGCCGACGGCGAGAGTCTTGGTACGGTGCCCGCGGTATTTCGGATTATCCCCCAGGCGATCGAGGTGATCGTCCCGCGCCGTGAGGACCCCCTGCCCGCCACCACGATGGCCGCCGCGAGATCACGGAATGGGAGGGCGGTGCTGCTCGGGAGGAAGTAGGCGTTCGATCGCCTCGATGATATGTTCCCCCCACTCCTCGAGCGCGTGGCGATCGAGCCGCCCGTTGCTGCGGGGCACGGTAAGCGGCGGCCCCATGCGAACCGTGATCTGTTGAAACCGCGGCCAGCGGGTTCCCCTCGGCAGAATCCGATAACTCCCGATCACCGCGACAGGTAACACCATCGCGCCCGTGCGCAGGCCGATCAGCGCCGCGCCAGGTTCGGGTTTTTGCAAGCGTCCATCGGCACTGCGGGTGCCCTCAGGGAACATCACCAGGACACCGCCCGCTGCCAGAACATCCAGCGACGTCCGAATGGCCCGGTGATCGGCTTCCCCGCGGCGGACGGGAAAGACGCCGATGGAGTGCAATAGGGGGCCCAGGATCGGGACGGTGAAGAGTTCCTGCTTGCCCATGTAGGAGGCACGATGATGGAGCGAGGTCCCCACCAGCGGCGGATCGAGGGCGCTCGCGTGGTTCGCAGCCACAATGAACGGCCCCTGCGCTGGCTCATGCTCGCGGCCCTCGATACGCAGCCGGAAAGCGAGCTTGGCAACCACCCACACAAAAGTCTTCCAGAAGAGATACCACAGGTTCGCACCGACCGCGTCCAGGTAGCGGCGCACCGATCTGGTCCCAGGCTTGGCCGCTTCACTCATCTTTCGCCCTCAGCGCGAGTTGTGCAATGCGCTCGATGACTTCGTCCGCTGGCATCTGTGTGGAATCGATCACCACAGCCCCCGGTGCCCGCTGCAAGGGGGAGTGCGCGCGGGTTCGATCCCGCCGGTCCCGCTCTTCTTCCGCACGGCGGACGGCGTCGAGATTCACATTGACGCCTCTGGCTTGCAGCTCACGGTACCGCCGCCGCGCGCGCTCCTCTAGCGACGCGTCCAAGAAGATTTTCACCTCCGCGTCCGGAAACACCACGGTCCCAATGTCGCGGCCTTCCATCACAACACCACCCTGGGCGCCCAGGGCGCGCTGAATGGCGACCATGGCCTCCCGCACACCCGGGTAGACGCTGACAATTGACGCCCCATCACTCACCTGCGGCGATCGGAGGTCGTCCGTGACATCTCGCCCGTCGATCCACACGCGCTGACCGTCCCGGTCGGAGTGGAACTCGATGCGTAGCGATCGCGCGAGTGCGGTTACCGCCGCCTCGTCGTGGAGATCGATGCCCCGCTGCAGCGCCGCCCACGCGACGGAGCGATACATCGCGCCGGTATCGACGTACCGGAACCCGAGCCGACGGGCAACTGCCCACGCCACAGTGCTCTTTCCCGCCCCGACCGGCCCGTCGATCGCCACGATGGGTTTGCGGTGTGCCGGCGCCGATGTCATTGCACCCCGGTGGGACGAGGCGCAGCCGGTCGCAACGGCACAATGTGGGGCCGCCCGGTTGCGGGGTGATGCTCCACGATGACCTCGGTGCCGTAGACGGCCAACAGGGTGGAGGCCGTCAGGACCTCCGCGGGAGTGCCGGCGGCGGCGATGCGGCCGCGATTCAGCACCACCATGCGGTCGCAGAATTGCGCAGCTAGATTCAGATCGTGCACAGCCGCGACCACGGCGAGACCCTCGTGAGCCAGCGCGTGCACGAGCGCCATCATCTCCAGCTGATATTTCAGGTCCAGGTGGGCGGTGGGTTCATCCAGCAGCAGCACCCGCGGGGTCTGCGCCAAGGCGCGTGCCAGCAGAACCCGCTGGCGCTCCCCGCCGCTGAGACTATCAACTGGACGGTGGCGCAGCTGCCACGTGTCCGTCCGCGCCATGGCGTGGCGTACGGCGGCTTCGTCGTCCGCGCTTTCCGGTGCCAGGGGGTGAAGATGCGGCGCGCGTCCCATTGTGACGATCTCCAAGGTGGTAAAGCCAAAGCCGGGCGCCGACGCTTGAGGGACGACGCCGATGGCTTTCGCCACCGC
>DATGVF010000086.1:0-21610 GCA_035300645.1 bacterium
CGGTCACCTTTTCTTGGTAGAGGTTACGGGCGTGGGGGAGCACGGCGGTTACGCCGGTGCGCAGCCCACCATGCACCAACGACGCGTGGCCAACCCGCACGCCGTTCACGTCGGTGAGGGCATTGTGTGGGCCCGGAGGCAGGATACCCAGGGTCAGGACGTCTCGCACGCGGACCATGCCTGTAGGTGTTTGGCACATCCGCAGCCCGCTTCCTGCGATGCCACGTAGGCTGGGCGACGCAAAGACAATCAAGAGTGCATCCGATCGCGGACAGAACCCGCTCCCATCCGACGCACCGTTAGGAAGGTACGTAGGTTTCCCTCAAACCAACTGGCGTCAGTGGATTGCGCTCCCGCAAAGACTGGATTACCTTAACCCTGCTAAACTCCGACGTTAAGTGCGTTAAAACTCTCCACAGGAGATGACCCGACAGGACCACTGGGCACACGTTGTCACCCGTCGCCGTTCGGTGCCCCGCCGCCCCCTCCGCCGCGTGCTGCGTGATCCGGCGCTTGTTCCGATCCCCGCCCGCTCGCGAGACCAGCAGCGACCTCAAGCGTCGTCATTGGACTGATCGAATTCCGGTCAGAAAGCTTACGCATGACAAATTCTCTTAAGGCTCTACAGGGCCTGACACTGCGAGAGCGCCTCGCCGCGGGTCTGCGCGTTCGCATCTTCGTGATCTTGGTCCTGATCCTGCTGCCGATTCTCGGCCTCGTCTACGTGCTCGAGCAACAGGAAGAGCGCACTCTGTCCCAAGTAGCTCTCGATCAAGTCCAAAGCCTCACCACCCACCTCGTCACAGATTACACAGATGGCGTCAAGGACACGCGCCGCTTGCTCGCAAGCATTGCACGCCTCCCAGAGATCCAGACGGCTGGTCCTGGCTGTCGTAGCGTGCTGGTCTGGTATCGCGACACGTACCCTACTTACCTCAACCTGGGAGTGATTGATCGCCAGGGGTTCGTCGTGTGCAGCGCCCTCTCCACCGTGGGCAGGGTGAATCTGAGCGATCGTCTGTACTTCCGGCAAGTCATCGCCACGCGCCAATTTGCCGTTGGCGAATACCAGATCGGCCGTATCACCCAGAAGGCCACCGTGAACTTCGGGTATCCGCTCCTTGATCCTGCGGGCGACGTGCGGGCCGTGCTGTATGCCGCCTTTGATCTGGGGGCCCTAAGCCGAGGGACTCCTACCCCGGTCCTCCCCCGGGGGGCGGTAGTGACTCTGGTCGACCGCGAGGGAGTAGTGCTCACCCGATACCCCGCCCCTGAGCGCTGGACGGGCCGCCGTCTCCCGGAAACCGCGGTGCTGCGCGCCATCCAGTCTCGTAGTCAGGGCATCATTGAAACCCAGGGCCCAGACGGGATTCTCCGCCTGTACGGTGTCGCATTACTGCACGACCTCCCGGGGGCGGGGACGTTATACGCCAGTGTCGGGATCCCCACGATCTCCGCCGCCGCCGCCCAACAGGGTGAACTCCTCACGCGCAGCGTGGCGGGCCTGACACTGCTGGGTCTGGTGGCCGCCTGGCTAGCGTTCGGGGTGCTATTCCTTAAGCCGATCGAAGCTCTTGTGTCCGCGGCGCACCGAGTTGGGCAAGGCGAGCTGTCCGCGCGGTCCGGAGTCGCGCACGGGAAAGGAGAACTCGGCCAGCTTGGGCAGGCGTTCGACAGGATGGCCGAGGAGCTCCAGCGTCGCGAAGTGGAACGAAATACATCCGAGCAGCAGATTTTGGATCAGCTGCAAACCCTAACCGCCCTGTACGCGAGCGCGCGCCAACTGACCCTCAGCCTCGATCCCGACGATCTGGCCCGCCGCATCGTCCGGATTTTTGTGGAGGTCTTTGGGGGCAAGGGCGCCTGGATCGGTCGCGCTTTACCTGATGGCCGAATCAAGTGGCTGGCGCATTATCCCGCTGACGCCGGCCGATTCGAGGAGATCACGGCGCGGTGGGATGAGTCCACCCTGCAGGAACAGGGACCTAGCGGCCGGGCGATCCAGAGTGGCCTTCCCGTGATCCTGTCTGACATTGCCGGCGATCCCCGCCTTGCTTCCTGGCGCGATGTGCTCCTCCCCTACCGGATCGCCAGCGTCGCATCCTTCCCCCTCATCAGCCGGGACGAGACGTTCGGGGTTCTGGCAGTGCTGAGCGATGACGCCGCCTTCTTTTCTGCTCATCGCGTGGAACTTTTCTCTGCGTTCGCCCACCAAGCTGCGGCGGCGTTGGAAAACGCGCGACTGCATGAGGAGACCACCGACCGGCTCGACCAGGTCGAGTCCCTGTCTAAGATCGACCTCGCTATCTCGAACAGTTTGGATCTGAAGATCATGTTAGGCGTCATTCTGGACCAGGTGACCGCCCGGTTGCGCGTGGATGCTGCGGACATCCTCTTGCTCCGCCCGGCCACCCCCATCCTCGAGTACGCCGCGGGGAGAGGGTTTCGCGATATCCGCATTAGCGGCGCCCGCGTCCGCCTCGGCGACCAGTACGCAGGCCGAGTCGCGTCCGAACGACGCACCCTCCTCATCCCTGACCTGCGTAAAACGCAGACGACGTTGCCCCCGGAGGAGACTGGAGACCCTCCCGAACGTTTCCTCACCCACCTGGTCACCCAGGAGCAGTTCGTGTCCTATGCTGCAGCGCCGCTCATCGCCAAAGGCCAGGTCCTGGGCGTCTTGGAAGTGTACCACCGCACCGCCCTGGACCCCGATCCGACATGGCTTGCGTTTCTCGAGGCCGTGGCCGGCCAGGCGGCGATCGCCGTCGACAACGCCACGCTGTTTGAGAGCCTGCAACGATCCAACCGTGATCTGGCCCGCGCCTACGATACCACCCTGGAGGGATGGTCGCGGGCCATGGACCTGCGCGATAAGGAAACCGAAGGACACACCCAGCGGGTCACGGACCTCACGGTGCGTCTGGCCCGGGCGATGGGTTTGCGCGAGGACCAGGTGGTGCACCTGCGGCGAGGCGCTCTCCTCCACGACATTGGCAAAATGGGCGTTCCCGATGCGATCTTGTTCAAGCCGGACAAGTTAACCGCCGAGGAGTGGACCCACATGCGGCGCCATCCCGAATATGCGCGGGACCTCCTCCACCCGGTCGAGTATTTGCGCCCAGCGTTGGCGGTTCCCTACGCGCACCACGAGAAATGGAATGGCAGCGGATACCCTCAAGGGTTGCGGGGGGATCAGATCCCGCTGGAGGCAAGAATCTTCGCGGTCGTCGACGTCTGGGACGCGCTCACTTCAGACCGCCCGTACCGTCCTGCCTGGTCAAGGCAGCAAGCGTTGACCTATATCCGCGAGGAGAGCGGAAAACACTTCGATCCGAAGGTCGCGGAAGCATTCGTCAACATGATGGGGTCAGAACCTGCAGAATCCACCGCGGGAGGATAACCGGCGTCACTCTCCTCGGTGGCGGGTCGTCCTGGCAGCCTACGCAAACCTACGTATTGCAGCACAAGACGAGCGGCGGCAAACTAGATTGAGCCAGTGCGAAGTGTCCGAAGTCCTAAGCGACCCTGGATTCTCTGGGGTGCGCGTGCGGAACGATACCCAACAAGCCGCTCACAACGATCGCGATCTCTCCCCTCTCTGCCTCGCCGTGGCGTCCGGCCTGCCCGGCTCCTCCAGTTGATTCACTCTTGTTGAGTCATATTGATAATTGTCGTGTGAGCAGTCTTGCCACCCTCACCTCGGGATTGCGCCAGAGCAATTGCTGTGGCCAAATTGCTGAGCCGCAAGGGCTAATACTGTGAAGTACTTTAACGTAAAGTTGACGAGCGCTTAGCAGCGATGTGTGCCTCAAGCAGCAGGCCCCGAAATTCAGAGATGCCGACAACCATCGTGCTCGCGGATGACCATCCCATCGTGCGGCAAGGACTGCGGGCCTTGCTCGACGCCGAACCTGCCTTCCGGATCGTCGGGGAAGCCACTGACGGACCGGAGACCATCGCACTGGTGGAACGCCTCAAACCCACTATCCTGATCCTCGATGTGCTGATGCCCGGCTTAAGCGGCATGGAAATCACGCGACGAGCGGCCAACATCTCCCCCCACACCCGTGTCATCATCCTTTCTATCTACGCCGACGAGGCACACGTCCTGGAGGCACTCAAAAATGGAGCGGCGGGCTATGCTCTGAAAGACGTAGAACTCGCCGACTTGATCCGCGGGCTGCATGAGGTCGCGGCCGGGCGGCGATACCTCAGTCCCCCGCTCTCAGAACGCGCCATCGAAGCCTACGCGAAGCGCGCGGCGGCAAGTGAGGACGTGCACGAAGCGCTCACCCCGCGCGAGCGCGAGATCCTGCAACTCGTCGCCGAAGGCCACACCAGTGCGGCCATTGCAGAACGCTTGGGCATCAGTCCGCGAACTGTGGAAGTGCACCGGGCCAACCTGCTGCACAAACTGGGCTCGCGCACGCAAACAGATGTGATCCGGTATGCGCTCCGTCGCGGTCTCCTCCCGCCGGACCCGTGAGGAGGGATGGCGGTTTCGGGACGGGATGACGGCTCCTCTATGTAACGATTAGTCAGTTTGTGCAACCGTACAGAGCACATTGCGAACTCGGGAAACTAATCTGCCCCGGAAGTGACGTCGAAACTTCAGCATGGGACGGGCTCGTGAACCGGCGCGGGGAAGTGTCGGGAGCAGGGAACTGGCGAGAAGGGCCTTGCTTTCGGGACTCGACCGCGCCGGCACGAGCATCGAGACCAATTGTGCCCTTACTGAAGCTCGATGTCTGGTCTCAGCCGGGACCGCAAGAAACTAGACTTCATCCCCGCAGCACACACGTCGGATTGCTCTCAAGCAACCCGCCCCGAGAGGGTGCCCAATGCCCCGCATTAAGTCCCGATAAATTCCGAAGACGCGCTGCGTCGTGAGGGTCTAAAATCTCCTCGCAGAGTGAACGAGTTATCTACAGCGCAACTTTCAAGCCACCTTCTCGCGTGGCGGGCCACGGCGTCTATTCATTAATGGTGCCGGGCAGGGCGTAATCCTGTGGGGCAATACCGGTGAGCGAAGCATCTCTCACGCGGAGGGAGAAATGAGCGGAGAAATTCTCCTCCAACTGATCACCCGGGGAGCTTTAGTCGTCATTGCCGGCCTGACGGTCTTCGATTTCTTCCGCGACCGCCAGCGGGTTCGCCTAGACATCGCCCTGATGGTGCTCTCGCTGGCCAGCTCCATTCTTTCGTCGCAGCTCGCCCCGCTCGCAGGCCCACTGGCACGTTGGGTCCAGACCATCGGCTCCATCGCCGTCGTTGCCCAGCCTTACTTGTTGCTGCGGTTGGTGGAGCATTTCCGGCCTGTACCAAGGCTTCTGCGCCTCGCCGCACAAGGCGGGCTGGTGGTGTCATGGGGCATCCTGCTCGCCTTCTCCCCGCCGCTTGCGCCGGCCGCGACGCTGATCGTGATTACCTACTTTGCGTTCGTCGAGGCTTACGGCGCAGTAGCGTTTGTGCGTGGGGCCCTCGGCTCGGGCGGCGTGTCTCGCAGACGGATGACGCTGGTCGCGGCGGGATCCGGCGCGCTCGCCTGCGCGGTCCTTGTGGCTGGTGTACCCGTAGCTGTCCCGGATCAGGCGACAAACGTCCAAATGGCTATTGATGTCTTGGGGGCTGTGGCCGTCCTCTTCTACTATCTGGGTTTTGCCCCGCCGGCGGGCCTCCACCGATTTTGGCAACTGACAGAGCTCCACGATTTCCTCAAGGGGATGGCGGGGCGACCGTTCACTTCCCACGGCACGGAGACACTGACTGCCCTCTGCACCGCCGCCAGCCGGATCGCCGGAGGCTACATGACGGGAGCGGCCCAGTGGAACGAAGGGCAGGAGCGGTTTCAGATGCAGGCATCCGATCACGCTCTGCTGCAGTCGGTCGCCTTCGCCCCCCGAGACGGTGCGCTCGCCCAGGCATGGCAGGCCCACCGACCAGCGTCTCTCCGCATCGCTGACTTGGGGTCAGATGAGATCGAGCAAGTCGCCGCAAAGGTCGGTGCCAGCGCGCTGCTCGCGATCCCCGTCATGGCGCGAGGACAGGCGTGGGGACTCCTGGTGGTCCTCCTTCCGCGGGGTTCCTTGTTTGTCAATGATGACCTGGCGCTACTGACCATTCTCGCAGAGCAGAGTGCCCTGCGTTTGGATTATCACAAGGCATTGGCGGAGTTGGAGGCCGCCAACAAGGAACTGGAGGCATTCGCGTACTCTGTCTCCCACGACCTACGGGCGCCCCTGCGGGCGCTCGACGGTTTCTCTCGCATCGTCATCGAGGAACATGCTCCCCGCCTTTCGGAGGACGCCCGGCGTTATTTGCAGATGATCCGTGAGAACGCCGTGCAGATGGGGCGTTTGGTCGATGACCTCCTCGCGTTTTCGCGACTGAGTCGACAACCTCTGAAACGGCAGTGGGTGTCGCCCGCCGACATCGCCCGTCAGGCCTTGGCCGACCTGCGCCTGGAGCTCGACGGGCGGTCCGTGGCCGTCGACATCGGTGAGCTACCGCAGTGTCAAGCTGATCCAGCGCTTCTCAAGCAGGTCTTTGTCAACCTGCTCTCCAACGCGCTGAAGTTCACCAGGCACCGGCCCCACACCACCGTGGAAGTTGGCTACCAACTGGCTCCCGTCGCAGGCGCCTCCCCCACGGCACCGAGCGGGGAGGGGAGAACACCTGAGTCTGTGGGGGGGCCGCAGTCCGAGCGCGTGTACTACGTGCGCGACAACGGCGTGGGGTTCGACATGCAGTACGCGGGCAAGCTCTTTGGAGTCTTCCAGCGTCTGCACCGGTCCGAGGAGTATGACGGCACCGGCGTCGGACTAGCCATCGTCCACCGCGTCGTGAGCCGACATGGGGGGCGGGTCTGGGCCGAGGCGGCCGTGGACCGGGGCGCCACATTCTACTTCACTCTAGGAGGAGCTCATGCCTAGCGTAGAACGCGCAGTCGAAATCCTGCTGGTGGAAGACAGCCCGCATGACATGGAACTGACGCTGCATGCTCTGAACCGCAACAACATCACCAACAATATCAAGGTGGTCCGCGACGGTGCGGAAGCGCTGGACTTTATCTTCGGCGCCGGCGTGTACGCCGGGCGCCGCGTCGACGACCCGCCCAGGCTGATTCTCCTCGATTTGAAACTGCCGAAAGTCGACGGGCTCCAGGTGCTGCAGAGGGTCAAGAGCGATCAGCGCACGCGATCCATCCCCGTGGTCGTACTCACCTCCTCGGGTGAGGAGCGGGATATTGTAGAGAGTTACCAGTTGGGTGTGAATAGTTACATTGTGAAGCCCGTCGATTTCGCCCAGTTCACCGAGGCCGTCCGGCAGTTAGGGTTGTACTGGATCCTGCTGAATCATCCGCCGGCCGCGTAGGGTCCCGATGGATCGACTGCAGGTCCTGGTTCTCGAAGATCGGGCAGCGGATGCCGAACTGATGATCACCGAGCTCCGGCGGGCCGGGTTCTCTTTTGATTGGCACCGGGTCGACACTGAACGAGATTTTGCCGCCCACCTCAATCCGCCCCCCGACCTCATTCTCGCCGATTTCAGCCTGCCGCAGTTCACGGCCGTGCGGGCCCTGCAGATGCTCAGAGAGCTGGGTCTCGACATCCCGGCGATCATCGTCTCCGGCAGCATTGGAGAGGACGTGGCGGTCCGCGCTCTTCAGGAGGGAGCGGCCGACTACCTCCTGAAGGATCGCCTCACCCGCCTTGGAGCGGCCGCCAGCCATGCGCTGGAGGCGAAGCGGCTGCGCGACAAGAGGCGGCAGACTGAGGAGGAACTCACCCGGGAGCGTAGCCTGTTGCGCACGATGATCGACACGCTGCCCGACTTCATCAGTATCAAAGATCGGGACAGTCGCTTCTTACTCGTCAATCAAGCCTACGCCCAATTCCTGGGGCAAAACACCCCCGACGATCTAAGGGGCAAAACGGTCCACGACGTCTACCCTCCGGATCTCGCCGCCCAATACTTGGCCGACGACCAAGTGGTTTTGGACACGAAGAAAGCGCTCCTGAATCAAGAGTCCCGCACGGTCGACCAGTCGGGCAATGCGCTGTGGCATCTGGTGAACAAGGTGCCATTGCGGAATGGCGCCGGGGAGATTGCGGGGATCGTCAGCATCGCGCGGGACATCACGGCCCATAAACATGCCGAGGAGCAGATAGCCCGTCAGCTCGATACGCTGACGGCCCTTCACAGCACCGCCCAAAGGCTGGCCCATAGCCTCAACCTGGACGAGTTGGCGCGCGACACCGTGGAGAGGTCGGTCAAAGACTTTGGGGCCCGGCTGGCCTGGGTCGGCCGCGCCGAGCCTGACGGCACCACGCGTCTGCTCGCGGGCTGGCCGCATGAGCACCCGTATCTCCAGACGCTCCACTCCCGCTGGGATGATCCGGTGGGAGCGCAGCGGCCGAGCGGGCGTGCCTTGCTCTCAGGCGCCCCGGTCGTCGTCCAGGACATCCCCTCAGAGACGGGCCTCCCGAACCGGGAGGCGCTTGTCAAATTGGGGATCACCTGTGCGGCCGCGTTTCCCTTAATTAGCCGAGACAAACCCTTCGGTGTGCTCGTCCTCTATGGAGGCACCGCGGACTTCTTCAGTCCCGCGCGCGTGGAGTTCTTCCAAACATTTGCCAACCAGGCGGCGAGCGCCCTCGAAAACGCCCGTCTGTTCGAAGAAACCGCCACACGCCTGGAGCAACTCCAGGCCTTGCGGAACATCGATGTGGCCATCACCACGAGCCTCGACCTCCGCGTGACGCTCAACGTCGTCCTCGATCACGCCACAACCCAGCTAAAAGCCGACGCCGCGAACGTGCTATTGTTCGACGCGCGGATGCAGACCCTCCGATCCGCCGTGGGACGTGGCTTCCGCAGCAAAGCGCACCAAGCGGCGACGCCGCGGCTCGGCGAAGGGCCCGCGGGGCGCGCCGCCCTGGAGCGACAGATCGTCATCGTTAAAGATCTCACGGCCGAACCGACCGAGGTGTCGGGGTCTCTCAAACTTTCCGGGGAAGGATTTGTCGGCTACGTGGCGGCGCCCCTGGTCGCGAAGGGCCAAGTCGGCGGTGTGCTGGAGGTCTTTTGGCGCAGCTCGCTCACTGCGACGCCCGAGCGGCTGGCATTCTTGGAAGCTCTGTCAGGACAGGCGGCCATTGCCATTGATAACGCGGACCTGTTCAACAATCTGCAGCGCGCCAACCTCGACCTGATGATGGCGTACGATGCGACGATCGAAGGCTGGTCCAAAGCGCTGGACCTTCGCGACAAAGAGACAGAAGGCCACACGCTCCGGGTCACCGAGCTTACCCTGCGCCTAGCGCGCGCCATGAGTGTCCCCGACGACCTCCTCATCCATCTCCGCCGGGGAGCGCTCCTGCACGATATCGGGAAGATGGGAATTCCCGACTCCATTTTGCTGAAACCTGGACCCTTGTCCGCGGAGGAGTGGGAGATTATGCGACGACACCCGGTGCATGCCTTTGAACTCTTGGCGAGCATCCCCTACCTGCGCGAGGCGCTCGACATCCCGTACTGCCATCACGAGAAGTGGGATGGCACCGGCTACCCCCGGAAACTTCGCGGGACGCAGATCCCCCTTCTGGCGCGCATTTTCGCGATTGTCGATGTCTACGATGCGCTAACGTCCGATCGTCCGTACCGCCCCGCCTGGTCGAAAGAGAAGGCCCTGGCCCACATCCGTGAGCAATCCGGTACCCACTTCGACCCCGAGGTTGCCGCCGCATTCCTCGGTCTCGAAGAGGTTGCCCCCCGACTCGCGTCCTGAACCGCTGAGTTGGTCGCCGCTTCGGTCCCTCTCACGTCTTGGCGCCATCGTCTTGAGGTATGAGACATAAAGCGGCGCCCCTCCCAAGGAGCTAGTGTTGCCCGAGTTGCGAACCCAACGAGCCAAGCGAGGAAACGACGCAGTGGCGCGGATCGTGGCGCTGCTGAAGACGATCCGTCTGCCAGACAACACCGAGCGGAAGGTCTCCATAATCCGCCTGATCATCCTCTTTTCCTTGCTCCCACTCCTCTGGTGGGACGTGGTCTCGCCCGATACCGCACAGATCCTGATCGGGTTGACGGCCCTGATTGCCGGCTATATTCTCGTGGCCTTGTTCGTCATCCCCCGGTTGCGCCACAACATCCGCCATGATCTCCTGCTGACGATCGATATCCTTTCCATCACCGCCTTGGCCTGGTATACAGGCGGCATCCAGAGCAGTCTCCTCTTCCTCTTCTATTTGCCGATCCTGTCTGCCGCGATCCGGCTGGACCTGCGGGATTCGGTGCTGTCGGCGGTCGCGGTGTCAGGGATCGTGGTGTGGCTGTGGGCGGTCGCCGAAGGCGGCGTTCCGTCGTTGAGCGGGAGCACCTTGCGGGTCGGCCTGTTGGTCGGAAGCAGCATGGTCGTAGCGGTCTTCTTCAGCATCTTAGCGGGAGAGTCGCGCCTGATGCAGGAACGCGGCAATCTCAACCGCCGTCTCAATGACAAGCTGGACGAAGCCACCGAACAGCTGCGGCGGCGGTTGGAGGAGTTAGAGTTCGCGTATGGGCTGTCGCGCCAGCTCGCCGGTGCCACAGGGACAGCCCCGGTCCTGCTATCAGTGGCCCAGGCGGCCCAACAGTTGCTGCGGGCGCCCTACGCCGCCGTGTTCGTGGCTGAACATGCGGGAGGAGAGCTGGTGCTCGCGCATGCGGCGGGCGTAGCCGACCATGATGCCATGCCTGTCATGTACGCGTCTGCGGGCCGGGTCACGACCGACACCTCCCACCCCGTCACGATCCATGTCGAGGGCGACGGGGCGTGGACCCGGGCGGTCTGCACGCCGATTGTCGTCGCCGACCGGTTGGTCGGCGTATTGTGTGCCGGGGGCAATGACGCGTGGCATCCCGCGCGCCACTCGATCGCGGTGCTAGGGCATGTGGCCGGGCAGGCCGGCATCGCCCTCGACCGCGCGTCGATGCTGGAGGACTTGCAGCGGCTCGCCGTTGCCAAGCCCGAGGCCCGGTTGTTCACGCGTGACCAGTTCGACCGGATCCTCAAGGATGAGATTGGCCGCGCCACGCAGTTGGGCGTCCCCTTTGCCTTGCTCAAACTTATGCTCACGGACCTCGAGGTCGGCGAGACCGCCCTCGACACGACCGCCGAGCTCGTTCAAAAGCGCTTTAGTGATCTGGTGCTCGGCACCGCGCGCCGGGTGGACATTGTCGCCCAGGGAACACGGGGGGAGTTCTTCGTTTTACTGTCCATGACGAACCTCGTCAGCGCGCAGCGCTACGCGGAGCGATTGCTGCGGGAGATCAAAGACGACGCTACGATCAGCCGGCTGGTGGGCTCGCCGTCGGGCCCCGAGTTGCGGGTCGGCATCGCGATGTTCCCCGACGATTCCGTGGGCGCTGCGCAACTCGCCTACGCCGCGCAGGATGCGGCGGCATCGGCAACGCCTGACAATCCGGTTGCCTGCGCGCAAGACCTCGAATCTCACGCCTCGACGATCTACACCGGGCGTCAGTCCGGCAAAATTCAGTAGACTCCTCTACGATCCAGATCTCACCTTACCGCGCTCTTGTGAATGCACAGAACGCTCGCCTGGCTGTAGTCAGCGGTCTTTCGTCGGCTGGTAGCGGAGGATCACGCAGCCGGACTTCAACGGCCGCGCCTCCACCAGCCGCAACGGCAGCCGCTGGGGAGTAGGTTTAAACAGAGGGTTCCCTTCGCCCAGGACGAGGGGCGTGAGCGCAAGGCGGTATTCGTCGATGAGCCCGTGGCGTGTCAGCGTCGCGGAGAGGTCGGCGCTACCGAAGACATAGAGGTCCTTTCCAGCATCCTGCTTGAGCTTTGTCACTTCCTCTGCGGCATCATTCGTCACGAGCCGCGTATTCTTCCACCCCGCTGTCTCCAGCGTCCTCGAAAAGACAACTTTCGGGACGGTGTTCATGAAAGCGGCAATGTCCCCCTCCGCGGACGGCCAGTACGCAGCCATCCCCTCGTATGTGCGGCGGCCGAACAGCAGCATGCCAATGGATCTCGCCTGCTCCAAGGACAGCTGCTCCAGTTCTTCGCCCCAGACGTAGTTGTGCCACTCGATGTCCCAGGGCTTGGGACCCTCAAAATAGCCATCAAGCGTCACCAGGTTCCACATGATGAGCTGTCTCATTCCTACCCTCCCTCACGTCCATCGTGGCCTAGGGGCCCGAGGATCTGTGTGCTTAAGGTGTCGGAAACGACGAAAAGGTGAAAAGGTCTGTGGGCGGTTTTAGGGGCGCCCCCGCCGGGTGAAACGTTCTGCAAGCGCGCCGAGCACGAATCCCCACCCCTCCTCATGTCGGCGGCCCAGGGGATCATCCGGGAGATTGGCATGGTGAAGCCGGACTCGAGTCTTGTCCTGCCGCCCGTCGAAGGTGAGGGTGACCACCGACTCGAGCCCCCGGGTCGCCTCCGAGACCCAGGTATGCTGGATTCGCCGTGGCCGGTCAAGAGCGACAAATCGTCCATAGTGAGCCCAATCGTGGTCCTCGAACCGGACCAGGTGGAAAAAGAGGCCGTCGATCACCGGATGGACGATGGCCGTCGCCGCACCAAACCACGGGCTGCCGGGATTCTTCCAATCCAACCACGCATCGAACACCTCGGCGGGAGTTGCAGGCATTGTCCGAATGACGGTCAACTCCATGGTCTTTACCTGCGTCGAACGTGCCTTTGTAGCCATCGTTTCCCTCCCTGGTATGTAGGGTCCGCCGGCAATTAGCCACGCGACAAGCTCGGATGCGGCCGCGAGCGTGTCGGGTCTCCCGCCACGCATCTAAGGTCCAGCGTTCGCCAGTTCCTCGGCGAGCCTGTCCAACATCTCCGTCCAGCCCTGCTTCATCCCCGCGCGCTCTGGGACTGCCTCGGGCACAGCCTGCTGCACCGTGACCGTGGTCCGGTGTCCCTGTGCGGTGAATGTCACGATCACTAAGGTTTCATCGGGGTGACCGGTGCTCAGTCCGTAGTGCGTCGGGGGGACCGGGTTCCCGTCTGCATCGGCGAAGGTATCGGTGTAGATGATCCGCTCCGGGACCACGATGTCCCGGTAGACTCCCTTGCCCCAGATGTCGCGGCCCTCGGGCGAGCGCATGCAGTAGTGAAAGACGCCACCCGGGCGGAGGTCCACCGTACAAAAGGGTGTCGTAAAACCCCGCGGCCCCCACCACTGTTTGAGCCGTTTGGCTTCCGTCCACGCCTTGAACACAACTTCCCGCGGCGCGTCGACGAGGCGTGTGATGACGATCTCCTGGCCTGCCGGAGGCGCAGCGGGGCGCAGCCCCACCGCGCGGGCCACATGGTCTCCGAGGCGTCCGAGCGTCTGCGTCAATCCCTCCAGGGCGCCGAATTGCTTGATCACGTTCTCGCGCTCGGCCGCGGACTCGAAGAGCATCCGCACCGTGACCGTGGTTTTCCCGCCTTGCTCAGCGAAGGTCACCGTCACATGAAACAACGGGCCCGACACGTGGTCGTAGACGAGGCTGTCCGGCGCAACGACCTCGCGGTAGATGATCTTGTTCTTATAGTCCACGCCATCGGGCCCGTGCATCACAAACCGCCACACGCCACCTGGTCTCACATCCATCTCGTGAATAGTCGTCGTAAATCCGTTGGGTCCCCACCACTGCACGATGTGGCGGGGATCTGTCCATAGCGTGAACACCAGCGCGCGTGGCGCCGCGAAGACCCGTGCAGCGATGATTTCGCGTTCGCCAGCCAGCGTGGCGACGTCAGCGCTTGTCGTGTTTGCGGCCATGTCGGTTCTCCTTGTCTTTGACCTCGCGAGCCTTCACCTCTCGGAGGTAGGCGTCTAATCGATCGAAACTCTGCTCCCAAAAGCGCCGGTAGTACTCGACCCAGTCGTCGACCTCTTTGAGCGGACCCGCCTCGAGCCGACAGGGGCGCCACTGAGCCCTCCGCGTACGCGTGATCAGATGGGACCGCTCCAGCACCTTCAGGTGCTTGGAGATTGCCGGCAGACTCATCCGGAACGGCTTCGCCAGTTCGGTCACAGAGGCCGACCCCGATGCCAGGCGCGCGAGGATCGCGCGCCGCGTGGGATCCGCGAGGGCCGCGAAGGTATCGCTGAGGTGGTCGTGGCGCATCATCGTGGATTAACCTAGTGGTTAAATAACCTGCGAGTTAAATATATAGCGCTGTCCCGTGCGTGTCAAGCTCAAACGGAGGGCTCGCGGGCGACGTTCCCCAAAACGGTCGTTCGCCAGCCTCGTGAAACAGGGCAGGCGTTCCCGGCTCGTGTCTTGAAATAGGCCAGTCATGTTGGACAAGAAGACGATGGCGGTGTCCTCGCGATTACATCCGCAGGCGAAGGCATTTCTCGAACAACGGACGGCACTGGGCGTCCGTCCTGTCAACGAACTCACAGTCGAAGCCGCCCGCAAACAAGCTGTCCGGGTCGCCCGCGCCATGAGTGGTCCTACCGAACCCGTCGCGCGGGTCGACGAACGCTTGCTGCCCGGGCCCTATGGCGATATCCCCGTCCGCATCTACCTCCCTCAGCTCCACGGGTCGGCTCCGGTGCTCGTGTACTTCCACGGCGGCGGGTGGGTTGTCGGCAACCTCGAGACGGTCGATGCTTTCTGCCGGTCGATCACGAATCTCGCGCGCTGCGCCGTTGTCTCGGTCAACTACCGCCACGCCCCGGAGCACCAGTTCCCGCTCCCCGTTGAGGACGCGTATGCGGCGACGCAGTGGGTCGCAACCCATGCGGGGACACTGGGCGGAAACCCGGCCCGGCTGGCGGTCGGGGGCACCAGCGCTGGTGGCACCCAAGCCGCGGTGGTGGCGCAAATGGCGCGCGATCGCCGCGGGCCGCAGATCGCCTGCCAACTCCTCATCGTACCGGTCACAGATCACAACTTCGAGACGACGTCGTATCGCGACAATGCCGACGGATATGGTCTCACGGCAGATGCAATGCGCTGGTACTGGACCCACTATCTCCATGCTCCGGCCGATGGCGCGAACCCCTATGCCTCGCCCATCCGAGCCGCAAGCCTGCGTGGCCTGCCCCCGGCTGTCGTGGTCACCGCTGAATTCGACCCCCTCCGCGATGAAGGGGAAGCCTACGCGGCCCGTCTCCGCGCGGATGGTGTTCCGGTCGTCGCGAAGCGTTACGACGGGATGGTCCACCAGTTCCTCGGCTCTGACTCGAATGCCGAAATTGCCACGATGCTCCGTCAGGCTCTCACGGACTAAGTCCTCGATCCCAAACCGGTCGGATCAGCTGTTGGGGCTGCTGCTAGCCAAAGAGGGCGGGACGGCTCTCATGGACAAGTCTTCTAACCAACGCGGCAAGAGAATGGATCCTGTCAGCAGGATCGCGACGTCAGAGCGGGTGGAGTGAGCCGATGGATTCGCGTTATGAAACTGGCATGAAGATTCGCACAGAGGTGCTGGGGACAGAACACGTCGCCCGGGCGAAAGCGCAACAGACCGATCTGGACGCGGATTTCCAACGGTTCATTACGGAGACGGCGTGGGGGACCGTGTGGGCGAGGCCGAACCTCGACCGCCGCACCCGTAGCCTCGTCACGATTGCCATCCTGGCAGCGCTGGGACGCGACGAGCTCGCGCTCCACCTCCGCGCCAGCCGCAACATCGGCGTCGACCCGAAGGAGATCATCGAGGTCTTGTTCCAGGTTGCCATCTACGCTGGTATCCCCGCCGCGAATACGGCATTCGCGACGGCCAAAACCCACTTGGGGGGACAAGGAAAACCATAGTGGACGGCCCCGGGCGCGATCCTACGACCTTCCCGCCCTATTACCATGAGGCGTACCGCAGCACGGTGCGCCGCGCCCCCCGGCAGCCGCTCGTCCCGGTCCCGCACACCCTGTCCGAGATTACCGGACCGGGGCCGGCTCTCAGCACGACGAGCACACAGGACAGCGATTTGACCACGAACATGGGCACGGGCGGCGAGGCGATCGGAGAACGGATCATTGTCACCGGACGAGTGCTGGACGATCACGCGATGCCGCAGCCGGGAGCGCTCATCGAGATCTGGCAGGCGAATGCCGCCGGACGGTACCGGCACCGCGTTGATGATCACCATGCCCCGCTGGATCCGCACTTTCTCGGCTACGGCCGTTGCACCACAAATAAAGAGGGAGTCTACCGATTCATCACCATCCGCCCCGGCGCTTATCCCTGGCAGAACCATCCCAACGCGTGGCGCCCGGCCCACATCCATTTCTCGGTGTTCGGGCCTTCGTGGGTCTCGCGTCTGATCACGCAGATGTACTTCCCCGGCGATCCCCTGCTGGCGCTTGACCCGATCTTCAACTCCGTCCCCACGGACGCCGCCCGGGCCCGCCTTATCGCGACGTATGCGCACGATGTGACGCAAGAAGGCTACGCGCTGGGGTTTCGGTTTGACATGATCTTGCGCGGTCCGAATGCCACACCGTTCGAGCCCTTCGCGACCGCGCACCGCGCCAATCGATGATCAGCCGCGCTCTCACACCATCACAAACCGCGGGGCCGTTTTTTCACAGCGGCTTACTGCGCGATCCCCTCAACACTCTCACGACAGAGCAGACACGGGGCGAGCGCATCCGCCTCGAAGGCTACGTCTACGACGGGGACCGCACGGGAGTGTCTGACGCCTTGGTCGAGATCTGGCAGGCGAACGCCGCCGGACGGTACCGACATCCCGCCGATCTCCGTCCGGTACCCCTGGACCCGGCGTTTGTGGGCTTTGGCCGCGCCGGCACCGACGAGCACGGCTTTTACGCATTCGAGACCATTAAACCAGGGCCGGTGCCGTTCGATCCCCACAAGACCCAGGCTCCGCACATCGGCGTGTGCGTGAGCGCCCGCGGGTTACTAGACCATCTCCGCACCCGGGTCTACTTCGACGACGAGCACGCCAATCGCGACGACCCGGTATTGGAGCTCGTCCCGGAGCCGCGGCGGCCGACCCTGTTGGCCCGGCGCCGGACCGTCGAGGACCAGACCGTGTACCGATTTGACATCGTCCTCCAGGGAGACCAGGAAACCGTCTTCTTCGAGCTTTAAGCGGCATGCCGCGAATTCTGTCACTGCAGGACGCGATCGCGGACTCTGTGCACGACGGTGACACCGTCGCCATGGAGGGGTTCACCCACTTGATCCCCTTCGCCGCCGGCCACGAGGTGATCCGGCAGGCGCGGCGTGACCTCACCCTGATCCGGATGACCCCGGACCTCATCTACGACCAGCTCATCGGGATGGGGTGCGCGCGCACGCTGGTGTTCTCCTGGGGCGGAAACCCTGGCGTGGGCTCGCTCCACCGGCTACGGGATGCCGTGGAGCACGGCTGGCCCCATCCTCTCGAGCTCATCGAGCACAGCCACGCGGGCATGGCCCACGCCTACGCAGCTGGCGCGGCGGGCCTGCCGCTCGCGATACTGCGAGGGTATGCGGGCACCGATCTCCCCCGGGTCAACTCTCAGATCCGGTTCATTGACGACCCGTTCAGCGGCGAGAAGTTGGCGGCAATTCCGCCGTTGCGACCCGACGTCACTATCATCCACGCACAGCGCGCCGACCGCAGCGGCAACGTCTTGCTGGAAGGAATCATCGGGGTCCAGAAGGAGGCCGTCTTGGCCGCGAAGCGCGCCATCGTGACAGTAGAGGAAATCGTGGACGAACTCCGCCGCCCCAGTCCTAATTCCGTCGTCCTCCCGGCCTGGACGGTTCACGCGATCGTGGCCGCCCCCGGAGGAGCCCGACCGTCCTACACGCACGGCTACTACCGACGGGACAGCGCCTTTTACACACAGTGGGACGCGATCTCCCGAGAGCGCGAGACGTTCGTAACATGGATGCGGGACAACGTCCTGAAGACGCCATCATCTCGCCCGCCGCGAGCGAGAGGGTAGGCGACATGGGGCAGAGAGAACCCGGGACGTATACGGCGTCGGAGATGATGATGGTCGCCGCCGCGCGCGCATTGAAGGACGACGATGTGTGCTTGGTGGGCATCGGGGCGCCCTCGACCGCCTGCAACTTGGCGCGGCTGACCCACGCGCCGCACCTCACCCTCATCTATGAGTCGGGCACAATCGGGTCGAAACCGCACGTCTTACCCCTGTCGATAGGTGATCCTGAATTGTGCGAGACAGCGTTGACAACCGTGTCGGTGCCGGAAATGTTCGCCTATTGGTTGCAGGGGGGCCGTATCACCACCGGATTCCTTGCGGCGGCGCAGATTGATCGCTTTTGTAACATCAACACAACGGTCATCGGCGACTATGCCGCTCCGAAAACCCGCCTGCCCGGGGGCGGGGGCGCGCCGGAAATTGCCAGCTGCTGCCAGCAGGTCTTCGTGATCGTCTCGCACACGATTCGGGCATTTGTGCCGACCGTCGACTTCGTGACCTCGTTTGGCTTTGGCACCGGCGGCGATCACCGCCGCCGCCTGGGGCTTCTGACCGCAGGCCCGAGTCTGGTGGTCACGGACCTGTGCCTGCTTCGTCCTCATCCACATACGAAAGAGCTCCAGGTCACCTCGATGCATCCTGGCGTGACGCGCGAGCAGATCACCGCACGTACGGGATGGCCGGTACAGTTCGCCGAGAGTCTCTCTCAAACACCATCGCCCACCGGCGAGGAGCTGGACGTGCTGCGTGACTTGCTGCGCCGATCGGGTCAGACGGGGACGGGTGCGCCGTGACGGAGCGGGGGTCGGGTCTGTTCCCGACGAGCGAGATGTCGGCGATTTTCTCTGACCTCTCGTTCGTGCAGCGGATGCTCGACGTCGAAGCGGCTCTCGCTCAAGCCGAAGCGCGCATCGGGGTGATTCCGCAAGCCTCGGCCGACGCGATCGCGGCGGCGTGCCGGGCGGACCGGTTTGATACCGCCGCGTTGTTCAACGAAACCACCACGACCGGCACACCGGTCATCCCCCTGGTCAGGACGCTCACAGAGCTGGTTCCCGCCATCGCGCGCCCCCACGTGCACTGGGGGGCCACCTCCCAAGACATCGCGGACACTGCCCTAGTGTTGCAGATACGCGACGGTCTGGACCTGGTGACCCGCCGGCTGGGCGCGATTGCAGCTCGGTGCGCTGCGTTAGCCGATCGCTACCGCCACACGCCGATGGCGGGCCGCACGCTCACGCAGCACGCCGTCCCGATCACCTTCGGCCTGAAGGCGGCCCGTTGGCTCGCCCAGACGACGCGCCTGATACGAAAACTACGGGGCCTGAGACAGGACGCGCTCGTCGTGCAATTCGGTGGCGCGGCCGGCACACTCGCGGCTCTAGAAGATCGCGGCGTGCGCATCATGGAGGCGCTGGCCCAAGAACTCCACCTCGCTTCCCCGGCCCTCCCCTGGCACACTGAACGCGACCGGATCGTCGAGGTCGCCAGTGCGCTGGGCATTGTCGCCACCGCGATGGGAAAAGTGGGAACAGATCTGGCTCTGCTAGCTCAGACGGAAGTCGGCGAAGTCGCCGTCGCCTCGACTGGCGGCGGCTCGTCGACGATGCCGCACAAGCACAATCCGGTGGAAGCGGCCGCGGCGATCGCGTCGGCGCGGCTGGCGATCGGATGTGTCCCAATCGTGCTTTCGGCGAGCATCCAAGAGCACGAGCGCGCCGTCGGGGGGTGGCAGACTGAGGCCCACGCCATCACAGACGTGTTCTCGTTCACAGGGGCGGCCGTGGAATGGGTGTCCCGCGCTCTCAAGGGGCTCCAGGTGGATGTGGACCGGATGCGGAGAAATCTCGACCTCACCAGTGGACTCATCATGGCCGAAGCGCTTACAATGGCCCTCGCGCCCACGCTGGGCCGGACGGAAGCGTACCGCATCGTTCAGCGACTCGCAGACCAGAGCACACAGACCAAGATCCACTTACGGGAGCTTGCGGCCGCCGACAATCAGGTGCAGAGCGTGCTTCCCCCCGACGCGATTGCCAAGGTCTTCGACGTAACATCGTATGCAGGAAGCACCAATGCGTTGATCGACCGCGCGCTTGCCGATTACCGTGCTCTCGGCAAGGAGTACGACCAGAACCCCCGGTAAAGGCCGCTGGTGGCGGGGTTACTCTCCGCCTCTCGAGGAATGCGCGTCACCTGGATATCGTTCCACGAACCAACGGGAGGGAGCCTATGAACGCACTCGCGTGGGTCTTGCAGGTTTTTCTGGCCGTGGAGTTCCTCTTCCACGGGTGGCTTTTCATCAGCCCGCCAGCCATGATGGCGGATGCGATCGCAATGTCCGGATTAAGCGCATGGTTCCGGCAGTTCATCGGGGTTGCAGAAGTCGTGGCAGCGATCGGCTTGGTGGTACCGGGCCTCACGCGCACCCTCCCCTGGGCGACTCCGCTCTCCGCGTTGGGCCTGACGATTGTAATGGCCAGCGCCACGATCTTCCACATCGCCCGCAACGAGATTCCGAATGCGATTTCAGCTCTGAATCTGCTCTTGTTGGTTGTGGTCACTGGGTACGTGCGGTGGAAAGTCCTTCCCTTGCGAAGCCGCGCTACCCGGTGAATACTTAGAGGTGACCTGTGGGCGACTACGGCAGGCCGATCGAATTCGGGATCAGCGTCGTTCCCACCGCCGCCGACCTCCTGCAGACTCGGACCACCGTGAGCCTGGCGGACACGCTCGGGCTCGACCTCGTGGGTATCCAGGACCACCCGTACCAGTGGCGCTTTCTCGATACGTGGGCGTTGATGGCCGACTTGCTCGCGCGTACCACGCGGATCCGGATCTTCCCCGATGTCGCCAACTTGCCGATGCGCGTGCCGGCCATGATCGCGAAGGAATCGGCGTCGCTGGATGTCCTCTCCGGAGGCCGCTTTGAACTCGGGATTGGTGCCGGCGCTTTTTGGGAGGCGATTGAGGCCATGGGCGGCCCATCGCGGACCCCATCAGAAGCATTCGCGGCGTTCGAGGAAGCTCTCAGGATCATCCGGCTGTTCTGGAGTGGGGAACGCGCGATTAACTTCGCAGGACGGTTCTACTCGGTCCACGGTCTGCACCCCGGGCCGGCCCCCGCGCACCGCATTGGGATCTGGATCGGCGCCTACAAGCCGCGGATGCTCCGCTTGATCGGCCGACTTGCGGACGGGTGGATCCCTCCCTTGCTATCCTACGCGCCGCCTGAGGGCATGCCGGCCATGCAACACCGTATCGATGCAGCTGCTCAGGCGGAAGGACGCGCCCTACGCGATATCCGGCGGATCTATAATCTCCCGGGCGAAATCGTCGATGGACCGACGCGCAGCCTCTTGCAGGGACCGGTCGCGCATTGGGTCGAGACCTTGACGCACTTCGCCCTCGATCTCGGGTTTGATACGTTCGTGTTCTGGCCCAGTACAGATCCCGTGCACCAGACAGAGCGCTTTGCACAAGAGATCGTCCCCGCAGTGCGTACAGCTGTCGAACGCGCGCGCACGTCCAGCGTAAAGGCGGGATGACGGGAATTGCAGTTGGGATGACCTCGCTTGTCCTCATCACAGAACAGGCCCTCCTCATCGCCCGTCCGTCGACGCGGTGGGCAGTCGAGCAACACATGAAAAGGAAGTCTCCCGACTGTGTCGCTGTCGACCCCTCA
>DATGVF010000087.1:0-2160 GCA_035300645.1 bacterium
AGTCCACGATGCGGATGAGGGTGCCGTCATCGATCAGATTTGGCTCCCAGAGGTCATTGTGGCAGGGTTGGATCACCGCCCGACCGCGCCCCAACGCGGCCTCGATCTCAGCGAGGCGGCGGTACATCGGGTCCACATCCCGGGGTAGTGGCGCGTGCTGTTCTCGCGTCACGCGCCGGTAGTGCGCGAGCGCGTGGAACGGTGAGAATGACCCATCGAAAGCCGGTCCTTCCCGGTAGCGATGCATGGAGGCGACCAGCCGCTGCATCATCTCCGGTGCGACCATCTCGGCGACCGACGGGCAGCGGCCGACGATGAACCGCGTCACCAAGACTTCCACATCGGGCAGGAAGTAGACGACCTCGGGGCCGATGCCAGTCTGACTCGCCGCCACTGTGCAGTGGTACTCACGCTGTCGGTCAATGCCCAACTGGGCGGCATTCCGGGCGGCAATCCGCACGACGAAGGATTCCCCATCCACCGCGACACGATAGCTGAGGTTGGTGATTCCGCCGGGCAGGGACGTTACGGCCAACGACGACGCCTGTGCCCAACGAGGGATGCGGTGGATAGCCTCCTCGATGCTGATGGGCATGGCGTGCGTTTCTCGCCAACTGCTGCGGTCGCCGCGTGCACTTAGGAGACGTCTAGGCGGCGCTTGGGGATCTCCTTCTTCGGATCGACGAACGGCAGCGTGACGACTGTCGCGGCATGGCGCGGCTCGCTGGGGAGGCGCTGCACCTCGATGCGCTGCCCCGGAGTTGTGTGCTCGCGCTTGATCATGGCGAGCCCGATGTTCTTCTTCAGCGTGGGGGAGTAGACAAACGCTGAGGCCCGGCCGACGAGGGCTCCCGCAGCGTAGACGGACCACGGGCCCTCAAATTCGTGCGGAGCCGGCTCGCCGTCCACCTGGAAACCCACCAGCTTGCGCGTGATTCCTGCCCGCCGGATGCGCTCCAGTGCGTCCTTGCCGATGAAGCGGTCCTTCGCCTCGATTTGCCACTCCAGGCCTAGTTCGTACAGATTGGTCGTCAGGTCCATGTCCGACTGGTTATTCAAGATGGCGGCCTCGACCCGGCGGGCGTGATTCGGTCCCGCTGGGATGAGACCAAGAGGCTTCCCGTGCCGCATGATGAGCGTGACCACCTCTTCCGCGCGGTTGTTATCCAGGGGAAATACTTCATAGCCGACCTCCCCCGTCCAGCCCGTGCGGGTGATCAGGACCGGAATATTGCCGGGGAACTGAGCTTCCATCCACCAGTAATACCGCAGCGTCTTGATGCGGTCGCCCACGATGGCCCGCAACACGTCCAGAGACTTGGGGCCCTGGACCTGCACGGGATAGACATCGGCGAGGCGGACCGTGGCCTTGAGTCCCGCTCCGACGGCCACGCCCTTGGCCCACAGGTGGACATCGCTATCAGACGGACAGAGCCAGAACCGGTTCTCCCCCAGGCGTAGCACGACCGGGTCGTTGACCACACAGCCGTTCTCGTCGCAGATCAGTGCGTACTTACACTGCCCGATCGCGCATTTGCGCATGTCCCGTGGCGTGAGAAGGTCCATGAGGGCGAACCCATCGGGGCCGTCGATCTCCACCGGGCGCTCCACGCTGACGTCCCAGAGCGTGGCTGTGGTGCGAATCGCCTGGTATTCCTGATCCTTAGTCTGGCCCTCGAAATCGACGGCGTGCAACAGGTGGTTGTACCACAGGAACGAGACAGCCCCTAGCCGCCGGAAGACGGGGAACAAGGGCGACTTCTGATAGCGCATGGAATGAACAAGGCGATAGTCATAAATGTCGCCTTTGGGCATCTACATTCTCTCCCCTCAGTGAAAGGTGGCCTTCGCTGGCACTGCCACAGTGCAGAACGTTCTCTCAGCCTTCGGCTCCTCCCCGTCTTCTCCTCCTGATAGGCGTGCGGCGCGGTGACGAGCGGAATCGTCTCTCTCGATCCTCACGCAGCTGTTCCGTTATGTTGCAGGCTGGCGGCATTGACATCCCATTTTGCGGACGGGGACGGTGGGGGAGGACGCAGCCCTTCAAACCCGTATGGCCTTTCTGTCAAAAGGAATGCTACATGGGGCGTCACGAATCGGATGGGATCATGCGTGAAGAAGCCCAAGCGGTCATCATCGGCGGGGGCGTGGCGGGCTGCA
>DATGVF010000088.1:0-13319 GCA_035300645.1 bacterium
TAGCGGCGGCTTTCCGCCGAGCTGTAGCGGGATGGCATCCACACCGTGTGCACGTGCGCGGGGCCCAGGGCATCCGCGGCGATCGTCGCGACCAAAGCGGAGTCGATGCCTCCGGAAAGGCCGACCACCACATCGGTGAACCCATTCTTACGGACATAGTCACGCGTGCCGAGTTCCAACGCCCGGTAGACTTCCTCGACGGGCGGCAAGGGTTCGACGATGTGCGGGGCCAGTGGACGCCGCTCTGTGGGCCGCGCGTTAGAGAGATGAAACGTCGGGGTCTCGACCGGCAGGTCGCCTTCTTCAGCGGCCCGGACAGAGGCAAACCGGCGGTGTCGCGAGATGGCTTCGGGGTCGATGTCACAGTAGATGAGGTCGTCTGTGAACTGCGCCCCGCGCACCAATAGCGCCCCGGTGTGGTCGAAGATCATTCCCGTCCCATCAAAGATCAGCTCGTCCTGCCCGCCGACCTGGTTGTTGTAGCAGACAGCGACGGCATAATCCCGCGCACGCGTGGCCAACATCTGCGCGCGTTCCCGCCACTTGCCCGCGTGGTAGGGCGATCCGTTGATATTGATGATCACCAGCGCGCCGGCAGCGGCTTCCGCTTGGCAGGCTCCCCCCGGCAGCCAGATATCCTCGCAGATGGTCACGCCAACCGGCACGCCATCGATAATAAACACCGGCGCGCGCCGTCCGGGGTGGAAGTACCGCTTCTCGTCGAACACGCCGTAGTTCGGCAAGCGCTGCTTGTGATACACGCCCACCCGCTCGCCGTCCACACACACGGCGGCCGCATTGTGCAGGTGCGTCCCCTGGTCCACAAATCCGATGACGGCGGCGATCCCTCGTGTGTCCCGAGCGACCTCGTCGAGCGCATTTAAGTTGGCCCTGACGAAATCGGGCTTGAGGAGGAGGTCCTCTGGCGGATAGCCGGGGATCGAGAGCTCCGGGAAGCAGATGATGTCGGTGCTCAGGTCGCGGGCTCGGTCGAGAGCCTCGCGGATGCGGCGGGTATTGCCCTCCAGATCCCCCACCGTCGTATTGATCTGGGCCATGCAGACGCGAAGCATGCGGGTTTCTTCGACCCGATTATACCTCTCCTGGTGGGACGGGAGGCAGGCAGGACGTAGCGCTGGTGCACGCCCGCAAAAACAGCCAACGGGTGCGCCTCGTTGAGTTAGGCCGGGTTATCGCCGATCGCGCAGCGCCGGAGGCACTGCGAATCAGCGGTACCTCACTCCCATCTCGAACAACCGCTACCCGCTGGCGACTACGTTTCTACCACGCGAGGTGCACAGGGTCAATTCGGAACCTTCGTTCCTCAGTTGTGGACACTGGGGATAATGAGGACAAACACCCGCAGGCGAAATCTCGATCGGCGTCGGAGAGGTCAGCCCTCGGGGCCGACTACTCGGCCCGCCCGGCTCCGCGTTGTCCAGGCTGTGGAGTGTCCGCCGCGAGGATGGTTTCGGCGATCTCTTTCATCGGTTTGCGCGCATTGCGGGCTTGGCGCTGGATGTGGGCAAACGCTGCCGCTTCGTCGAGGCCCATCCGGCGCATGACAACTCCTTTGGCCCGTTCCACCAGCTTCCGGGCGGCCAGGGCCTCTTCGAGACCGCCAATTTCGGTCCGCAACGCCTGGATTTCCCGAAAACGCGCCCGCGCCACCTCGATGGCCGGGTAGAGGTCGCTCTCTCGGACAGGTTTGACCAAGTACGCTAAGACCCCGGCCTCTTTTGCCTTTTCCACGAACTCGCGGTCCGCATAGGCGGTCAGAATGATCACCGGCACGGCGCGGTTGGCCAAGAGCGCCTGCGCCGCCTGCAGGCCATCAGTGCCGGGCATTTTGACGTCCAGGAAGACCAGGTCAGGGCGCAGCCGGCGGACTAGGTCGAGGGCCCGAGTCCCGTCGGCGGCCTCGCCGACCACCTTGTAGCCCTTTTCTTCCAGAAGTGCCCGCAATCCCAGGCGGATAACCGCCTCGTCGTCGGCGATGAGAACCCGCAGCGGCTCAGGCATGGAATTCGACTTTGGGGACGGTGATGACCGCGCGCGTTCCGGGTCCTCCGCTGAACGTCAGCGTGCCGCTCAAATCCTCTGTGACGAGCGCGTGGACGATCTTCAGGCCCAGGTCGCTGCCCTCCCGCGGGTCAAACCCCTCGGGCAATCCCTGCCCATTGTCTTCGACCTGAAGCACCAATCCGGCGTCCTGCGTGGCGATCCGGATCTCAATTTGCCCCTCGGGGCGTTGCCCAAACGCGTGCTCGAAGGCATTCTGTAGCAGTTCGTTCACCGCCAGGGCCAGGGAGGTCGCCTGCTGAGACGTGAGGTAGACATCCTCGCCCCGCACTGAGACGTCAATCGCCGCCCCGGGATGGCTCATGGTGTGCGTGACATGCCCGGCGACACGTTCGAGCAGCTGACGCAAGTTGATCAGGCGGAACCCTTCCACGGAGAGGATCTCGTGTACGGAGGCGATGCTGAGAATACGGTTGATGGTTTCCGTCAGCACTTCGCGCCCGGAGACCTCGTGGCCGTCCCGTAGTTGCAACCGCAGCAGCATGGCAATCGTCTGGAGGTTGTTTTTCACGCGGTGGTGCATCTCGCGGATCACCGCCGAGCGCACCACCAGGTTCGCGTTCTCGATGCCTAACGCCGTTTGGTTGGCCAGGGTCGTCATCAGGGAGGTCTCGGCGTCGGTGAACCGGTGTGGTTGGGCCTTGTAGCAATTAAACACGCCGATGATGCGGTCGCGCACCACCAACGGCACCGAGAGTAGCGCGCGCAGTCCTTCCTGCTCGGCCATCTCTTTGGCGAGAAATCGGGGGTCTTCCAGCACGTCTGGGACCGCAATGGCCTTGCCGTCTCGGGCCACCAATCCGGCGATGCCGTCCCCGACTTTCAGATGAGGCCGGCTGAGGTATGCCTGACCCGCGTCCCGGGACGCGGCGATGACCAGTTCGCCTGTTGCTTCGTCCAGCAGCATCAAAGAACAGGTCTTGGCGCCGAGCAGACGTGTGGCCATCTCGGTGATCAGACGTAGGACCTCTTCGAGGTACAGCGGCGACGTCAGCGTCTGGCTGACCTCGGCCAGGGTCGAAAGCTCCATGATCTGTCGGCGCATATTGTCATACAACGTTGCTTTCTCAATCGCCCCCGCAGCCAAGTCGGCGATCACGCCCAGCAGTTCGAGTTCGTCGACAGGATACGCGTGCTCGGCGGCAGTTTGGACGTTGATGGCACCGAGGATCTTGCCGGCGGTGATGAGCGGCACCGCGGCCAGCGAGCGGAACTGGTACTCGTGGGTCTCCGGCAAGAACACGAACCGCGGGTCGCTCGCGGCATCGCTGCTAGCGACGGGCCGGCCTTCGCTGGCCGCCCATCCGGTCAGACCCTGACCAAAGCGCAGCCGCGCCCGTCCGACGGCATCCGCCGCCAAGCCGGTGGTCGCCTTCAACACCAGGTACTCTCCAGCGGAGTCCAACAGGTAGATGGAGCAGCTGTCCATTCCTAAGACTTCGGCTGTCGTCCTGGTGATGAGATGGAGCGTGGTGTCCAGGTCCAGAGCCGAGCCGATCGCTCGGCTGATGGCCCGCAGAGCAGCGATCTCCGCCGTCTTGCGCTTGAGGACATCCTGAGTTATGTCGGCCATTAGGTATGCCGCCATGATAGCATGCCGCGTAATTGGAAAGCCCCACCCACGAAGACGCTCACGGGGCCGGTGTACGGGGACGTTCGCGCCCGCGGGATTCTTTTGAATTTACTTGAGTTTGAAAGCGGGGATGACCTTGGCGCCCACGCCGATACCACGGCGCGCAAACAGGCCCTGATTGACCTCAAGCGCGTACCGACTGGGTTTGGCGGCCTCATAAATGTCCAGCCGCCCTGTTTCGGGGTTGGGGCCGACCCGCATGTCCTGGATATCGACGATCTTCCACTGCTCGTCGATAAACCCCACTGACAATGGGACGAGGGTGTTCTTCATCCAGAATGCCCAATGGCTGGTCGACTCGAACACGAAGAGCATGCCCGCGTCGTCCGGTAACGATGGGCGGTTCATCAGTCCCACTTCGCGGCTTTCCGGGGTATCAGCGATCTCGACGGTCAGAGTGACGCGCGCCTTGTCCTGTGCGAGGACCAACATCCCGCGCCGGAGCGTCGGTGTCGTCTGGGCCGGAGCTCCCGTGGTGACTCCAACGAGGAGCGCGCTGGCGGCGACAATCGCGATGAGGTGCCCAATGGTGCGTCGGGGGGAAGTCATCAATGCACGGACTGGTGCGAAGCGCTGTTTAGCTGCCATCGTGCGAGTTCCATCCAGCATCAACTATAACCTACGCAATCTGGCCGCGCTTCGCAACGCAACGAGCGACGCCCATGGGTTGGTGCCTGGGAACCCGGGATAAGGGTCAAGGGATCGGCGCAAACGGTCCCAGAGTCTGCCTGGCACACTTGGAGTATTTCTCAGCAAGATCTCACTTGTGTCCTGTGCTCATTTGTGGGCGCTGACCACGTTGGTTTCAATCGGAAATGCCAGCCGTTTATCGACGTATGCCCGCAGTGCCGCCTTGACCTCGCCCATCAACGCGGCGCGGGCATGGTCGTCCGCACTGGCAAACGGCCCGGCAAGTGCGGAGCCTGCCGCGTAGCAGCGTACGAACTCGTCAGGAGACGGATAACTGAGCATCTTCAGAGCTGGGCGGATTGTAATGTCGCTAAAGTCCGCCCTTGCAATGAGTGCGCGTAGCTCCTCGGTATCACTGAGGCTGAACGGTCCAGACGTCAAGAGCGCGCCCGCCTGGGGACTAATGTGGTGTGACAGCGCATCGGCGAGCACCGCAAAGCCGGGGCTGCGTTCGATCGACCGCCAGACGCTGAGCCCGAGCCGTCCGCCCGGCGCTAACACTCTGCGCATTTCCCGCAGTGCCATCGGTCGATCAGGGAAGAACTGCAACCCCTGCTGGCAGAGCACGAGATCGAACGCGCCGTCGGGGAAGGGCAGCTTCAGTGCACTCCCTTCTCGCCACTCCACTGACACGTCCTCACGTGCTGCGGCCGAGCGGGCACATTCGAGCATCGGCGCGCTGATGTCCAAGCCAACGACGCTCCCGCGGCGGCCGACACGTCGAGCTGCGGTACGCGCCACGATACCGGTCCCGCAAGCGATGTCCAGTACGCGCTCGTTCTCTTGCAGCGCCGCCAGGTCAATCAGGTCAGTGGCGAAGGGGCCGAAGATGCTAGGGACCAGGTAGCGCTCGTAGTTCTCGGGCACGTTCCCGACAAACTGCCAGCCCGGTTGAGAACTCATCACCACCACTCCCCCTTCGGCGTCTTTCGCGAGATGCGGTTCTTCGATGCGTCCTCATCGCGCCCAAACGCGCATACATCGGCGTTCGACGCCATCTCCACAGTTTCCGCCCGTCGTCAAACGGAAGCCCCAGACAGGAGCTGACCGCCAGATTCCAGAACCCGCAGGAGACGTGAGTGCTCAATCCGATTTTGATCTCATCGTTGTCGGTGCCGGGCCCGCTGGCGGAATGACAGCACTTGCTGCCGCGCAGTTGGGGTTGAAGACGGCGGTGCTTGAAGAACATCCGGAGGTCGGCACCCCGGCGCATTGTTCCGGCAAGCTGCAGGTGCATGCTTTTCGCGAGTTCAACTTGCCCTCGCACCTGATCCTGAATACGCTGCAGGCCGGGGCTTTCTACGCGCCTGATGGGACGGTCGCCCGCGTCCGCCGAGCTTCCCCCGATTCGCATGTTGTCGACCGCGCCGCATTTGACCGCTGGTTGGCCAATCAGGCCCAGCAACAGGGGGCAGAGTTGCGGACCGGCGTCCGCGTGCGAGGGGCGGAACGCCTCAACGGCGTCATGCACGTCACGGGTGAAGCGGGGGGCCGCACGTTTTCTGCCACCGCCCCGATCATTGTGGATGCCGAAGGCGCGCGGCCCGTGCTGCCCCAGAGTCTGGGGATGCACCTAGACCGACGGGTTGTCTTAGGGCTCCAGTACCAGATGCGTGATGTGGATCTGGACAGCGAAGATTGCCCTGAGATCTACCTGGGCTCACCCGTGGCGCCAGGCTTCTTTGGCTGGCTGATGCCCATCGGAGGGCGGCGGGCGCGCGTGGGCGTGTGTGTGGATCCGCACAAAGCTTCCTCCGCACCGATGCACTATTTGACGCGTCTCATGCGCGAGCACCCGGTGGCCTCGCGTCGGCTCAAAGCGGCGGTGGTGGAGCGCAAACTCGCCGGTCCCATCCCGGTCTTGACCTCCCGGGCGCGGACGGTCACCGACGGGATGATCGTTGTGGGGGATGCCGCGGGTCAGGTCAAGGCCACGAGCGGAGGCGGCATCTACTTTTCGTTGATTGCTGCACGTCTCGCGGCGCAGGCGGCGACGGCGTATGTCGGCGGCGACGGCACGGCCCTGTTGCGCTACGAGCGCCTCTGGCGTCGGCGGTTCGGTCGAGAACTGCGGGCGACTGCAATGGCCCGCCTGGCCATCAACGAGATGACCGATGCGGAGATCAACGCGTTTATCGGCGCGATTGCAAGTGATGAGGCCCTGCGGGGGATGATCGAGCGGCTTGGCGACACGGCGTTTCAGTCGCGCCTGTTGCCTCCTCTCGCCGCGCGGGCGCTGCATCCTGCGCACCTGCGCCAGTTGGCTCCTCCCATGTTTAAACTCCTCCGCTATGGGCTGCGCGCGTTGTGGGCGGATGGAATTCCTGCGGAGGAGAACGGTCCTGGCAACGTGAACGGGTAAGGAGCATGCGCCTCATCGCAGATCTCCACCTCCACTCCAAGTACAGCCGGGCGACGAGTCGAGAGATGGATGTGGAGAACATGGCCCGGTGGTGCAAGATTAAGGGCATCTCGATCGTCGGGACCGGCGACTTCACCCACCCCGTCTGGCTGCGCGAACTGAAAGCGAAACTCAAGCCCACCGACCGCGGGCTCTACACGCATGCCGGCGTGCACTTCATGCTGACCGTGGAGGTGTCCAACGTCTACCCGCAGGGCGGTCGCCTGCGCAAGATCCACAACATTCTGTTCTGTCCGTCGTTCGAGGTCGCAGAGCGGATCAACGCGGTCCTGGGGCGCTTCGGCTCGCTGATGGCCGATGGCCGCCCTACGCTGACCCTGCCGTCAGACAAGATGGTGGAGTACCTCATGGAGATCTCGCCAGACTGTATGGTGGTCCCGGCGCACGCCTGGACGCCGTGGTTCAGCTTGTTCGGATCAAATTCGGGCTTTGACTCGGTGGAGGAGTGTTTCGGCGCGCAGACCCGCCACATCGCCGCAGTCGAGACCGGGTTGAGCAGCGACCCGCCGATGAACTGGCGGCTGCAGCAGCTCGACCCGATGATGCTGGTGAGTAACTCCGATGCCCACTCCCCCGCCAAGCTCGGCCGGGAGGCCAACGTGTTCGAGGCAGAACCTGACTACTATGTGCTGATGCGGATTCTCCGCGAGAAGGATACGAAAAAGTTCGTGACCACGATCGAGTTCTTTCCCGAAGAGGGGAAATACCACTACGACGGCCACCGCAACTGCAACACGCGCATGACGCCCAAGGAGGCCAAGGCGGCGGGGAACCTGTGCCCGGTGTGCAAACGCCCAGTGACGATCGGGGTCATGCACCGGGTGGAAGACCTCGCAGACCGCCCGGAAGGGTACGCGCCCGCTGGGCGGGTCCCGTACCGCAACCTGATTCCGCTAGAGGAGATCATTGCGGAAGCGATGGGCGCGCAAGTCGGCACGAGTGGCGTGCGTGAAGAGTACTTTAAGCTGTGTGCGAAACTCGGGTCGGAGTTTGCGGTCCTTCTGGATGTCCCGCTCACCGAGATCGCGAAACACACCACCGCCCGCGTCACTGACGGCATCCGCCGGGTGCGCGAAGGACAGGTGAGTATCGCCCCCGGCTATGACGGCACCTACGGCGAGATTCACATCTTTGGGGGCACCGCGGTGGCTGCTGCTTCCGCGGATGCACCGAAAGTCGCCCAACCCGCACAGACATCGCTGTTCTGACGCTCCACCAGCCCGTGTGTCGAGGTGACGCTCAGGCGCTTGTGTGCGCGAGCGCACGCTGATGGCAACCGTCGTCCTCAAGGCCAACCGAGACCAGCGCGTTTCTGCGGGATACTTATGGGTATTTGCGGGGGAGATCGCCCGGATTGAGGGCCAGGTCGAGGACGGCGGCGTTGTGGACGTGCGCACCTATCGCGGCGGGTGGGTCGGCCGGGGCTTCATCAACCGCAACTCCGCGCTGACCGTACGCCTGTTGACGTTCGGGCATGAGGCGATCGACGAGGCCTTCTTCCGCCGACGCCTGCAAGACGCTCTCGCGTACCGGCAGCGGGTCGCAGGCACGCGGTCGGCCGTCCGGGTCGTCTACGGAGAAGCAGATGGCCTGCCCGCACTCATCGTCGATCGCTACGCACAGCGCCTAGTCGTCCAGACCCTGGCGCTCGCGATGGACCTCCGCAAGCCGATGCTGGCCGAGCTGCTCGAGGACTTACTTCACCCCGATGCGATTTACGAGCGCAATGACGCCCCCGTCCGGCGGTTAGAAGGCCTCCCGTTGCAGACCGGGTGGTTGCGGGGCGAGGCCGATCCGGTCGTGGAGATCGAAGAAGAGCGCGCGCGGTTTACAGTCGATGTCGCCCGGGGGCAGAAGACGGGCTTTTTCCTCGACCAGCGGGAGAACCGGCTCGCTGCGGCGGCCTTATGCGAGGGGGCGACCGTGTTAGATGCGTTCTGCTACACGGGCGCGTTCGCGGTCCACGCCGCCCTTGCCGGGGCGGCGTCCGTGACGGGGATCGAGAGTTCCGAGGAAGCCGCGGCCGTGGCCCGACGCCACGCCGCCCTCAACGGGGTCGAGGATCGCTGCACGGTCACGGTGGCGAATGCGTTTGACGAACTCCGTCGGCTCCAGTCAGTCCACGCCCGATTTGATGTCATCATCTTGGACCCGCCCCCGTTTGCGCGCGGCAAAGAAACGGTGGACCGCGCACTGGCGGGATACAAAGAAATTAACTTGCGCGCGCTCAAGTTGCTGCGGCCGGGCGGCGTGCTTATCACCTGTTCGTGCTCGCATCACGTGGGGGAAGCCCTGCTGCTCAACGTCGTGGCTGCTGCGGCCGTTGATGCGCAGCGGACCGTCCGCCTGATCGAAAGCCGCGGCCAGAGTCGGGACCACCCGGTCCACCTGGCGATGCCCGAAACGCGGTATCTCACCTGTTTGATCCTAGAGGCCGGACGGAGCACGTAGGCGGGGTCCGGCAGGTCCATCTTTGCGGGCATGGTATAATTACAGGTGACGTTGTGAGACGCCACTTCGAGATACCTGACAACCTGTCTCGGGTCTCCATACAGGGAGGGTGCGTGCGGGGAGCCGCCAGGTTCCCCGTGTTTCGTTTCCTATGGCCGATGGCGTGATCGTCCATCCCGCGGCCGTCCGCCGCGGGTCAGGGGTGATTGTGACCCCCCGACAAATTCAGATCACCGATGACCTGGACTTGCTGCTGGCCGTCCTGCCTGCCCGTGTGCGGGATGTTTTGCAGCAGCAAGGCGATCTCGAGATGCTCCTCGAGGTCGTCCTCGACCTCGGCCGCCACCTCGAAGCACGATTTCCCAATCGCGCTTTGCATCTGGGGGACGACTACGCGACCCACGACGACATCCGCTACGTCACCAGCCGCGTAGGGGCGTTTGGAAAAGACAACCGCGCCGGCATTGAACGCACGCTGCACCGGATCTCGGCGATCCGCAATCGCCAGGGCGAGGTGATCGGTCTCACCTGCCGGGTGGGCCGCGCCGTCGTCGGCACAGTCGACATCGTGCGGGACGTGATCGAGTCCGGCAAGAGCATCCTGCTGCTGGGACGCCCGGGAGTGGGCAAGACCACGTTGCTACGGGAGGCCGCGCGGGTAATGGCCGACGAGTTTGCCAAGCGCGTGGTTGTGGTCGATACGTCAAACGAGATCGCGGGCGACGGAGACATTCCGCACCCGGGGATCGGCCGGGCCCGGCGGATGCAGGTCCCGCACCCCGAACTGCAACACGCGGTGATGATCGAGGCGGTGGAGAACCACATGCCGCAGGTGATCGTCATCGACGAAATCGGCACCGAGGCGGAGGCCCTCGCCGCACGGACCATTGCCGAACGCGGCGTTCAGCTCATCGCCACGGCTCATGGCAACACCCTAGATAATCTGCTGCAGAACCCCACGTTGTGTGACCTAATTGGCGGGATCCAGGCGGTCACATTGTCGGATGAAGAAGCGCGGCGCCGCGGTACACAGAAGACGGTGCTCGAGCGTAAGGCCCCGCCGACGTTTGACGTGGTGATCGAGATTCAAGACAAAGATCGTCTGGCCGTGCACCACGACGTGGGCATCGTCGTGGATCGCTACCTGCGTGGCGCTCCGCCCAAGCCCGAGATCCGAGTGCGCACGCCGGAGGGCGAGGTGCAGATTGAAGCGCCTTCGGTCAAGGTCCAATCCTGGGCTGCGACGGGCCCGATGGCCCCCACTGCCTCGGAGGACCACACCCGGCCGGGCCGCCGGGCGGTGCGGATCTACCCCTATGCAGTCAGCCGGAGCCGCCTCGAGCGGGCGATTGCGGATCTACACGTCCCGGCCTCGGTAGCCGAGACACTGCAAGATTCCGATATCGTCCTGACTCTCAAATCCCAAGAGCGCCGCCAGCCCCGGAAGCTCCGCGAGGCGGTCGAGCGCGGGACGACCCAGCACGTGCTGAAGAGCAACACCGCGAATCAGATCCAAAAATTCCTCCGCAGTCTGTTTGAAGTGGAAGACGCGGATGAACAAGAGGTGGCCTTGCGCGAAGTTGAGGGCGCGATCTCCGAAGTCCTCAAGTCCACGCAGCCGGCCGAGCTCTCCCCGCAGAACTCCTACGTGCGCCGCCTGCAACACCAGCTCATCCAGCGCTACGGGCTCGCCTCAGAGAGCCGTGGCGAAGAGCCCTTCCGCCGAGTCGTCGTCTTTCCCAGGTAACACCGGAGCGCGAAGCGAACAGCGCAGGCGGTGAGTCACCGACCCCGCGTTGCCGCAGGAGCCGGAAACACCGCGATGCCCACGCGAGGCGTATTTATCACCCTAGAAGGCCCGGAAGGTGCGGGCAAGACGACCCAAGCGCATCTGCTGCACGAGGCGTTGCGCGGGCGCTATCCGGTGCTCCACTCGCGTGAACCGGGAGGAACGGCGATCGGAGAGCGCATCCGCGCGCTGCTCCTTGATGACGCGCACGCGGAGATGGACCCGCGCACAGAGATGTTGCTCTTCGCCGCCTCCCGGGCGCAATTTGTCGCGGAGGTAGTGGAGCCCGCGCTGCGCGGCGGGCAGATCGTTCTCTCAGAGCGGTACGTGGACACTTCCATTGCGTATCAGGGCGTCGGCCGGGGGCTGGGCGTGGAGCTGGTGCGGCGCGTGAACGAGGTGGCGACCCATGGGGTGACTCCAGACTTGACGATTCTGCTGGACATCGAGCCGGCTGCCGGATTGCAGCGGGCCCGCGCCGCGGTCGGGAAAGAAGGCCGCCGCGGACGCGGCGATCGCTTCGAGCAGGAAGCGCTCGCCTTCCACGCGCGCGCGAGGGCAGGATTCCTCGCAATTGCACACGAAGAACCCGACCGCGTTCGCATCGTCGACGGCAGTCGCGCTCAGCGCGTAGTGCACGACGAGATCCTCCGTGTGGTCGAGGGGCTCCTGAGCGCGAGGGGGTGGCGGGCATCAAGCTCGTCTTAGCGATCGTGCAAGAGAAAGACGTGGGGCGATTGATTGATGCCTTGACCGAAGCCGGATACAATGCGACGATGCTGGCGAGCACCGGAGGTTTCCTGCGCGAGGGGAACTCCACGATTCTGATGGGCGTGGAGGATACGCAAATCCCCTCGGTGCTGGCGATCATCCAGCGCGCCAGCCACCGCCGCGAGCAGTTCGTCAGTCCGATGCCCCCGGCGGTTGAGCCGGTGGACTCCTACGTGACGTACCCCGTGAAAGTGGAGGTCGGTGGCGCCATCGTCTTCGTCGTCCAGATCGAGCAGATGGCCCGGTTCTAAGCCCACCCCTGATGCCGTTCCGCGATCTAGTTGATCAAGACCACGCGATTTTTCTGTTACGCACCGCCGTGCGGACGGGCCGGGTCTCGCACGCCTACCTGTTCGTTGGGCCGCCGGGGGTAGGCAGGTCCGGTGCCGCCCTCGCCTTCGCACAACTGCTGAACTGCGAACGCCCCGCCGATGGAGACGCCTGCGGGCAGTGCCACGCGTGTACCCTGATCGCCTCGGGGCAGCATCCCGATGTGCGCGTGGTCGACCTCGACGAGGGGAAACGCCTCGATCCGGAGGACACGACGACGACCGGCATCGGGATCAAACAGATCCTCGCCCTCCGCCGCGAGGTCGTCTTTCCGCCCTTCCAGGGAAAGTGGAAAGTCTACGTGTTTGTAAACGCTGAGACGATGACCACGGAGGCGGCCAACAGTCTGCTGAAAGTCCTCGAGGAACCTCCCGAGCGGGTGGTCATCATCCTCATCGCGGAATCTCCGGTTCCGTTGCTGCCCACGGTCGTGTCGCGCTGCCAGCTCGTGCGGTTTTCCTTGATCCCCGGGCCCGCGATCGAACGGGTGCTGATCGACCGCTATAAGCTGCCTGCGAGCAAGGTGCGGTTTGTGGCCGCTTTATCGGGCGGGCAGTTGGGCCGGGCGGTCGAGTGGGTGACCTCGGAGGAGGCGCAGCAGCGCCGCGAGACGATACTGGATCTGATGGATCGCCTCGAGGACGCCGACCCTCTGGACCGCCTCGACGCCGCTGAACAGCTCGCCAAGGAGAAGGACGACCTGCCCGAGCTCCTCGAGATCGCGCTGTTTTGGTACCGGGATATTCTGGTCTGGCAACAGACCGCCACAGACGAGCGACTCATCAATCTCGACCGCAAGGATCGCATCGTCGCCCGGGCGGCCAGTCTGCTCCCCGCCGTGCTCAACAAGCGCCTGTTGGCCGTGGAAGATGCGAAAGACGCCTTGCGCCGGAATGTGCACCCCCGGCTCCTCTTGGAGACACTCTTTTTGCGGATGGCGCCGCCGACCGAGCCAACCGCCGGTCGCCGGTCCTAGATCCCCATCGGGCCAGTGGTCCCGCCGGAGAATCCCCGTCTTATGTCTGACGGTATGAGCATGACTCCTGCGATTGACACGACGCACCTCACGCGCCACTTTGGACCGCTGGTCGCCGTGGATGCGGTGACCATCGCGGTCCCGGCGTCGACCATCTTCGGGCTCCTCGGCCCGA
>DATGVF010000089.1:0-5426 GCA_035300645.1 bacterium
GTCCCACAGGCCGGACACGTCATCATGCTCGCATTGACCTGCCGCATCCCGCGCTCTCCCATCTGCTCGCAGCCGCCCTCTTCATGTTAGGTGTCTGGACTAGCAAAAGACAGCCGTAGATTTCTCTCACCGTACTCCGCAGTTTTCCTTACCCATGTTCATTAAGAACCATGCGGCGATCGGCAGGAAGACGGCGTTTTCCGGCGTAAGGTGGACGCCACATCCACCGATCGAAAAGGGCCTAATAACCTGCTTGCTTGAGACCATGAAAGGGGACCGCGGATGACGCCCGACTCACCGAAGCATACGAAGACGGCCACAGACCTGCCCTCGCGCGGGGCGGGCAGTGGGGTCGAGGTGCGCACGCCTACAGTCGATAGAGCGTCTGAAATCCTCTCGCCGGAGGCAATCGCGTTTGTCGTCGCGCTGCACCGCAAATTCAATCCCACCCGGGAGGCCCTACTTGCCAAACGCGCGGAGCGTCAAGCGACGTTCGACGCGGGGCGTCTGCCAGACTTCCTTCCCGAGACCCGCACGATCCGCGAGGGATCCTGGAGGGTGGCGCCCCTGCCACAGGATCTGCGGGATCGACGGGTTGAGATTACCGGTCCCGTGGATCGGAAGATGGTGATCAACGCCCTCAACTCCGGGGCGAGCACGTTCATGGCTGACTTCGAGGACGCCAATTCCCCGACGTGGGAGAATCTCATCGCGGGCCACGTAAACCTCATCGACGCGATCCGCCGAACGATCACATTCACAAACCCGGACGGGCGGACCTACCGCCTTGCCGAGAAGACGGCTACCCTCCTCGTGCGACCGCGGGGCTGGCACTTGCTGGAAACCCACATGCGCGTCGATGGCCGACCCGTCTCAGGTAGCCTGCTGGACTTCGGCCTGTATGTCTTCCACAACGCGCGGGCATTACTCGAACGGGGGACAGGGCCATACTTCTACCTCCCCAAGCTGCAGAGCCATCTCGAGGCTCGTCTGTGGAACGACGTCTTCACGTTTGCGGAGGATACCCTGGCGATCCCGCGAGCGAGCATGAAGGCGACGGTCCTCGTCGAGCACATCCTCGCCGCGTTCGAAATGGACGAGATCCTCTACGAACTAAAGGACCGCTCTGCGGGGCTGAATGCCGGACGCTGGGACTACATCTACAGCATCATCAAGACATTCCGGAACCGGCCGGAGTTCGTCCTCCCTGATCGTGTCCAAGTCACCATGACAGTCCCGTTCATGCGGGCCTACACAGAGCTCCTGGTCCGGACGTGCCACCGCCGCGGCGCCTATGCCATCGGGGGCATGGCCGCCTTCATCCCGAGCCGCCGCGATCCCGAAGTGAACCGGGTCGCCCTCGCTCAGGTCCGGAACGACAAGATTCGTGAGGTCACCGACGGATTCGAGGGAACCTGGGTCGCTCATCCCGACCTGGTCACAGAAGCCATGAACGCCTTCACGGGTGTCCTCGCCAGTCGCCTGGACCAACTCGATCGGACGCGCGAGGAAGTCAGGACGTCTGCCAAAGACCTTCTCGATGTGCGCGTGCCCGGGGGAACGGTGACTGACGCCGGACTCCGCACGAACATCCGCGTCGGGATTCAGTACATCGAGTCGTGGTTACGGGGGACGGGGGCCGCCGCTCTCTACAACCTCATGGAAGATGCCGCCACGGCGGAGATCGCACGGTCCCAGATCTGGCAATGGGTGCACCATGGCACGACGCTTCACGAGGGTCCCCGCGTGACACGCGAGTTAGTTCGCCGCATTGCCGACGAGGAGCTCGCCCGCATCCAGCGCGAGGCGGGCCCAGCATTTGATGCGGGACGGTTCGCCGACGCCCGGCAGTTGTTCGAATATGTCGCGCTCACCGAGCCGTTCGTGGAGTTTCTCACGATCCCGGCATACGACCACATCGCCTGATGCACTCTTCTTTCAGACGACGCTGGCCTGACGGAGAGCGTCAATCTCCTGCTCGGACAAGCCCACTTCCTTGAGGATCGCATGCGTGTGTTGTCCCAAGGTGGGCGGCGGGGTCCGCACCCGGCCGGGTGTTTCGGAGAACTTGACCGGAACCCCGGTTTGCTTGATCCGCCCCGCCGTGGGGTGGTCCATCTCTACCACCATGCGCCGGTGGCGGACCTGGGGATGCGCGAAGACATCTGCAATTGAGAGAATCGGCCCGTTGGGCACACCGGCCTGGTCGAGCAGATCCATCCACGCGGACGTCGGTTTCGTCTCAAAGATCGCCGCGAGATGCCCCACCAGCTCCTGGCGGTGGGCCACTCGATCGCGATTGGTCGCGTAACGCGGATCGGTCGCCAACAACGGGTCGATCACGTCGCAGAACCGCCGCCAAATCGCCTCGCTGCCGACTGCCACATTGACGTGGCTGTCGGAGGTGCGGAACGCCTGGTAAGGGACGATGGAGGGATGAGCACTGCCCAGCGGCCCCGGGCTCTTGCCCGTAGCAAAGTAGCTCCCGGCGTTGTAAGTGAGCCAGGACACCTGGCCATCTAAGAGCGCGGCGTCGACTTGTTGCCCCCGGCCGGTGCGCTCCCGCACGCGCAATGCCGCCAAAATCCCAAACGCGGCGTACATGCCCGCGCAGATGTCGGCGATCGCCACCCCGACCTTCACCGGGGCGCCCTCCTCGTCCCCGGTGATCCCCATCAACCCGCCCAGCCCCTGCAAGATGAGGTCGTACGCGGTACGCTCGCGCAGCGGCCCATCCTGTCCGAAACCGGAGATCGAGGCGTAGATCAGCGCGGGGAATTTCTCCCGCACGGCCGAGTAGCCCAGGCCCAGACGCTCCATTGTTCCGGGCCGGAAGTTTTCCACGAGGATGTCGGCGCGGCGCAACAGCTGGTGGCAGATCGCGAGCCCGCGGGGATCTTTGAGGTCCAAGGTCAGGCTCTCTTTGTTGCGATTCACGCTGAGGAAATACGCGCTCTCCGTCCCTACGAAGGGCGGACCCCAGCCGCGGGTATCGTCGCCGCCGTCCGGCGTCTCGATCTTGATGACGCGGGCTCCCAGGTCCGACAGCATCAGCGTGCAAAACGGTCCGGCTAAGGCGCGGGTCAGATCGACGACGACGAGGTCTTCCAGAGGGGCCATTACGCCTCAACGAAGGCGACAAACCGGCAGAACGCGGCCTCGCCGCCTTTAAAGCGAAACGGGAACGCGCCCACCCATACGCGCTGATTGAGCAGCTGATCGATATGGCCGCCGACGTTCTCGACGTGGAACACGCCCCGCGGAAACAGCAGGGTATGCGTGGCCTGGTAGTCCTGCGGCCACGGGAAGGCTTTGTCCATCGACATCCCAATCTTGCGTTCGACATCAGGGATCAGGTCGCGGCGGGCGTCGCGCACTTTCGTATTAAACGGGTGGTCCGTGCTGATGGCGTCGATCGCCATCCAGCGGATACCGCGGTCTAGCACCCACTTGCAGAACTCTGCGCGCGGGCCCGGATGGCGCAAGAACGCGCGCGGCAGGTCGGCGCGCGCATCCGAGTGGTGCTCGCGCGTGTGGGGGGACCAGTCCTCGTTGTAGTAGGCGTGATACCCGGTGTGAATGACCAAAATATCCCCACGCTCAATTTTGATGTTGAATTTCTTCTCCCAGGCGATGAAGTGATCGGACCCGTAGATCTCGTAATCTCCGATGCCAAACTGCTGCAGGTCCACGACGCATGCGGGCCCGACCAGGGATTCAATCGGGATGCCGGAGACGTCCGGTCCCGGGTCGTTAAAGTGCAACGGCGAGTCCAGGTGGGTGGCGATGTGATTGGTCGTCGAGATGTGCTGGGCGTTCACACCTTCAAACGCCATCTTCTTCACCCACGTGATCTTCGGGCCCTCATAGTAGGCGAAGGGGGGTGAGTCCATGCTGAAGTTCTGGGACAAGTCCAGCACCCGGCACCGGCTCAGGTCAAACGATCTCAGTGGCATCTAAGCACTCCTCACTCCACGATGTGGTCAATGATCACAAGGAGACACGCGCATTTTGACCGAAGGGGTGACGAAAGTTACCTCGTCAATACGACGCCATGCAAATGAACCCTGCGTTCCCCCCGCAGTCTGGATCCCCGCTCGGCCGGGCACGCGAGCCGTCCCCCATCCGGGCCGTTACGTTCGACGTGTACTCGGCGCTCTTTGACACGATCAGCGGGCTGCGCGCCGCACTGTCAGCTCTGCTCCGCGCCCGCGGGTTGGCCCTCGACCCTGAAGGGGCGGCGGCCACGTGGCGGCAACGCCACATGACCTACCTGCTCGTCGCCAACTCACTGGACCAGGAACCCGCCACGAACCGGCGAGCACTGGAGGCATCAGCCCAGCAGACGCTCCACGCCCTCACCCCTCCTCTGACCACCGTAGAACTGGATCGCCTCGTGTCCGCGTGGGAAGATCTGCCGCCCCATCCCGAGACGGTCCGCGTGTTGGCCGAGGTCCGGCGCAGGTCTCTGATCCTTGCGACGCTGTCCAATGGCGATCGCGACATGCTCGCCGCCCTGTTGCACCATCTTCCCGTGGCCTTTGACCACGTTGTGTCGACTGAGGGCGGGAAGTTTAAGCCTCACCCGTCGGTCTACGCCGCGGCCCTGCGCATCCTCGGTGTGCGCCGAGAGGAACTGCTGCACGTCGCTGGGTCTGCGACGGACGCCGCCGGCGCGACCGCCTTCGGCCTACAGACGGTCTGGGTAAACCGGACCCACGACACCGTGCACGACCCCCGATTTGCCCCCGCGCATGTGGTATCCGATCTCACCGGCGTGTTGAACATCCTCCCCCACGCCTGACGAGTGTGCTAAGGTGCCGCCCGGCTACTACGCTGGGACGCTATCAGAGCAGGAGCACCATCGCCAAGTCCGAATCACATACGAGGTTTTCCTCCGATAGTACACGTGCATATGGGTTCGTGGACAGGACGCGGAAGTAGCATCGGCATCTGACAGCGATTAAGGGATAACACGAACGATCATCGCGGGAGGGATGCGCTTGCAGCGACTTTGGACCGTGGTAGTGCTCGTTATTGCCTGTACTCTTCCTCTCATCCTCACAACCACAGGGCAGCCCGCAACGTCTGAGATCAAGATCGGAGCGGTCTTGCCGCTCACCGGGGCATTCGGCGCGTCCGGCAACTACTTCAAGCAAGGCTACAGCATGGCGATCGACGATGTGAACAAGGCCGGCGGACTTCAGGTGGGGGCGGCCAAGTACCCGATCACCCTGATCATTCTGGACGATAGCAGCGACGGCACTCGATCCCGCAGTCTCGTTGAGAAGCTGGTCACCGACCAACACGTCAACTTCCTGCTTGGCGGCTACGACACGTCTCTCGTTCAGGCCCAGGAGGTCGTTCCCGACCAGTACAAGATCCCGTACGTCGAGGGCGGGGGGGCGGCTTCGGAAATTTTCAAG
>DATGVF010000090.1:0-5495 GCA_035300645.1 bacterium
AGGTCATCAATCCCAAGGGACGGGTTGACCGCGTCGGGGACGCCGGGACTGATCAGGACGGGCGGGAGCCACTGGCCGTCATGGGACGCCGTGTACAGGATTTCGTACACTGACCCGTGCTTCGTTCTCACGGCGGGTGCCTCGGGACGGATGCCATACCAGACAAGGTGGACTGTGCCGCGCCTGTCCACAGCGAGTGCGGGAACGCCTGCATACGCGTCCCCGGGGGATACCTTGACCGGCAGACTCCACCGACCGCCTTCCGTGCGCGCGTAGTACACTCTGCCGACACCCTGGTCATACTGCGTCCAGGCGATGTGCACGGCATCGTCGCCTCCGACCGCCAGGGCGGGGTACCGGGAGGGCACGGTGGCATGCGTGATTTGCTGGACATCCCACCGGCGCAGATCCGCCGACGATGCCACAAAGACTTGTCCCACATCGCGGATGGGTTTGACGAATGTGAGATATGCCTCCCCGCGGCTGGTAAATCCCACCTTCGGTTGGCTATTCGCGTCAGTGGCGTCCTCGGCGACATCCGAGGCCACCACGGTTTGCGCGCGGGCGAGGGGAGCCGACAGGAGGGTGATCGCGATGGTGAGCACGCAGAGTAGACGCACGGCACACACTGTTCTTCATCCGGGCTGAGAATCCCCGATCTCTTTCGCCCCGAGCGTCCGCTGACGGGAAGGACAACCCCGTACGCGTCAGAGAAATCATCGCTGGATTTCTTGGAGGAGGGGCAGATGGTCACACGTCTCAGTCGTGCGCCTGTGCTCGCGCGGCGCGGCATCGCCGCCGCCGGTCACCCCCTTGCGTCTGCAGCCGGTCTGCGGATGCTGATGACCGGGGGCAACGCCGTCGACGCGGCTGTCGCCACGGCCGGCGTGCTGGGGGTGGTCCAACCGATGATGTCCGGCCTGGGTGGCGAGACGTTTGCCTTGGTGTATCTGGCGAAGGACCGCAAGGTCTACGCGCTCAACAGCAGCGGGATCGCTCCGTACGCGGCGACCGTCGAGTGGTTTCGCGCACATGGCCACCGGACGATGCCGCTGCGCGGGATGCTCGCCGTCGCCGTCCCCGGCGCCGTCGAGGCGATGGTCACCGCCGTGGAACGCTGGGGCTCCGGGCGCTTCACGCTCGGTCAGCTGCTGGAGCCGGCGATCGGCTATGCGGCCGAAGGATTCCCGGTGGCCCCAAAAGTGGCCGCCTGGATCACCCAAGCCGCTGATGTGATCGCACAGTATCCCTCCTCGGCTCGCGTGTTCATGCCGCAGGGGCAGCTCCCCCGTGCGGGGGATGTCCTGGTCATGCCCGATCTCGCCCGCACTCTGCGCGCGGTCGCCGCGGGCGGACGCGAGGTGTTCTACCGAGGAGAGGTGGCGCGCCAGATTGTCTCCTATTGCCGGGACCACGGCGGTCTCTTCACCGAGCGGGAGTTTGCCGAGCACCGCTGCGACATCTACGAGCCGATCTCCACCACGTATCGGGGGCTGACGGTGTGCACCACGGCGCCTCCCTCGCAAGGCATTATCGTCTTGGAGATGTTGAATATCCTGGAGGGATTTACTCCCGCCCAGCTGCGGTGGGGAACCCCCGACGGGGTGCACCTGATGGTCGAGGCCAAGAAGCTGGCGGTGGCCGACCGGCTGGCCTACCTGGGCGATCCTCGTTTCCACGACAATCCGCTCGCCGTTCTCCAGTCCAAAGACTACGCCGCCCGTCGGCGCCTCGCGATCGATCCGCGCCGTGCGCAGACTGAAGTCGCTGCGGGGATGGTCGCCGAGCGTGTAGGGGACACCACGTCCTTTTGCGTCGCGGATGCCCAGGGCAACGTAGTGTCCTTCATCACGAGCCTGTCAGCCAGCTTCGGCTGCGGGGAAGTCATCGAGGGCACAGGGATCCTCCTCAACAATCGTGTCGGGCGTGGGTTCGTGCTGCAAGAGGGGCATCCAAATTGTCTGGGGCCGGGCAAGCGCACGATGCACACCTTGATGCCGTTCATGGCGCTACGGGACGGGGTGCCCGAGCTGGCCTTCGGCACGCCCGGCGGCGACGGTCAGCCGCAGTGGAACACGCAGGTGTTCAGCAACATTGTTGATGGCGGGATGGGTATTCAGGAGGCGATCGAAGCCCCGCGGTGGATGAGTTTTCCCACGACCGATCCTTCGACCCTCCCGGGCCGATTTGAGCTGCGGCTGGAGTCCGGATTTCCCGCTCCCACCGCATCCGAGCTGACCGCGCGCGGACACGTACTCGTCGAGATGACCGAGATGGAATCCGGGGGGGCCACCCAGGCGATTCAGATTCGCGATGGTGTCCTGTGGGGCGGATCGGACCCGCGGACTGATGGGTGCGCCCTCGGATACTAAGGATTCTCAGAACAAGATTGGCGGAGGTGATGGAGTGCAAGACATTCGCAGCGAACGGACCTTGGTTTTCGTAAAGCCGGACGGCGTGCAGCGCGGCCTCGTAGGCGAGGTGCTCCGCCGGTTCGAGCGCGCGGGGCTCAAACTCGTGGGGCTGAAGATGGTGTGGCCGGATCGCAAATTGCTGGAGCGCCACTACCCGCGTGACGAGACGTTCCTCAAGACGATCGGGGGGAAAACGAAGGAAGCGTTCGCCGGCGCCGGGCTGGATGTGAAGAAGGAGACGGGCACGGATGACCCGCTGGAGATCGGCCGACAGGTCCGCGGCTGGTTGCTCGACTACGTCTCAGGCGGTCCGGTTGTGGCGTTCGTCGTGCAAGGGATTCACGCGGTGGGCGTCGTGCGCAAACTGGTCGGGGATACCTTGCCGTATCGAGCGGCCCCGGGGACGATTCGCGGGGACTTCTCCGCCGACTCGCCCACCGTCGCCAACACGATGAAGCGCCCGGTGCGGAACCTCATCCACGCCTCCGGGTCACCTGAGGAAGCCTCCAGCGAGATTCCGCTGTGGTTCACTCCCTCCGAGTTGCACGATTACCCGCGCGCGGATGAGCGGGTGATGTTTGGATAGACGGGAAAGACCGCGCTCTTAACCGCCGAGGTCGACGACTTTCCCCACTAACCAAAAGGTGCCGGTCAGGATCTGGCCTTCGCGAGGATCGCCCCCTAACGTGGCACGATCGGCGAAGGTGTGCACCGTGACTTCACGAACGCGGACCTGGAGCCACCAGTACGGGGATTCTGTGACCGCATTGATCAGCATTCGCGCCTGGGTCAGCCGCCCGCTGATCAGCGCGGTCGGTTCCTGGAACGCGGGCGTGTCGTCGATGCTGGCATGCGCTGCTGAGGCGAAGGATTCCGCGGGAGGGCGGTAGATCTCTCCGGGAGCGGTCCGGTACGCTTCCTCGTTTTCGAAGAGTTCGGCCTCGGAGGCCAGCGCGGCAATTTCCACTCGGCCGAGGGTGGGAAACGTCGTGATGCGGTTGCGGACGACGGCAAAATCCACGAGGCTCGTCCGCAGCGGGAATGCCCCCGAGTAGGGCTCATCGCCCTCGCGCGGTTCTAGCCAGCCGTCGATCCACCCGTCGAGAGGCTCCTCGGGGTCCTCACCGATTCCTGTGATCGCGATCCCGTACGGCGCGCCAGTGGCGAAAAACGGCGTGATGCCGGCGATCTCGCCAGCTGGATCGATCTGTGCCCAGACCTGGGGGCCCTGGGGCAGCTCAAAACGGACTAACGCGCCCCCGCCGGGGACCGGCATGCGGATACCCTCCGCTGCCACCCGGCGTGCGAGCGCCCAGTACGCGTCCATATTCTCCACGGGGAATCCGATGCAGTTGAAATGGCTCGACATTAAGAGAGCGCGGCGCGGTGCGGGGCAGAGCCATCACGGCGCGCGCGGATGCCGATGGGGCTCCTCATGTTACGTCGGCCGGAGGAGGCGCAGGGCGTTCTCGGTCAGGATCGCCGACCGATCCTGGGGGGACAGTTCCAGGCGGTTGAGGATGTCGAGTTGCTCTTTAAGGATGTGATGCCGGTAACCGCCCCAGATCGTGGAGTCGGTGCCAAAGAGAATCCGTTTGGGACCAAACGCCCGCAGCGCGTCGCGGAAGATCTGTTCCAATGACGGCGCCCCCGGATAGTACTCCCGCCAGTTGTTGGTTCCCGACGTGTCCACGCACACGTTGTCGGTGTGATAGGCGAGAAACAGCGTTTCCCGGAAAAACCCCGCCCCGAAGTGTGCGATCGTGAACGTGACCTCGGGAAATTCTTTTATAGGGGCCGACAGCGGGAGCGGGCTGGCGTAGGAAAGGTCGTAGAAGGTGCCGATTGTGATCCCAAAGTGAAACAAGATTGGCAGGCGGTGCTCGGCGGCGACTTCGTAGATGGGGTACAAGGCGCGGTCGTTGGGATAGAAGCGCTGGATCGGCGGGTAGAGTTTCAGGCCCGACAGCCCCATCGCTCGGAACTGGGCGACGGTGCGGGCGCTATCCGGGTGGCGGGGATCGATAAGCGAGCCCCAGCCCAGCAGACGCTGGGGGTTGAGTGCGACAAAGCGCGAGAGTTCCTCATTGCCCTCGCCCACAGCGATGAACGCACCGGCGTCCACCCCTGCCTGATCGAACGCCGCGAGCCAGGAGCGGGCGTGATCTTCTAACGAGGTACCTTCTAATTCCGCCAGTCGTTCCTCAAACGATTTCCCACGGATTTGGGCAGACGCCACGGCCTTCTGGCGGTACACCGGCATGCGCTCTCGCTGCCGGCGCAGCATCGAAGCAGTGATCAGGTGGAGATGGCTGTCGATGATAGTCATGTACCGTCCACGTTACTCTCTATCTCAAAGTTTGGTCAAGACTGGTCAGGGGTGGAGCACATAACGGAAATGTGCAGAAAGGCGCTCGCGGCGCCCACGGTAGAAACAGCGCTCAATCCAGATCCTGCCAGGCACATCGAGGGGTGACGCGGGGGATGGTTCACCGTCGCAGGACTTCGTTGTTCTGCACCCAGCAGAATCGTGGCGGGTACATCACTAACCGGTGGGGAGTAAGAAGATTTCGAGAAGCTTGATGACAGGTCGCGGCATCCCGATTGCTTTGGGAGAGGGGTAACCGATTCAGACACGAGAGGGCAAACCCGTCGCAAGGCGGGGACGCAAAGCTACGGGACTGCCCCCAGATGGGGTTGCAGTCAGCCGGGTTGCCGAAGATGGGGAACCGTTCTTCCCCGACCATCAGCCGCCCATCTTCGGGGTCGAAGGTGGGCGATTTGATTTCCGCTCCAGGTCGGCGGGGAAGAGCAGAGCTGGCGGATGTAGGATACGAGGCCTCGGAGAGACCGCCGAGGCGATCAGGGTGCAGCACGGAGACCACAGATGTCGACACGGGTACGCATCGAGCAAGTCCAATGTGGCGTCGACGGATTGATGACGGTCGGGCGCGTGGAGCTTAGCCATGGCGAACAGATCGCCTCCGGCCAGGCCCGGGCGCGCACCACGGACAGCATCTGGCGGCAGGTCGTGGCTGAGGCCACGCTCATCGCCGTTCGGGCGTTGCTCAACGGTCGGTT
>DATGVF010000091.1:0-21184 GCA_035300645.1 bacterium
CGGGCCATGGGCCGGCTGTCGGAAGCGCCTGTGTTCATCGACGACTCCGCCACCATCTCGGTCATCGAGATGCGCGCCAAGGCACGGAAACTTAAGGCGGAGCACGGTTTGGGGCTAATCGTCGTGGACTATCTCCAGATGATCCAATCCTACAAGCGCACGGAGAATCGGACCCAGGAAATCTCGGAGATCGCGCGCTCGCTGAAATCGCTGGCCAAGGAACTCGACATCCCGCTGATCGCTATCTCGCAGCTGTCGCGCGCAGTGGAAGTCACCGGGACGCGTCGGCCGCTGCTGTCTCACCTCCGAGAATGCGTGACAGCCGATACGGTGGTCTGGGATGCGGATTCGGGCCGGAGATGGACGGTCGGGGAATTGACGGCAGTAAGAGATTGGCCACGGTTGCTTTCCCTGGATGCCCATGGGCGGATCGTCCCGGTTCAGCCGGCGGCGGTGTTCGAGAAGGGCGACAACGATGTGTTTGAGATCAGGACCAGCACCGGCCGGCGGCTGCGGGCAACGGCCAGGCATCCGATTCTGACCCCAGACGGGTGGATGGCAGTCGGGAAATTGAGACCGGGCTCGCGTGTGGCCTGTGCGCGGCGGCTGCCGGTGTTCGGCGGCGACATCGCAGCCTCACTATCCCCGTTACGGATGCGATTGTTAGGTTACCTAATCGGCGATGGAAGCTATCAGCGCCACCGGGGCATCTCGTTCATCAGCTCGGATCCTGCGACCTTTGAGGATTGCATCGCTATCGCACAGCAGGAGTTCGGCGTCGAGGCCCGCCGTGGCGAGGCGAACGGGACGCCGGAGGTCGACTTCGCCTCCGTGTACACGAAAAATGAGGTGACCGGACGGACTTACGGACGTCCTCACGGCAACCCGCTGCGTGAATGGTTGCGCGAACTCGACGTTGAAGGTCAGTCCTCGTACAACAAACGGATTCCTAAGCGGGTATTCTCCGACGCGAGTCTGGAAAGCGTTCGCGCATTGCTGCGTGCAATGTTCTCTACCGATGGGTGCCTGACGCGCCGCAATTACCGGAATGGTACACACTTGTGGTCCCTGCACTACGACACTGTCAGCCGGGGGCTGGCCGACGATGTAAGAGATCTGCTCCTCCGGTTCGGAATTATCGCGCAGACGAGTTCGGGATACCAGAGCAAGAAGGGAACTGTTCCAATCTACCGGGTCTGTGTTGAAGACTCGCGCCACCTCGCCGCGTTCTGCCGCTTGGTCGGTATTGAGGGGCGCAAGGATGTACTAGTAGATCATTGCCTTTCGGAACTCGAGATGCGGCGTTCGAAGCCGCAGGTTGATAGACTTCCGATATCCGTGACCAATGAACTGTGGACGCGGAAGAAGGCTGCGGGTCTAAGCTGGCGAGAATTGGGATTCAGGTTGCAGGTCGGGAAGACTCTGGACCGACCCACGGCGATCGCGCTGGCGGAGAAGCTGGCTGCACCGCACATCGCGGAGATGGCATCCAACGACGTCCTCTGGGACAGAGTTGTGAGCATCATGCACGTCGGGCGTGAGCCGGTGTATGACCTTGTCATGCCTGGCACGCATAATTTCATCGGGGACGGAATCGCCTGTCACAACAGTGGGGAGCTCGAGCAAGTCGCCGATCTCGTGCTCTTTATCTACCGCGAGGACTACTACAACCCGGAGACAGAGAAGAAGAACATAGCCGAGCTCATCATCGCGAAGCACCGCAACGGTCCCATCGGGATGGTGGAGTTGTTCTTCCACAAGGAGCACAGCCGGTTCGGGAACTTGGAAAAGCGGAGGGCCTAGGGTTAGTCGCCAGTGCGAGCCAGTTCGTTCGCGACCGCGTCCATTAAAGGCGCAAGCGTTTCGTAATCAAATGAAAACTTCGCGCCGGCCGCTTCAAATAGACGTGGCAGCGGTCTCGATCCTCCTAACGCCAACGCGCGCCAGTAGCGCTCCACGGCCTCGCGGTGATTGCTGAGGCTTTGCACCCAGATCTGCAACGCCCCGGTCTCGGCGATGCCATACTCGATGTAATAGAACGGGCTCAAGAACAGGTGCAGCTGGCGGTGCCAGGCGAAGTCTAGCGCTTCCTCGTGTCCCGACCAGTCCACGACAGGGTTGAACCGCCGATAGATCTCGCCCCACATCCGGCGGCGATCGTCTCGGGTGTGGGTCGGGTGGGTGTACACCCAGTGCTGGAAGGCGTCGATCGTGGCGACCCAGGGCAGGACGGTGACCGCATCTTCTAACGTGGCGCGTACCGAGCGCCGGCGGTCATCGGGATTCCGATAGAAGACATCCAGGTGGCGCGAGGCCAGAAGCTCCATGGACATCGAGGCAACCTCGGCAAACTCGTACGGCGTCGTGCGGTAGTGAATCAGGGGTTGCTCACGGGAGGCGAATGTGTGAAACGCGTGCCCACCCTCATGAAGCATTAAGCGGATATCGTCGTCACGGCCCACCGCGTTGCCGAAGATGAACGGCCATCGCTTCTCATGCAGAGTACTCTGGTAGCCGCCGGGGGCTTTACCTTTGCGGCTGTCCAGGTCCAGTAGTTTCTCCTCCCACATGAAATGAAACAGGTCTCCCAAAGATGAGTCGACCCGCCGGAACACTTCTTCGGTGCCCGCGATCAGCTGCTCCATCGTAACAAACGGTCGTAAGGGCGGTCGGTGGCGAGGGTCGACAAGCACATCCCAGGGCCGCAGGTGATCGACACCGAGGAGGCGCTGGCGGTGTTCCAGGATCTGGCGGACGAGCGGCACGGCGGCGCGTTCGACCCCGGCGTGGAATCGAAAGCAGTCTTCAGGGGTGTAGTCAAACCGCCGTTTACGCCGAAATATGTAGTCCCGGTAATTCTCAAAGCCAGCATTGACGGCGATCTGGGTGCGCAGGGCCACCATTTTGTCGTACAGATCCTCTAGGACGTCCTTATCCTGGAGCCGTCGGGCGGCAACGAGTTCCCAGACCTCCTGGCGCACGGAGCGGTCGGGTTCTTCCAAGTGTTTGGCTGCTTGGGGGAGCGTGAGTTCCTCGCCACGGTAACGGACGGTCATCGCGCCAGTGCGTTTCTGGTAGTCCTTGCTGAACAGCGCGTCCTGCGTTTCCAGAGGGACGTTGGCGTCCCGGAAGAGGGTCACGTCGTTCTCTACGATGCGATCCATCACTCCATAGAGGGCCATCGGTAGGAGGCGTCGGTATGGCAGGGCGAGGTACAGAGTTTCCAGCGCATGCCACTGCGGTTTCACCTTGGGCTCGATGTGCTCGATGAATTCCTGGTAGGCGGTCTCCCGTGCCGAATCGTCCGTCTGGGTGGTCATCGCAATGTAGCGCTTCGCGCGCTCTTCGGCGATCGCGGCCGATAGTTCCGAGATGTCGGCCAGCCACTGCTCCAACTCCTCCACTGAGGTGATGGCCCGTTTCTGGAGCGCTCGAAACAGCGGTTCGATCTGCGCCCAGTCTCCCATGCTCGCGTCCCGGGGAACGAACTGACGGGGAAAGGCCCGGCGCGGGTCAACCTGCACTAGGTTCTGCACTCTGGATCTCCTCCGACTTCCCTGTGGGGTTGCTCGCCTGCTGCGGTAGAACTCATAGTTGCAGACGCTGCGGGGGAAATCCTCCTGCGGCGACCGAATAACGCCGCATGCATGTTCGCCTCGCGGCCCTCGCCGCCGGGATCGGTGTGGTCCTGGCGGCGCCGCCGGTCGCGTTCGGTGGTTCGGCTCCATCCCTCGCCCTGTGGATGGAACCCTCGGCGAACCTGCCCGCCCTGAGCACCCGCCAGGGCGTGGCCGCCATCCTCGATCGCGCTAAGGCGGCCGGGGTCACCGTGGTGATCCCCGAAGCCAAGACCGCGTGGGGGTTCGTCACCTATCGCAGCGAGTTCGCACCTTCCATTGGTTCGTCGCCGATTGCGCGACCGTATCCCCCGGAGTATGCCGCACCCGCCACGTGGTATCCCGCTGACTACGACATGCTGCAGGTAATCATCGAAGAAGCGCACGCGCGGGGGATACAGGTTCACGCCGCTGTCAACGTCTTCGGTGAGGGCTATAATCCCGCCCAGGTCGGGACCTTGTTCGAGCATCCGTCCTGGCAGGCGCAGCACGCGAGCTTCGTGTTGGGCGTGGTCCCCTCATCCCAGGTCGGATTGATTGCCTTCGCTAACCCAGCGCTCCAGGAGGTCCAGCTCTACGAACTGGCGATCATCGGCGAGATCCTCCAACACTACGCCATAGACGGCATTGTGCTGGATCGGCTCCGCTATCCCGACATCACCGCCGACGTCTCAGATGAGAGCCGTCAGCGGTTTGAACAGTGGCTGGGATCTCCGGTGGCCCACTGGCCGGACGACGTCGTGCAGGTCGAGGACTACCGTACCCTCCCGGGGCCCCTCTTCCCTCAGTGGGCCGCGTGGCACGCCGGCATTATCCAGCAGTTCACACGCGCCGCCTCCGTTGTGGTGCGGAGGATGCGGCCAGATGTGGCGTTTGCCGATTACGTCGGGGGCTGGTACCCGTTCTATTGGAACGAAGGCGTCAATTGGGCCGCCCCCGATGCCCCTCTGCCGATTTCCTGGGCCACGCCCCAGTGGCGTGAGGCCGGGATCGCGCCGTACTTCGACTACCTGCTTGTTGGGTTGTACTATCCAGAAATCTCGTGGGTGGACGCCCTGCGCGAACACCTTCCGACGTGGGCCAGCGTCGAGGGCGGAGCATACATGGCGCGGACGCTGACGGCGGGAGCCACCACCCCGGTGGGCAGCTTGCTTCTCCCTATGTATGAGGGGCGGCCGGAGGTGTTTCGTGCGGCGCTGCGCAGCCTGCGCCGGCAGGGCGGCGGCGTCATGCTATTTGATCTTGTGTTCGTGGAGCGTTACGGCTGGTGGGATCTCCTGCGGCCCTAGACGTCAGGGCTGCACCTTCAGCGAGGCGAGCATACCGGCCTCTCGGTGCCCCGCCAGATCGCAGTAGATGGTGTGCACGCCTGCTTTGAGAGTAACCGTCAGCTTCTCCGTCTTTCCCGGCAAGATCGATGCGATCTTGCCGACCGTTTTCTTGGCAGGGTCGTCTATGAGGAAGGTGTGCTCGATGGATCCGGTGTTTGTGACATCGAACTCCACCGCGCCCGGCGGCACCGTGATCTGCTTGGGCTCGTAGGCGAACTCAAAGGCCTTCACCTTGACTATCCGCGGCGCGGCCGCCGCGCCGCCCCAGTGGGGCGAAAGCCCGAGGCCCACGATCACAAGTCCTACGGCCAGCAGTGCCACGCCTGTCCGCCGAGTCATGGTCGTATCGTCAAGGGGTGGCCAATCACCGCGTTGAACAAGTACCCCTGCTCGTTGAAGGGCACATTCGCAGGCTGCCGGTTTCCCTGCTCGTCGGTCGCCCGCGCCCGTAAACTGTAGCTTCCGGGCATCGCGTCCCACTCGAAATCCCACCGCACCCAGGCGCGGGAGATGTTGGGCTCGCGCAACGTCGCCGTCTGCCACGTGATCCCGCGGTCGACGCTGTATTCCACGCGGCTGATCTTGCCAAAGGGCGACCAGGACCGCCCGCGGATGGTCCGGCGGCCTGAGGGCAACTCGCCATCCCATGGGAGCTCGAAGGCACTTTTCGGACTTTGGGTTGTCAGCACGGGACCCTTGGCCGGTGGGACGGGGGCGTAGTCGGGCCCGATGAACACGTAGTTCTCCGTATTCCACGGGGTATAGAGCGGTTGCTCGGAGACCTCCAGACGTCCGACCCACTTGACGTTGGCGACTCCGATCCACCCTGGGGCGAGCACGCGGACCGGGAAGCCGTGATCAGGTGGCAGCGGCGATCCGTTCATGGCGTAGACGAGCAATGTATCGTCTTCAAGAGCCTTGGCGATCGGCATCGGTCGGCGGACACGCAGCTCGTCTAAGCCTTCGGGCATGACATCCCGGGCGGTAGGCTTGAGTCCCGCGCGATTCAAGATCTCCCGCAACGGCACGCCCGTCCATTCGGCCACGCCGATCGCGCCGAGTTTCCACTGTGTGCCCGAGGCGCGCTTCCCGTAGGCAGCCTCAAAGAAGCTCCGGCCGTTCCCCGCGCACTCCACGTAGCGAATGACCGATGTCTCCGGCAGGCTTAAGATGTCGTCATAGCTGAGCTCTAGCGGGCGGGAGACGCCCGAGCCCTCGACTTTGAGCCGCCACGTGCTGACCTCGATGCGGGGCGTGCGGCTGTGGTCCCGCACAAAGAAGAGCTCGTTGGGGACGAGATACCCGCGGCTTGCCATGTTCTCCCACCGCATCTCCTTGTTGCTGGCGAAATCGTAGAACCACTCAGGAGGTGTCGGTTTGACCACCAGGTCAGCAGGCGCGGCCTGACTCACAGCCGCTGCGCGTCCCAGCGCATCCGCAGCTGCGACCACCGCTGCGCTGGCTGCGGCCATTTGCAGAAAGCGGCGACGAGAAACCCCCAGCGCTTTGGCATGATGCCAGGCGAGTTCTTCAGCGCGCGTGTGGCGGTACAGAGCCTCATCACGCAGGTCATCCTGTTTCATGGTTCCTTGCCTCCTGGTGTTGTCCAGATCGGCTCCACTGTGCGGGTACCTCGACATTCGGTTCGCGCGACGGGAGGTCCTGTACGGGATCGGTCGCTACTCCTGGGCGATACCCATGAGGTGCATGCCGCTATCCACGTAGACGGTATTTCCGGTTACCGCACGCGACAGGTCGCTCGCCAAAAACACGGCGACGTCTCCGACCTCCTCTTGGGTTACATTTCGGCGGAGGGGCGCCGTCTGCTCGGTCAAGTCGCGGAGTTTGCTGATGCCCTTCACTGCGCTGCTCGCGAGTGTCTTGATTGCGCCCGCGGAGATCGCGTTTACCCGGATCTGACGGGGTCCGAGCTCCGAGGCCAGGTAACGGACCTCTGTCTCCAGAGCGGCCTTCGCCACCGCCATCACGTTGTAGCCGGGGACGACCCGGTTGACGGCATTATAGGTTAAGGAGAAGATGCTGCCGCCCCCGGACGCGGCGAGCAGCGGGGCGGCGTGGCGCGAGACGGCGATTAGCGAGTAGGCGCTGATGTCCAGGGCAAGGTTGAAGCCGCTGCGGGAAATCTCCGGGAACGGGCGCCCGAGATCCTCGCGCGTGGCAAACGCGATGCAGTGCGCGACGGCTTCTAGGCGTCCCCACCGGTCCTGCAGGCCGGCAAAGACGGCCTCGAGTTGCGCATCGTTTTGCACATCGCAGGGGAACGTAGGAAACGTGGCGTGCCCGCCGATGGTGTCGAGGAGTTCGTCGAGGTTTTCTTTCAGCCGTTCGCCCTGGTAGGTGAACGCCAATGTGGCCCCTTCGCGGTGAAAGGCGCTGGCGATGCCCCAGGCGATGCTGCGCTGGTTGGCGACGCCCATGATCAACGCGTGCTTACCCTTGAGCAGCACACCCATTCCTCCTCAGCGTGCACCCACGCGCGAAGTGACCTCCAAGGTTACCCTGACGCCTCGCGGGCCCGCTCTTCTGACTTGCGGATGTAGCGCATCAACCCCAAGACGCTTTGCCGGACCGGCATGATGACTTCGAAACGTGCCCGCGCAGTTGGCCCGTCGCGGCGGGCGATCGCTTGGAGGGCATCCTCCCGCGCGCGGGCGATGATGGTGCTCTCGTCCTCGCCAGCGGCCATGGCGCTTTGCACGAATTGCAGGTTCTGGTGGAGACTGTCGTCGAGTTGAGCCAGGGTGTCGTCTACGGCGGTGTGGGGGCCAAAATGCGTGAGCAGCAAGCGTTTGGGCCGGAGACTGCGGACTTTCTCGAGTGAGCGCTCCCAGGCCGGGATGTCGAGTTCAGGCGGTGGCGTGGGTGCACGCACATAGTGCGAGCCGGGTAGCGCCACCCCCGCGAGATCTCCGGTGAAGAGATCGCCATTGGTGCGATCCCAGTACACGTGGTGATGCCGCGCGTGACCCGGGGTATCGAGAGCGGCCAGGCGGCGTGCGCCAAGCTGCACGGTCTCGCCGTCGGCGATCGCGTGCACTCGGTCGGCGGGAATGGGGATGACGTCGCCAAACAACCGACCCATGTCCTCGCCGTACAGCCGGCCCGCACTCGCCACGAGCTTGGTGGGATCGATCAGATGAGGCGCTCCGATCGGATGCACGTAGACTCGAAGGTGCGGGAACCGCCGCACGAGCGCGCCAGCTCCGCCGGCATGGTCCAGGTGGATGTGGGTGACAACGATCGTCTGCAAGTCGGCGGGATCGAGGCCAGCCTCCCGCACACCGGCGAGCAGATTCTCCACCGTCGCGGTCGGACCCGTTTCCACCAGGCCGGGCTGCGGCCCCAAGATCAAGTAGGCGCAATCGACTTGGGCGGTGTTGTCGTAGTTCAGGTCGATGACCACGAGGTCGTCGGCGATTTTCTGCGTTCGGCTCATGCGTTTGGACGAGACGGTTCGGCTGTTCGTCATGCCGCCGATGCCCACACCACGATACTACAGGTCCTCCGCGGATGCACGACCGGGCGGTGCTGCGCACGGGCGCACGCCGACAGCGGAGTGCGCTGTCGCAGGAATCATCCGGTAGGATTCGAAGACTACAGGACCGTCCACTCTCTGGGCGGGCTCCCTACGCTAAAGGAGGCAGAACCGTGCGAATCAGGCTTGTGCTTGCCATGGTGGTAATCGGGACACTACTAGGGCCCCAGATGTCGTCGCGTGCCGCCACGGCTGCGGACACACTGGTGTACGTGAATGATATCAGCGACATGATTTCCCTTGATCCCGCGGTGGCCTACGAGTTCAGCGGGATCCTGGCCGCGACGAACATCTACGACACCCTAGTCGCGTTTGAAGGCGAGGACTTGACCACGCTCAAGCCCCGGCTGGCGACGTCGTGGTTCATCCGCGACAGTGGAAGCCGGTGGTCGGTTACACTCAAACTGCGGCCGGGGGTAAAGTTCAGCACCGGCCGTCCAGTCACGGCCAAAGCAGTCGCGTTCTCCTTTGACCGCGTCATCGCATTAAATAAGTCCCCGGCCTTCCTGTTCAAAGAGGTTGCCGGGATGAATGAAGGCGACACGATTCCCGTCGGTACTGACACGGTCGTGGTGAGCCTCCCGAAGACGGCGAGCCCGCAAGCCTTCCTCTCCGTCCTCACGTTCACAGTCGCCGCTATCGTGGATCCGGACGAAGTGATGGCGCATCAGGTGGGAACCGATCGCGGGGAGGCCTGGTTGCGGAATCACTCGGCGGGCACCGGGCCCTACACGCTGGACCGATGGGATCCGGAGTCGCGCGTGGTGCTCGTGGCCAATCCTAACTACTGGGGGCCGAAACCCAATCTCCCGCGCGTGATTATCTCGCACGTGCCCGAAAGCAGCACGCAAAAATTCCTGCTGGAATCGGGTGATGCGGACATTGCGGCCGATCTGTCCCCCGAGCAGGCGCGCGACCTCGCCACGAAGCCCAACGTTACTACCCAAAAGGGCAAGTTGCTGCAGCTTGTCTATATCGGAATGAACGCCAAACTGCCGCCACTCGATAACCCGAAGGTCCGGGAGGCCATTCGCGCCAGCATCGACTACGACGGGATTATCCGCAACTTGCTGCGGGGAGAAGCAAAAAAGGTCCAGACCATAGTCCCCGACGGCCTCTTCGGTTACAACCCGTCTGCACCGTTCCAGCAGAATATCGCCCAGGCCAAACAGCTGCTGCGGGAAGCCGGCAAAGGCGACGGATTCTCGGTTGAACTATTAGTTCCAACTGGACCGGCCCCCGGCGGAGTGAAGTGGGCGGACCTCGGGGCGAAAGTCCAAAGCGACTTAGCGCAGGCGGGCATCAAGGTGGAGATCAAGGAGACGGCGCAGGCGCAGCTGTTGAATGTCTATCGGGCCCAGAAAGGGCAGATGGTGATGATCTTGTGGGGACCAGACTTCCCCGATCCGGACGGGAATGCCACGCCCTTTGCCGACTACGAGGCGCACTCGCTCGCATGGCGGAACCAATACAGTGATGCCGACGCCTCCAAGCTGGCCAAGCAGGCCGCCCTGGAACCGGACCTCATGAAGCGTCAGGCGCTGTACCGCCAGCTCACCGAAAAAGTGCTCCACGAGGGTCCGTATGTGATTCTCTATCAACCCCTGAAGCGGTTTGGGCTGCGCGCGAACGTCTCCGGGTTTGTCTGGAACCCGATGGCGTTTGCGGAGTTCCGCACCGTCAGCAAGTAGGATGTGAGTCGTTACGTCTTAACACGGATCGCCTCCACGGGGCTCGTGCTCGTGGGGGTGTCCGTGTTGACGTTCTTCATCGCCCATGTAGTACCGGCCGATCCGGTCCTCGCCGCGCTGGGCCAGCACGCGCGGGAGGACCAGATTCAGGCGTACCGGCACGCGTACGGCCTGGATCAGCCGGTGGTCGTGCAATACGTGCAATACATGCGCCGGCTGGCCGGCGGTGACCTCGGGCTGTCCATCCGCACCCGGCGGCCTGTCGCCTCCGACCTCGCTGAATTCCTGCCCGCCACCGTGGAGCTCGGCAGTACCGCGTGGCTGATCGCTCTGCTTCTGGGCATTCCCGCCGGAATTCTGTCGGCCATCTACAAGGATCGCCTCGCCGACCACCTCGTCCGGATCGCCGCGTTGGCGGGCGCGGCCATGCCGGTCTTCTGGCTGGGGCTTCTGCTGCTGGGGTCGCTGTACTACCGATTACACTGGCTGCCGGGCCCGGGCCGCCTCGATCTGTCGATTGTTCCGCCTCCGCCGCGCACTGGCGTGCTGCTCATTGATAGTCTGCTGGCCGCCGACGGCCCCGCGTTCGCGAACGCTTTACGGCACTTGGTCTTGCCAGGGCTGACCTTGGGACTCTTTTCCACCGCCGTGATCGCGCGGATGACGCGGTCGGCCATGCTGGAAGTCCTTAATCAAGAGTACATTCGGACGGCGCGGGCGAAAGGGCTGACACGTCTGCGCGTTCTCATGCACCATGCCTTGCGCAATGCGATGATTCCCACCCTGACGGTCATCGGGATCTCGTTTGGCAATTTGCTGTCCGGTGCGGTCCTCACCGAGACGGTGTTTGCGTGGCCAGGGTTGGGGCGGTACGCGACGGCCTCCGCGGTCAGTCTCGATTTTCCCGCGGTCATGGGGGTCACGTTGGTCGTGGCCGTCTTCTACACGCTCGCGAATCTCGTCGTCGATCTCCTCTATGCGAGGGTGGATCCGCGCATCCGCTATGAGTGAGCCATCCGTAGCGCCGGTCCGTCCCCGGCCGCTGCGATGGCGCACGTTCGGCCGCAACCCGCTCGTGGTGCTGGGGACGGCGATCGTGCTGGTGTTTGCGGCTGCTGCGCTCGCGGCGCCGTTGCTGGCGATACGATCGCCGCTGGCCCAGCTGCTCGATGAGCGTCTGACCCCGCCCGGAGCAGGCAGCCCGCTGGGATTGGATCAGCTCGGGCGCGACATCTTCAGCCGCTTGCTCTTTGGGGCACGGATCTCCTTACTAGTCGGGCTGGTCGTCGTGGCGTTGGCCGGCGTGGTAGGCACACTGGTCGGGGTCATCGCCGGCTTCGCGGGCGGGTGGGCCGATCACGTCCTGATGCGCATCACCGATGTCTTTTTCGCGTTTCCCTCGTTGATTTTGGCCATGGCGATTGCGGCCGCGCTAGGCCCCAGCCTCACTCATGCCATGGTGGCGATTGCGGCGGTGACCTGGCCGGTGTACGCCCGCCTGAGCCGCGCGCAGACGCTGGTCCTCAACCGGCTGGAGTTTTTGGACGCGGCCCGCGCGATGGGAGCCCCGGATCTGCGCATCGTGCTCCGCCACATCCTCCCCAATGCGCTGGCACCGCTTGTTGTACAGGCGTCGTTTAACATGGGCGAGGCAATTCTCATCGCGGCGGGGTTGAGCTTCATCGGCTTCGGGGCGCAGCCGCCTACCCCGGAGTGGGGTGTCATGGTCAGCGAAGGACGCGACTATATCACGACGCAATGGTGGGTCCCGACGTTTCCCGGACTCGCTATCCTCCTGGCGGTGACGGGGTTCAACTTGCTCGGGGACGGGATCCGGGACGTCCTCGACCCGCGCTTGCGTCGGCCCGTTTAGTCCGCGGCGCCCCCCGAAGGTCTGCTGGTGTGGGCGATCCAGTCGGCCGAGGCGCCCACGAGTTCCCGCAGGATGTCCGCAGGGGCGCGACCGCGCACGCGCAGGGCGTGATCCGCCCCGTCGACGGCGTGCAGGGTGGCCGTCGGTAGGCGGGCCAGCGTTCGCTGCAGCAGGTCGGGCTGCGCAAACGCGTCGCGGGTCCCTTGCACGAACAGCATCGGGATTTTGATGGTGTAGAGGTGTTTGTCCCGTAGCCGGTCGGGTTGACCCGGAGGGTGCAGAGGGTAACTGAGGAAGACGAGTCCTGCCGCAGGAGTGCCGCTGGCGACGATGTGGGAGGCGATCCGCCCGCCCATGGAGCGGCCGCCGAGGAAGAGCGTCTGGGCGCGACGCCTCACCTGATCAGCCACGGCACGGTAGCAGTCTTCCAAAACCGCCTGCCGGTCCGGTGCCTTGCGCCGGTCCTCTGTATAGAGGAAGTTAAACCGCACGGCGCCGATGCCCACCTGGGCGAGTCCGTCGGCATATGTGACGAGGTCTGGCGTGTCCAGGGTCCCGCCTGCCCCGTGCCCCAGGACCAGGTAGACTCCGCCGTGCGCGGGATGATGCCAGGCCGCGGACACCGTGCCCCCGTCCCACGTGATCCGAGAACGTTCAGAGGGCATCGATGGCGACCCCGCGCCGAAGAACTGGGGTGAATTTAGGCGCGAACCTCCTGCCTCTGGAACAGCACGTAGCTCCCCGCAAACAGCAGTAACAGACCCGCGACTAATCCCGTGAACTGCGGCCAGGCTAACAAGAGGCTCTGGCCCACCGGGAGCGGAGTTCCGAGCACCGCGCCCTCAAGCTGTGTGATGAAGATCGGCCCCAACGAGCGCACTGCAGGGTTCAGCAGCGCGAGCACAATCTCTGCAAACAGCGTGTTCGGCGACAGCCGTGACAAAAACAGACTCAGACGGAGTTGGGCCAACGTTTCCGACGGGCTCCCCGAGTACGTGGGGACGGCGGCCGCACTAATCACCTGCACCACCATGTCCCAGAAGATGGCGAAGAACAGCCACACGGCGATGGCCGCCAGGGCCGAGGTCGCAGTTTGGCGGAAGATCACAGACAACGCGATGGCCAACGCCAGCCAGATCCCCGCATACGCCCACGCCGTCAGCAAGAACAACAGCCCGCGGGCCACTTCCTCTATGCCGGGAACCACGCCGAGCACCAGCAGCCCCATTCCCGTGACCAACAGCCACAGGGCAAGCAGGCTGACCCCGAGCGTGAACATCCCCGCCAGGAACTTACCTAAGAGCAGAGCGTCGCGGTAGATCGGCTGTGACAGCACGCGGCTGAGGGTGTGCCGGTTGTGTTCCCCGTTGATCGAATCAAAGCCGAGCGCTATTGCGGCCAGCGGCAGGAAGAACCCTAAGAAGGCCACAAACGACGGCAGCGGATCCTGGGCGGTGGTGAAGAGTTTCAAGTACAAGTACGGGTCTTCGGCCACAGAGGCTTTCAATTGGCGCACGGCCCCGTAGGTGGAGCCCAGCGCTGTGAGGAAGATCAGCCCCTCGAGCAGCTGCATGCGCACGCTGCTGAGATGGTCGGCGAGTTCTTTCATGACGACGGCCCAGAGTCCCGTCCAGGGAGAACCCTCACGCCTCACGCCCCACCTCCTGGAAGTACCGCGTGTAGACCTCATCCAATGACGGCCGCTCTAGTGTTAAGTTCACCAAGTCTGCCCCTTTGCCCACCACCCGGCGGGCGACCTCGGCCCGGCAATCGGCTTGCGCCTCCAGCGTGAACGATCCGGGCCGCTCTTCCACGAGATTGCGGACACCGGGGATCCCGCGCAGGACGGGCTCCACGCCATCGGGCCGCAGAACCTCCACGCGGATGCGGTACGCGCCGCCGAGCACGCGGTCGGCCAGACTTTCAAACGTCCCTTCCAGCACCATCTTCCCCTGGCGAAACAGGCCCACGCGGTCGCAGACGGCTTGGACTTGGTGCAGCAAGTGGGAAGATAACAGCACGGTGATATCCTGCGTGCGCAATTCGCGGATCAGGGCCAAGAACTCCATGGCCGCCTCGGGATCCAGGCCGGCCGTCGGTTCATCCAGGATCGCGATCTCCGGGCGCTTCAGCAGCACCTCCGCCAAGCCGAGGCGCTGGCGCATGCCGCGGGAGAACGCGCCCGTGCGGCGGTCGAGCACCTTGCTCAGTCCGACGCGGGTGAGGACCTCCGCGATGCGCCCTTCCGTCTCCGCGCGAGGGAAGCCATTGAGCCGGGCAGTGTAGCGCAGATTCTCTTGCGCGGTGAGCTCGTCGTAGAAACCCACGGAATCCGGCAGGTAGCCGACCCGGCGCTTGACCTGAAGAGGGTTGCGCGACGGGTCGTGTCCCAGCACCCGCACGGTGCCTCTCGTCGGGTCCGTCAGCCCCAAGAGCATGAGAATCGTCGTGGTCTTGCCCGATCCGTTAGGTCCCAGCAGGCCGAACACCTCGCCGCGCGCGAGGGTCAAGTTCAGCCCCTCGACGGCGACGACCGGCCCGTAGTGTTTGGTGAGGTCTTGCGTTTCAATGACGGTCGTCATCGCCGCCCATATCGGTTCACTGCGAAGGTGACAACGCCCAAGGCGACGGCGACCAACAGCACGCCGACCAGCCCCCACAGGGTCGAGGTGGACACGGTGATGCGAAAGTCCGCAGAGGACGACACGTCGCCGGCGTTCGCTGTGATCGGGAGCATGTAGTCCCCAGTGAGGGCTTTCTGTGACGGTTTGATGGACGCGGTGACCTGAGATTGATCGTTGGCCGCGATCTCGTCAATCTTGTCCGGGGTAAACTTCACTTCCCATCCGGATGGCTCGGAGGCAGATAGCGCGACATTTCGGGCTGGCGCGCTCCCCGTGTTCTTGATCACGAGTTTGAGGGGGGTTGCGCTTCCGGCCGTCGCGCGACCGGAGAGCCGGTCATCAGGAGTCGTGACACGCAGTTCGGGGCGGCCCGTGATTTCGAGGCTCAGCTTCAAGTCGGCGCTGGTCTCCCCTCCGCGAGCCCGAACGGTGAGCGGGTAGGTGCCGGCGCTCACTTTGGGGGGGACTGTGACCTGCGTGTCGAGGTCCCTCGACTCCCCGCCTTTGATCGGAAAGCTCGCGACTTCTTGACCCATCGTCGTGAACGTGACTCGGAACCCGGGTGGTGTGTCGGTGTCCAGGTTCACGAGGATCTCTTGATCGCTCTCATTTTTCAGGGTGAGGCGATACCGGAAGCTCGAGGTGGGCGACCCGCGCAAGACCGGCAACTCCGCGTCCAATGTCAATCGACGCGGCAGGACGCTGCCCAAGGTCAGTTTCAGCGCCAAGGTGGCCGACGCACTCTGGCCGCTCGCGACGATTTGCACATCGTACTCGCCCGCCTTGGTCCCCTTGGGCGGTTCCAGGCGCAGCGTGACCGAGCTGTCCTGGTCGGGATCCACGAACACCGACTCCACCACACGACCGGCACCCAAGAACGTGGCCTTCCACCCGCGGGGCAGGGAGGGAACCCGCAACGTCACAGTCTGCGGGGGCAGTCCGAAGTTTTTGACCGTGAGGGTGATGGAAAGCGACTCGCCCAGGCGGGCGGATTGCGACGGGAACGGAGTGGAGATGCGCAAGCCCTGGAACGCGGCCCACGTCGGCAGGGAGCCGACGGCAAGGAACGCTGCTGCGACCAATATGACGACGCGTGCACGGACCATCAGTGACCTCCTAGAGGATGAGAATATGACAATGCCACCACACGAGGGTCTCCGGGTTGAAATTGTAACCACCGGCGCGCGGATTGGAAAGGCCGGATTGGGGATTCCGCTGAGGTAAGCGTCTGAGCGGCCGAGTCGAGTTCCTCTTCCTTCCAACCCACGCCGTGGGATCGGGCCGACGGGTAGCGGGCGTCTGTCTGCTATCCTAAGGAAGCGCCAGTGGCGGGTGACCTGCGTTAGGCACATCGGCGCGAGGCCGCGGTGGGGGATCTCAGTTTCGGACTGTCAGCGCTGGTGACGTTACTGGCGATGGTTGAGCCGGTAGGCGTCGTGCCCGTATTCTTGGCGCTAACCCCGGCTGCCACGCCGTCAGCGCGCCGACGCATTGCGTGGCGCGCGGTGGCCGTCGCCTCCGCCATCATGGCCCTCTTTGCGGGCGCGGGCCCCGCCTTGCTGCGAGCGCTCCGCGTCTCGATCGAGGCGTTCCAGATTGCGGGTGGGGTGTTGTTGTTCTTGATTGCCGTGGACATGCTGTTTGCACGGCGGTCCGGGACGCGCGAAACGCCAGAAGAAAGTGCTGATGCCCTCGCGCGCCAAGACGTGAGTGTGTTTCCGCTCGCGATTCCCCTCCTCAGTGGGCCGGGGACCATCACGGCAACCCTGCTGTTAGTCGGGAACGCCGGCGGCGATCCTGGCAAGCTCATGATGCTTGTGGCCGCGATGGTCGTAACGATGGTCGCGACCCTCGGTGTGCTGCTCGGCGCCGAACCGGTGCGCCGCGCGCTCGGCGTGACGGGAATCAATGTCTTTACCCGCGTCATGGGGATTCTGCTGTCGGCGCTGGCCGTGCAGATGATCCTGAATGGATGGCGGGGGATCGGGAAGTGAGCCGCGCGGCTCTTCGCCCCTTGAGGCGATCGCGCCGATCGGGAATCGGCAGGTAATCTATGGGGGCAGGGGAAATCTAGCGACGACGATGGCGACCTGGGAAGTAGGTTCAGCGCGAATGGGCCGGCGGGAGCCAGCCGGGACGGAGATGCTGCGCGTCCTCGCCGCCGGGCTGTTGGTTGCCCTCGTGGCGTGGGCACCGTACTCGGTCTTACGGAGCACTTCCCCAACGGTCACGCAGCAGGCCGAGGTCCGCGAAGGCCCGTTGGAAGTGCCGCCCGCGGTTCGACTGGCACGCCCTGCAATCACCGCGGCACCGCAGAGTCTGGTGGGAGTACCCGGAGGGCGCATTGTGCTGGCGTTTGGGCGGTTCGAACGCCACGCAGCCGCGCAGGCACGGGCCCGGTTGGTGCGCAGCAAAGGGTATATCGCGCGGATCGTCCAGACCGGGGCGGCCTATCTGGTGGTGAGCCGGCCGTACCGTAATCACGCGGAAGCGCGGTTCTGGTCGGGGATCTTTGGCAAGTTGGGCCTGCAGGTGACGACGGTCACGCGGCTCGAAGCCGCTGTTCCACACGTGATTGCTTTTGATGCGCCGCCCGTTTATTGGCGGAGGACAAAGGCGCGATCTTTTGTTGGTCTCACGTAGGGAGCCGCAGGGCCGCACCCAGTCAGTCGCACGTTCCTCCAACCGCAGGGCAATCCGCCTCACTGCCGTTGATCGACTCTGAAGAGCGCGTATCCGCGGGGCTATTGGGTGTTAAGGAAGGGAACCGGACGGGAGTCGAACCCGCCGCTCCGAGCACCTGTCACTATCAGGGCCAGGGTGCGCCCCTACACCACGGTTCCGTTGGGCAGCCCAGCCAGGAGAAAGCGCTGCTCCGTCAGTCCTTAACGGCTTCCCCCGACCGCGCCCTTTCGACGCTCCGCCACTTCCCGAACTTTCATAAGGGTGTGGCTCCAGGGCTCCATCCCTCCTGCGAGGGCATCCCGATGGTCGGGTGGGAACTGTCCGATCGCTCTGTGTGTGAGTTTGAGACGGGTGACGCCGCCTTCCGCTGTCAGCCGGTACTGCAGGTGTGCAATGGCCGGATACGACATGAAAAGCGGCCCCGAGATTTCCAGGAGCTTGGGCGGTTTGATGACCTGGACATGTCCCCAAAAATGGCCAGTGCTGTTCCCAAGATCCCGGTACCAGCGACCGCCCGGCCACGCCTCGAGCTTCATTGGTAGCGGCGACTCCGGCGCTGTTTCGTGGTGCGGCCCGAGCTGCTCCAGCAGCGTCTCAAACACAATCTCGACCGGTGCTGCGATCTCGACGTCCTTGGCAAACACGAGTTCGTGAATCCCTTGTTCCGCAATAGGTGTTAGCATGGTCTCCTCCTCGTTTTTGACTCGTCAGCCCTTGTCAGCCATTCGTTCTGTCGCCTTCCGCTCGGCCCGCTCCTTGATTCGGTCGAGCTCATGAGTCCAGAAGCTCTCATAAGTCTTCACCCAGTCATGCACGGGTTTCAGTTCCTCCGCGTTGAGACGATACATCCGGCGCCGGCCGTGCCTGTTGACCGACACAATCCCGACCCTGCGCAACACGCCGAGGTGTTTCGAGACGGCCGGCTGGGGAATCCGGAGTCTCTTTACTAGTTCCCCGACCGCATGCGCGCGGCCGCCCCGAAGCGCGTTGATGATCTCGCGCCGCCGAGGCTCGGCGATCGCATTAAAGGCATCGGTCGTAGTCGCTGCTCGTGGCATCGCAATCTATTATATTCCCATATGGGAATGTGTCAAGAAGGAGAGATCCTGGGAAGGTGACGCTGGTGATCCAGGGATTCCTTGAGGGGCGTTTGAGGGGTGAGGCAACCTCCGCGACCCGCGTGCGTCCGTTACCCCCAGGCCGATTCGGGCAGCGGTTGCACCGTTGGCTCGCGCCCGTCGGCGCCGAGGAGCGCGTGCAGCAGCGCCGAGGCCGTATCCAGCGAGGTAATGCACGGAATGCGTCGCTCCAGCGCGCGCTGGCGGAGTTGGAAGCCCCGTCGGGACGGATCGCCGCCTCGGGTGGGGGTGTTGAGGACCCACCCTACGTGCAGATCGCGGAGCTGGTCGAAAGCCACAGCTTCCGCCTCAACCCCCGCACGGTGTAGGGCGTCGGCGGTCTTGGGCGTGGCTACGAGGTGGAAGCCCACAGCCGCAAACTCCCGCAGCAAAGGGACGGCTTTGGCTTTGTCCCGATCCGCCAGCGACACCAGCAGCGTCCGCTCGGGGAGGTGCCACCCGGCTCCCAGCAACGCGGCGCGCAGGGCTGTGTCTGCATTCTCTCCGAATCCCATGACTTCGCCGGTCGATCGCATCTCCGGTCCGAGCGCGACCTCCGCCCCGGGCAGTTTTTCCATCGAGAACACCGGAGCCTTCGCGGCCACGCGCGAAGGTGCGGGCAGCCGATGTACGCCTTCCCACCCCAGATCCGCCAGAGTATCTCCGAGCATGACGCGCGTGGCGATCGGGACGAGCGGGATTCCTACCGCTTTGCTGACAAACGGGACAGTCCGGCTCGCCCTCAGGTTCGCTTCTAAGACGAAACAGCGCGTCCCATCGTAGACGAGTTGAAGGTTAATGAACCCACGCACTTGCAGGGCTCGCGCGATCCGGGTGGTGATGGCCACGACGCTCGCGGATGCGTCCTCGGGGAGGCGCTGGGCCGGCAGCAGCGCGATGCTGTCCCCGGAGTGGATGCCCGCGTGCTCGATGTGCTCCATGATGGCGGGGATGAGCACGGACGTCCCATCCGAGATCGCGTCGACTTCGATCTCGAGTCCGTCGATGTAGCGGTCGATCAGCACAGGGTGAGCCGGGTCGGCCAAGAGTGCATCGGTGACGAGAGAGCGCACCTGTTTGGCCGTCTCCGCAATCTCCATGCCGCGTCCTCCCAATACGTAGGAGGGTCGCACCATCACCGGCAGCCCGATCCGGGCCAGAAGGGTGTCGCAGGCCTCGAGCGACCGCACCCCGCCTCCGTCCGGACGGTCAATACCCAGCGTGGCCAGGAGAGCGGCAAATTTCTCCCGATCTTCGGAGATGTCGACCGAGGGCACGGACGTTCCCAAGATCTCCACGCCGGCATTCGACAGGGGAGCGGCCAAGTTGAGGGCCGTCTGGCCGCCAAACTGCACCAGCACGCCCACGGGCCGCTCGCGCTCAAGAATCGGGAGCACGTCTTCGAGCGTTAGTGGCTCGAAGTAGAGGCGGTCGGAGACATCGAAGTCCGTGCTCACTGTCTCCGGATTGTTATTGATGATGACGGCCTGGTAGCCGGCCTCCCGCAGGGCTTTGACCGCGTGCACGGTCGAGTAGTCGAACTCGATGCCTTGCCCAATGCGGATCGGTCCGGCGCCTAAGACGACGACGCGGGGCCGCTGGAGGACGGGGCGCTCATCCGCGGTCTCGTAGGTGGAGTAGTAGTACGGGGTCGCAGCTGGGAACTCCCCGGCACACGTATCCACGATCTTATAGACCGGGCCCAGTGCAGACGCGGCGCGCCGGGCGCGGATCTCCTCTTCGCTCGCTCCCACGACTGCGGCAATGGCGGCGTCTGACAATCCCAGCCGTTTCGCTTCCTCTAGGGTGGCTCTTCCCTCGGCCAATCGGCGTTCGCAAGAAACGATGCGCTCGATTTCCGCCAGAAAGAAGCGGTCGATGCCGGAGCGTATGGCCAGTTGGTCGATTGTCCACCCGCGGCGCAGCGCTTCCGCAATGGCAAACACGCGACGGTCGGTGGGGTCGGCGACCCACGTGGTCACCTCGGCGTCCGTCCACGTAGACTCGTCTGGCAGGTGCAAGCCGCGCGTGGGGAGGTCCAGGGATCGGACAGCCTTAAGCAGCGCCTCGGGGAAGGATCGGCCGATCGCCATCACTTCACCCGTGGCCTTCATCTGCGTCCCCAGGTGCCGGTCGGTAGTCGGGAATTTATCGAACGGCCAGCGGGGGATCTTGATCACGACGTAGTCCAGCGCGGGTTCAAACGCGGCCTTCGTCTGGCCCGTCACCCGGTTGGGGATTTCGTCCAGCCGTAGCCCGATCGCGATCTTTGCCGCGACCCGCGCGATGGGATACCCCGTGGCTTTGCTTGCCAGCGCGGACGACCGCGAGAGGCGGGGATTGACTTCGATCACGAAGTACGCGTCGCTGTAGGGGTCGAGAGCGAACTGGATGTTGCACCCTCCGGTGATTCCCAATCCATCGATGATGCGCAGTGCCGCCGTGCGCAGCATCTGGTATTCGGTGTCGGACAGGGTCTGCGACGGCGCGATGACAATGCTGTCCCCCGTATGGACGCCCATCGGGTCCACGTTTTCCATGTTGCACACAGTGATCGCCGTCCCCGCGCCATCCCGCAGGACCTCATACTCGATCTCCTTCCACCCGGCCACGCTCCGTTCGACGAGGATCTGGCCGATCGGGCTGGCGCGCAGTCCCTGCGCCGCCACGGAGGCGAGCGCCTCCGCGC